>JBGPKH010000026.1:0-29407 GCA_041485845.1 Bryobacteraceae bacterium
AATCGGCCGCAGGTTGCCAACCTGCCCCACATCGCAGACCGCGGAATTGGGTCGGATGGCCCATCACTTCGTCTGAACGGGGCCGAGGTAGCGATCCAACCAGTCGAGGATCTCCTTGATGATGTCGGGACGACCCGCGGGCGCCAGGTGACCTCCCTCGAGAACCACATGCCGCTTGTCCTTCTCCGGAGTACCCAGCAGGTGGAACATCGGGCGCTGGCTGGTCTCCAGCGGGAACCGGAAGTCGTCGCGTCCGTTCACCATCAACACCGGGGCTTTGACCCGGGGAGCGAAATTCCAGGAATCCACCTCGGCCGGCACTCTTTCGAAGGAGCCTCCGGACACCATCACGACACATCGGATGCGAGGCTCCGCCGCAGCCATGTGCGGGGCCATGGCAGCCCCATAACTGGAGCCGAAGAAACCCAGCTTGCGTGTGTCGATGTCCGGCCGCGTCTCGAGGTAATCGATGGTTCGGCCCAGATCCTTGGATTGCTGAAGATTCATCTCTCTCCATCGGTTCGGTTGGCCCAACAGGTGGTAGTAGTCCCCTGGCCCACGTTCCAACGTACCCTTATAGGCGGGTACGATGAATGCCCGTCCCGAACGGACGACGAATTCAAAAGCCCGCCCGAACTGTCGACCGGTAAGGATGTTCGCTCCGCCAAAATACGCCACCACCTGGTACGGTGGCGCCGCGTTTTTCGGCAGGTACAAATGGGCGTTGACGCGTTCGTTTCCATAGGCCGCCTGAAACGTGATCTCTTCGGAGCGCCAATACGTAGGGCTCTCGTCGGCGGCTTCCACTCTTGCTTTGAGATCCGTCTTGTCATAGGAGTGCAGGTCCTGGAAGATGCGGAACGTCCGATCGTCGGCCGGCTTGTCATTCCTGCGGTCGCGAGAGACAAACGACACGATCCCGGCCAGCGTCTCCTCCGGGGGCGACACAGGTTTGATGCAACGGAACCCAAAAGTGGGATCGCGATCGAAAGGGCGCCTCGCATCCGGAGTCTTGAACTGGTAATTTGGCTCATTCCAGCCGCCGCCGAGAATATAGCGCCGGTCTCCGGCCAGGTTCCAGCACCATTCCTTGACATTGCCGGCCATGTCGTAGGTTCCGTATTCCCCGAGTCCCCGGTAAGATCCCACGCGGGCCGGTCCCTGCCCGGCAAAGTTGCTCAGATTCAAGACGTCGGAATACGCGCCAACACTTGCGGCGAGATACCAGTGATACACGGTAGGCAGACTCTTGCCCGCAAATTCGGCGTAGGCGGCCGCTTCATACCAACTCACGCCGCCAACCGGGTAGTCGGCTCTTCCATCCGGATAGGTTCCCAGCTCCCAGGAAGCGGGTCCGGGCTTTCCGGTAGCGTCGCGGAACTCCGCCATGGCCTGCTCCCAGGAGACGGTCCGGCCGTCCTTGAGGAAAGGCTGCTTCCAGTACTCGCGATTCCGATATCCTCCCCGATCGAGGAACTCCTTGAATTGGCGATTCGTAACCTCATACCGATCGATCCAGAAGGGGGGGATATCCGCCGCGGCCAACGCCGGGTAGGTCAGCACGCGAGCACTCTGCTGCGTTTGCGTTCCCGCGACCCACCCCATTCCTCCAGGCGTCTCTTCCGAAGTATGAAGCTGGAACTTAAGGTTGGCCCCGAAGTTGATACTCGCCGCCTGTTCGATCGGTCCGAAGCCCTTCTTCACAACGCGAAGCCGGTAATATCCGATGGGAACGCGTTGGGTCGTCAAGGGTGACTGACCCAAGAACTCTTCACGGGAGGCGTCACCATTTCCCTGCGCCGCGTATTCCGTTACGGAAATTTCCGCCCCAGGCGGTGTGGTAACGATCGAGACGGGCGGCCCAACAAGCTGGTCTCGGAGCCGGATCAGTTCAGGGGAAGAGGCCGCGTACGGTTCGGCCTGGCGAAGCAGGCGAAGAGCCGCCAGCGGGTGCTGCTCGGTCATCAGGCGCGAAATCTCCGGCACCGCAACCCGCTCCGCCCAGCGCACCCGCGAGGCGCGAACGAAAAATCGAATCCCCAGCGCTCCGGCAGCCAGGGCCACCGCCAGCACGGCCGCGATGACCGCCGGCCGGCGCCACGGGATGTTGCCCGTCCTCCCGCTGAGGCTATGCCGACACGATTGCAACGCGGTGTGCAGGTCATCGGCCGAGCCGTAGCGGGCTTCCGGCTGCTTTTGTAGGCATCGGAGCACGATCCGTTCCAGCTCCAGAGGGATCCCCGTACGGACGCGGCTGGGAGTCTCCGGCGTCTCGCGCAGAATGGCGGCGAGCGTCGAAATCCGCGTCTCGCCGCGGAACGGGCGCTGGGCGCACAACATCTCATAGAGCACTATGCCCAGCGAAAACACGTCGGAGCGGGCATCCAGCGGCTTGCCCTCCGCCTGCTCGGGCGACATGTAAGCCACGGTTCCGAGAATTTGCCCGGCGCGGGTCCCTTCCGTCTCCGTGAGTGTCTCCGCGTCAGCGGGCGCGGCGTGCTCGGAGAGCTTCGCCAATCCGAAGTCGAGAACCTTCACGCCGGTCCCGGCAATCATGATGTTGCCCGGCTTCAGATCGCGATGAATGATCCCGTGAGCGTGCGCCGTTCGCAGGGCGTCGGTGATCTCGATGGCGTATTGCAGCGCGCGCTCGACCGGAAGCGGGCCCCTGGTGAGAACCTGCGCCAGGGTCTGACCGTCCACATGCTCCATCACCAGGTACGCCAGGCCGTCCTGCTCCCCGACGTCGTAGAGGCTGCATATGTGAGGATGGTTCAGGGCGGAAATGGCCCGGGCTTCGCGCTCGAAACGGTGGCGGAAATCGGCTTGTCCTGCGAATTCGCTGCGCAGCAGTTTGATGGCGACAGTGCGGCCCAGGCGGGTGTCGCGCGCACTATAGACCTCGGCCATGCCACCCTGGCCAAGCTTCCGCTCGATGCAGTAAGGCCCCAGGGACGCGCCCACCGTTAGCTGCATCGGGCTGTCTCCTTGCCCTTCCATAGTTTCGGGTATGCGTATCGATTCTACAGGAAACGTAGGGCGCCAGCACCTTCAACGCCTCTTGCAGGGCATACCGCCTTGTCGTGCCGCCTGAAGCTGTTCGGGGGGCGGAAATGGACAGGCCGGGAGGCCTGTCCTACAGGTACAGTTTAGGGAGATACTCCGGCGCGTCGGCGAACGGCCTGGTTCGGCCGGCGGCCACTTCGTACATGCGCTCGTGGCTCGCTATCGCGGCGCGGCCCATCTCGTCGTAGGCCCGGTTGCAGACGTCCAGGAAGCCGATATTGTAATTCTCGCCGTCGAAGCGGCCGAGGGCGCTTTGGTCGTACATGGTGAACCAGTGGACGCCGACGCAGTGCGGGTTGGCCGCGGCGTCCTCGAGGTACACACGGTAGGCCTTGGCGCGCTCCGCCTGGTTCTTGAGATGGCCGATGCCGGAAGCGGGGAGGCCGGCGTCGAGTGCGCCGAAGTGCCACTCGCCGACCATGACGGGCATCTTGAGAAGTGAATCGATCTTTTCGGCGGTGGCGATGGGCAGCTTGTCCTGGTAGCAGTTGAGGCTGAAGACATCGAACGCCTTCATGCCGGACACGGCCCAATCCTTGGGCACGCCGGCCCATCGCATACCGAGATTCAGGTGGTTGGGGTCCGCCTGTTTGCAGGCTTTCGATATCGTCTGGAAGTAGCGCTCGACCATGACCAGGCTGAAGTCGCGCAGATCGGGGATGGATTCGGCTGGGAGGACGCCCGGCCACTTGCCGCGTGCGACCTTGTCGAAAGTCGCCAGCCCGTTCCACGCCTTCGCGAGCGCGGTATCGCCCTCGTACTTCTTGCGCAGGAACTTCGCCAGTTCCTGGCGAGTGGCGCAGCTTTCCGTGTTGTACAGCATGCCTACGGCGGGGAGCTCGGAGGAAAAGGCCCAAGTCGGCTCGTTCATGAGGAAGTAGCCGAGGAAGGCCGGGTCGTTGGCCGTGGTCTTCAACTGGGCGGCGTAGTCCTGCGAGTCCGGTTCGAAGCCGGCATGGAAGACGTCCGGAAAATCGCGATACACCATACCGCAGCGGGCGCCACGAAAGCTCATCGGCCGCACGTAGGGGAAACGGGCCTTGGCGGCGTAGTCGAACTCGCTCCAGTTGCCGACGGTGTTGAAGCGCAGGCGCTTCATTTCGGCGAGCGCAGTTTGCGCCCACTTGTCGCGCCAGCCATCGCGGCCGAGCGCGCGAATCATGTTCGCGGCCAGGAAGTTGACGGTCGCCCCACGTTGCGACCGCACAGCGTCGGCGTACTCGGGCTGTTGGGGCATCCACTTCAGGGCCGATTCCAGGCCGTCGATGCGGGCGTCGGTGTCCACACGCACGCAATCGAGGCCGGCGGACCAGAAGGCGTAGCCATCGGGATCGGCCAGCCACCAGCGCCCACCCTCCTGCTGAGTGCGGAACCAGCCGGTGCCCTCGCCGAGTTTCTTCGTCTTCCATCCGCCCCAGCGCGAGAAGTTCTCGGGCCATGCCTGCTTCCCAGCCCCTTCGAACTGCATGCGGATGCGGTTCGTGAGCTCATCGGCATTCCGCGTTTTACCCGGCCAGGAGAGCAACGCGCTCTGCCCGAACTCGTCCAGCAGAACGCCTTTCGGCAGCACCGGTTTCGAGAGCCTGGGCGGCATGGCCGATGCCGCCTGCAACTCGGTCATGCACCAGCGCACGGGCTGGGGGCCTTTGCGCGAGACGGTGAGGGCGAGGCGATCGACCTTCTCCAGATCGACGCGGTCGCCGCCGCACAGCGGTTTCAGGAACGCGCCTTCGCGGTCGGCCATCCAGCGGGCCTGGTCCACGAGAGCGAGGTCCATGCGGACGCGGAACGAGCACTGGTTCAACGCCCCGAAACCGAAGCGGAAGGCGCGGCCCTTTTCGCCCTCGCGGAGGACGATCTGGAATACCGCGAGCTCGTTGCCGTCGAGCAGCATGTCGGTGGTGAGGCACTTGGCCTTGGCCAGAGTCCCTGCGGGGAACTCGAAGGTCATGCCGTCGCCGATGGACTCGGCGATGAACCAGCGGGCGCCTTCGACCGGTGTAGCACCGTCTTCCGGGCGAAGCTTGCCGGCGGTCTTCCACGCGCCGAGCTTCGGGCCATCCGCGGCCAGCGCGGCGCCGGCGCCGAGCGACACGACTGTGACGAACTGTCTGCGATTCATGTGGAGACTCCCAACGCGGAGGTTATCAGATAGCGGGGTCCGGTTCAATGGCGTCGGCTGAAGGCCAGCGGGTGACAGACGACCAAAACCGATCGTCTGTCCCACCTCTGACTTGATGCGCCGGCTGGCCCACCCAAGGCTCGTATACTACGAACAGTGACTTCCGCGGCGCGCTATAAATACATCCTGTCGCTTCCAGAGCGCGTCATCCGCTCACTCGGCGCTCTCTCGGGAGGATTGCTCCGGGAGATCGGGAACGTCGCGCTGCCGGCCAGCGTGCGGCGGACCACCTTATATAGCACGATGGTCGGGGTGACGCTACGCTTCCTGATCGAGGAACTGGGAGAGGTCGAAGGCATCTACCCTTCGGAGGGGAAGCTGGCCGAGAGTTTCCTGCTGCAGCGCGGCGCGAGTCACGGGATCGAACTGCTCGGCATCCTGGCGTTCCATGCCTCTCCGGTCTGGATACTGGCGGCGCTGGCGGACGCCACGGGCGGCGGGCGCAAGCTCATCCAGGAGATTTCGCAGGCGCTGCAGGAAGAGGGGCTGCTCGACCGCGACGTGCATTTCGAGACGATGGAGCAGGTCCTGGACGGGCTCGAAAAGACCAGCGGGCGCCTGGCGGCCACGCTCAACCTTCCGCCGGTAGACATCCCCAGCCTGCGCCGCGAGTGGACCCGGTTGAAGGAAGATCTGCAAGCCATTCCTCCGAAGAACGCTCCGCCGCTGGAACGGGTGGAGCGGGTGTGGGAGGATCTGCGGGAATCGGCGAAGACGCAGGGACGCTCGGTGTTCACGGTGTCGTCGCTGATGGCCATATCGACCGTGGCACACGTTCCGGCAAACGTCGTGTGGCTGTCGCGGGCGGCCCGGTCGGCCGCGCGGCGTACAGGCAAGGTGCTGGGCGAAGCGATTCTCGACCACTACACCGAAGCGCTGGCGGAAATCGCGCGCACCGGATTCATCCCGTACTGGACGCGGGAGTTCCGGCCCTATCTGCGCGGCGCGGTGGAGCAGTTCGCGCCCGGACACGAATCGCTGACCGAGCGGCTGTTGAGGAGAGGGGGTTAGATCAGGTAGGGGGTGGGTATTATCTGGTAGTATGGCTATATGGCCTCTAGAAAGATGACGTTTACGCTCCCGGAGGAACTGGCGGCGCAATTCGTTCGGCGGGTCCCGGCACGCGATCGCTCGCGTTATCTCGCCGGAGCCTTGGCGGAAAAGCTGGCCGAGCGCCAACGTCAACTGATCCGCGCCTGTGAAGTAGCCAACCACGATACTGACGTCGCGCTGATCGAAGACGAATTTGACGCTTTGCCTGACGAGACGATGGAGACATGAACGGATGCCCAAACGCGGTGAGATCTGGTGGGTCCGGCTCGATCCCACGCTCGGCTCCGAGTTGCGTAAGACGCGACCATGTCTTGTCATCGGAACAAACGTACTCAATGAAAGGCGCAGGACAGTAGTGGTGGTCCCGCTATCGAGCTCTCCACGGGCCAGCCCGCCGCTGCTGGTTCCGGTCGTGTGCGCGGGACAACCATCCATCGCCGTTCTGGATCAAATCCGCGCCGTCGCGAAGGAACGGCTGGACCGGGTGATCGGCATGATCTCGCCGGAAGAGATGACCGCAGTCGAGGACGGACTTCGCCAGATCCTCGAGTTGGGGTAAGAGCAATCCGCCATCGAAACGAAGCTACACTGTAGGTTCTCGTGAAACGTATCCTGTTTATCTTCGGCACCCGGCCGGAGGCGATCAAACTGTGCCCGGTCGTCCGGCACATGCGGGCGGGGAGTGACCTCGAGGTAAAGGTCTGCGTGACGGCGCAGCACCGGGGCATGCTGGACCAGGTGTTGGAGTGCTTCGAGGTGCGTCCGGACTACGACCTCGACTTGATGACGCCGGGCCAAACCCTGGCGCAGATTACCGCCCGCGCGATTTCCGCGCTGGATCCGGTCCTCGCCGGGGAACGGCCCAACATGGCCGTGGTGCAAGGTGACACCACCACCACCATGGCGGGCGCCATGGCCGCGTTCTACCGGCACATCCCGGTGGCGCACGTGGAAGCCGGACTGCGCACGGGTAACCTGGAGCACCCGTTTCCGGAAGAGATGAACCGCCTGCTTACCGGGCGCCTGGCGGCACTGCACTTTGCGCCGACCGCTGGCGCCCGCCGCAACCTCTTGGTGGAAGGCGTGCCAGGGGAACGAATCCTGGTCACGGGCAACTCCGGCATCGATGCGGTGTTGCATGTCGCGAGCGCGCTCGAGCACGGACGCCTCCCCACGCGCGAGTGGCCGTGGCGGGACATCGGCAAGAAGCTGATCGTGGTGACGGCGCACCGCCGGGAGAGCTTCGGGGATGGCTTCGAGCGCATTTGCGAAGGCCTCGCCCGGCTGGCGGAACGGCCCGATGTGCAGATCGTGTATCCGGTGCACCGCAACCCCAAGGTCCTCGACCCGGTCACTCGGCTGCTCGACGGGCGGCCGAACATCGTGCTCATCGAGCCGCTGGATTACACTTCGTTCGTCGACCTGATGCGCCGCGCCTATCTGCTGATCACCGATTCCGGCGGCATCCAGGAAGAAGCGCCGTCGCTCGGCAAGCCGGTGCTGGTGATGCGGGAAACCACCGAGCGGCCGGAGGCGGTGGAAGCCGGTACGGTGAAACTGGTCGGCACGGACCCGCGGAAAATCACCGGTGAAGCGGCGCGGCTCCTCGACGACGAGCGGGAGTACCAACGCACGTCCCGCATTCACAATCCTTACGGGGACGGCCACGCGAGCGAGCGCATCACCCGCGCGATCGAGGATTTTTAGCAGGGAGGGCCGCGCTGATGGGAATAAGAATGCCGGCACCCTGAGAGCCCGCACCACGGCGTCTCCTAACTACGGGCCCTTGATGATGAGCTGGAACGGCGGTAAAACGCCGGCCTGACCGTTGGTACAAGCTATACGAGCGGTGATTGGATGGGCGCCTACCGGGAGACCCTTCGTGGAGAGATCTGCCTTCCAGCCGCTCTTTTCAAAATCGCGGCGGCCATACGCCGACGCGACATCGGGACGAGGTCTCGACATGGCTGCATTTGCTTTGGGCTGATTGTCAATCAGAATTTCCACCCTGGCTACCTGCGCCCGAGATTCTGCGCAGCCAGCCCAGCCGGATACACGGAGATCGCCGCCTTCCACCACCGAGATCTCGGTTTTGCCATCCAATGCGTCCAGAAAGCCGACCACCGGTTGTCCGGCGGGGATCATGAGCTGCGTTGGACCGGGCGAACCGGGAGCCGGAGCCTGCGCCGCGGGAGAGTTGCTGCCGTTGAAGCGATGCCCTACGAAAAACCCCAGGAGAAAAGCTGCGACAACCATGATCGGACTGAGAATCCGCAGAGAGAATAGTGACCGCATAACGATGTTTTGAGAGACTCCAGTTTAACCGATGATGTTGTCGCGGGTTGCGCTCCCGGATCGGAGCAGGACCAGAGTTTCAGTACGGGTCAGTACGGGCCAGGCGGGGCCAGGGGGCCAGGCCGGCCAGGCTGTTGGATTGACGTTCGTTCGAAAAATCACATAGAATAAGCCGAGCTTTGCGCCTCCCTAACGGAAATTTACTAGCTGATTGTCGCCGGTGGTTTACGACGGTTGCGAAAGCCGGGACCGGCCTTGTCGCCAGGCAGATCGTCAGAACACCGGAGCCTCCGCCCGTCCCTCCTCGATCCCCCAACGGAGAAAGCGTATCCCCTGCCCCGCGTATCGCGGAAGTAACTTCGGAAGTCGAGCACTGGAACGAAATCGAACGGCAAGCCCGCAGCGGCGGCGACCGGCTGTTTTGGCTGCAGCAGCCACGTGTGGGGAGACATTACCTCGAGAAATCCCTGATCGACGGGATGACCTGGCAGAGCTGGCTTCCCAGGCTCCTCGGCCGCCCCGCCGACTCGGCCTTGGAACTCGGCTGCGGCAATGGTGAGGCACTGGCAAGCCTGTTGCGTCTCCCCACCGCACGCAAGCTGGTGGGTATCGATCTGGACGAGACGCGGTTTGCGGCTGCCACACAGGCACTGGGAGAGGCCGGGAAGAATGTCAGTTTTCGGGCGGCGGACATCAATCACATCCAGTTGGAAGAATCCTCGTACGAGGTGATTTATGCCATTCAGGCCTTCCACCATTTCGAAAACCTCGAGCACATTTTTGCCGAAATCTATCGGGCGCTGCGTCCTGGCGGGTTCTGCATTCTGGATGAGTACGTCGGGCCGGCGCGATTTCAATGGACCGATATGCAACTGGATCTCACCGCGAAAATACTCGGATTGATGCCGCGGCACCTGCGGATGTATCGGCAGGGAGCGGAAAAGCTGGCGGAGGGAAGAAGTTCGGTTGAAGACGTCGTTCGCGTATGTCCCAGCGAATCCATCCGCTCGAACGAGATCGTGCCTCTATTCCATAAGACCTTCGACGTGCTCCACCACAAAAACCTGGGCGGCACGATTCAGCACCTGTTGTACTCGGGCATCGTCCACAATTTCCCGGACGACGACCCCGCGACGGATCGTCTCATCGATTGCGTGGACGGACTCGAGCAGACCTTCATTGAGAACGGAGTCCTTCCGTCGGACTTCGTCCTGATGATCGGCAGGAAGAACTGAAGCGATTCCGGCGGCGCTGCGTTGCTTATCGATAGTGACCCGACCGGTGGCAGGACAAATCGTCTTTCACGATGCGTCGATGAAGGTCAGGCGCAGTGTGCTCCGAAGTTTGCCATCACCCGGTCCGTGCGACCAGTGCTTGCCGAAGAGCGACTCGAGGTTTGCTAAAAGGGAGGGGGCTCCACCGCTCGGCAAGCCGGTGCTCGTGATGCGAGAAAACACCGACCGCCCGGAGGCGGCGGAAGCCTGCACGGTGAAACTGGTCGACACGGACCCGCGGAAAATCACCGGCGAAGCGGTGCGGCTCCTCGACGAGCAGGAGTATCAACGCACGTCCCGCATTCACAATCGCTATGGGGATGGCCACGCCAGCGAATGCATCACTGGCGCGATCGAGGTATACTTCTGGCACTTGTCATCGTGCTCCGCGACACTCCGCGACCTCCGCGACCAGTTGTAATCGACATGAGCGCAGTTGGTTGATATGATTGATGTCGGTCGCAATGCTCTCGATCGGTTCGCATCGCCGTTGGGTCAGTTCCACCTATTTTGTGGCGATAACGGTTCTGGCGGCTTTCATAATCATCGGCGCTCAGGGGATTCTGGCGTTCGTTCAAACCAACCCGTGGAATGCCCCGCTCGATCCGGATGTTACCACCGATCAGTTCCTGGGCATCTTGAGTCTGACTCATCCCGGAGTGCGCGTGGAACAGGCCCTGCGGTCCTTTGCCAAAGATCAGGCACTCCTGTTTGTCGCTCCCGCCAAGGAGCCGTTCACAATGCAAGTGTATTATACGATCCAATATCTGGCGTATCCCAGGCCGGTGGCCGCCGTAATATGCGCCGAACCCGGAAATGGCCCGTCGACTACGGTTAAAGAGAGCGCGGCTCCCGCCGGCATCGCCGGTCTGATCTTCTTCGAAGTGAGTCCGGGGCCACGGGCAGGCGGCGGGACGGCGGTAGGCGCGAAAATGCATGTGACCCCCTACACTGGTATGGACCCATGGCAGTCATTCTGTCCCTAGCCGGGCTCGGGATCGCTTTTTTGGCCGGGCTGGGGGTAATTTACCTGCTGTGTCCGCGCCTCTCCGGACTTCGCCCGGCAGAAGTCTGCGGGACGGCCATGATCCTTGGAGCGGGCATAGTGGCTATCCTTTCCTTCTGGTTGGGATTCTTCCTGCCGGGCCTGTTGCTGCGTGCGACGGTTGTTCTAGTGTGCCTCGCGCTTCCGATTGTTGCGTGGAAGCGGCACAAGGAGGCATCGTGGAAGTTTTCCAAGCCGCGAGTTAGCGCCTCCGGGGTCATATTGGCCGCCCTGGTGGCGTGTCAGCTCTATTTTGTAACCTGGTTTTCTCTGCGTCGGGCCCATTTGGGATGGGACGGTCTGTTCAACTGGGAAGCCAAAGCCAGGATCGCCTTTCTCAACCATGGTGCGATCCCAATGCAGTACTTCAGGAGCGGTTATGATGTGTTCCACGTTCGCTATCCACCTCTAGTACCGATTCTGGAAGTGTGGATGTATGGATTTCTCGGCCGGGCCGACCAGAGCATGGCTAAGTTGATCGGGCCCTATTTCTACCTGGCCGCGGCACTACTTCTGACCGGCTACGCGATGCGAGAGACCAATCGACGGCTGACCGCAATCGTTGCATTCCTGTTCTTTGCGCTGGCGCCGAAGCTGGCGCTGAGTGAAGGAAGCGCGTCGTCCGGTTATGCCGATTTTCCGCTCGGGGCGATCTACCTGTGTGCGGTCGTTCACTGCATGGGATATGGACGTAGCGGTTCTTTGGAGTCGGCGCGCCTCGCGGGTGCGGCTGCGGTGCTGCTCCCATTCACTAAATCGGAAGGCGCTCTGCTGTTGCTATGTCTGGCAACCGCCGTGGTCCCCGCAGTTGTTGCGAAACGAGACTGGAAGGCCGGAGCGTGGATGATCGTGCCCGGAGTTTCACTGTTCCTAGGCTGGACGCTATTTCTCGCGTTGGCCGGCGCACCCCGTGAAACCACCTTCCTGCCGGTCACTCCTGGTGTTTTCATGGCTCACCTCAGCAGGGCTCGCCCACTCTTGTCATGGACCCTGGAAGAGCTCACTTTCTGGAGTCGCTGGAGCCTGCTGTGGCCCATTACGGCGGCGGCGCTGGCCTACCTGATCGCGCGCACGCGACGGTCATACTGGTATCCATGGACGGCAGCCGTGTGCATGCCTCTGATCCTGTATCCGTTCATCTTCTTTTTTAGCGCATGGGATCTGGCACCACATGTCGGATCGAGTCTCCACCGACTGCTCGTGCATGTGGCGCCGACGGCGACTTTGATGATCGGACTGGTGTACGGAATCGTGCTGGACGCCGGGAAGAGCGGCCGTAGCCGATGGTGGAACGGTGTTCAAGCCGTTCAGGTGCTTCCAACCGAACGAGTGGAGGCATTATTGAGGGAGGCCGCGGAGGTACTTCAGCCGACCGGGATTACACTCCAGGACCTGCAACAGGCGTACCGCGACGTGGCGGCCGAAGAACTGATGAAAGAAGCGGCGGCCCTCCTTCGACCTACAGCCGAGAATTCCGCGCAGAGAAACGGCGATGCGGAGAATCCCGCGGAGGCACAGCAAGACTCGACGGCGCAGAAGGAGCCGAGATCACCAAAAAGGCTCGGCGCCCTTGCCGCCGCAGGCGTTTTGGTGTTGGTGATTCTCCTTGTAATCTGGTTTACACCATTTCGCCGGCCAACCATCCGCCTTCGACTGACGCTGCCGGGAAAGGACTACGGCGCCACCGAACCGATTCTGCAGTTGGGACGAGCGTCGGCTGCGGCCGACGCTCTCGGTGTAAAGTATATCTCCGCCGGTCGGATATCGCTTCTCTACGATCACTGGGGCGCTCCACCTTGCGAGAGCCCGCCGGAACCGGTCTACGCGGATGGCCCGCATCTCATTGAGTTTCGGATCAATTCCGACGGTCGAAGCACGTCCGTTCTCCTGGATGGAAGCCGCGTCTTGAATTGTGCGGGACTCTATAGCCAGGACCTAAGCACGCGTGTCTTGGGAAAAAACACCCTGGGATTTACGACCATGCGATCCGAATTCTCAGGCAGGCTTGAGTTGGTTTCGGACCACGGCGGCCAGTAGTCGCGGATCCCGAAACCGGCGCTACTACCGCGCGTGGTCCATCCGCCCGAATGCAACCAGATTCGACGGAACGCCATAGAGTGAGACCACCTTTACAGTAACATCGGAATCCGGCCGAAAGAAACCGCGGAACGATCCAGCGGTGAGTATATTCAGATTTTCTTCTTTCGCCCAGTATCGATACCGCGTGCGGCGCAGGAGGGCGCGATGGAGCGGAGTTGGGAGATAATGCAGCAGCGGTAAGCCGGTGTGGTGCTCCACCGGGAACCAACGATTCGGAGTGGTGATGAAGAAGGCGCGGCCCACGCGGCAGAGTTCCGCGACAAAAGATCGTTGCGCCACACGGCTGCCGGTATGTTCCAAGACTGCATTGCTAAACACGAGGTCGAACTGCCAATCCGCGAAAGGCAAACGTTCGCCGGGCTTCACCATCTGAAAACTCAGCCCCGGGAACTTCCGCGCGAGATACGACGCGTCCTCTGTACCTACGCACGTGATCTGGCCCGGCCAAGGGTACAGAAATTCAAAGAAATTCGATTCCTGAAAGGAACTGTCGCTGGTCACACCAACGTCGAGGACCCGAGTGTGGGGTCCGGGCCGGTACCAGCGAAAGAAAATATCGAACATCTTCTTGCGGACGTGTGCAGACAGCCGCGAGGCCAGCGGCACGCCGCCCGAGTGCTGGTAATAGACTGAGGGCTTTGGATTCATTTTTGCGAACCGTATATCACTTGGTATCACTGTATGTCGTTGCGCAAAGTCTTACGCCAAGATTCCGGTCACCAACACTTGCCGGGAATCGGCCGGTTACTGCCGGCGGCCCCTGGCCGAAACCAACTCGAGGCTGCCGGAGAATTCGGGCCGCATGGTTGTAAATCCTAGGGTGTTCTTTCCCAGGACACGCGTGTTTAAGTCCTCGCTATAGATCCCCGCACAATTCAAAACGCGGCTTCCATCCAGGAGAACCGACGTGCTTCGACCGTCGGAATTGATCCGAAACTCGACGAGATGCAAACGACCCGGGCGGATGGATTGCGGTGGACTCTCGCAGGGCGGAGCGCCCCAATGATCGTAGAGAAGCGCTATGCGATCGACGGAAAAATACCTGACACCGAGAGCGTCGGCGGCGGCGGGAGCTTGTCCCAACTGCAGTAAGGGTTCCGTGGCGCCGGCGGCCTTTTCGGGCAGCGTCAGCCGAAGACGGATGGTTGGCCCGGGGAACGGCTTGAGCAGCGGCCAGATGATAATGAAGATAATACCGAGGACCAGCACTCCAACAGGCACGAGAATGCGGCGAGAGAGCATGAGCCGCATTACATTCGGGCCCAGCCCCGATGAGCCCGCCGGTGTCTTTATATCCGGGGACGAAGCCCTTCTCAAGAGTCCGTACCCGGCTGTGATCAGCAAGAGCGGCCCGGCGACGCCGGACAGCAAAAGCAGCACCCAGATTTGGCGCTGCGTCCCTGACAGCGGTATTCCCCAAGTCCGGACGAGCATAGGCTGCGGTTGCGACCACTCTCTCAAGTCGATAGTCTTCGCCGGCGGTACGTCCTTGGGACGCTCATACATCCATTGGTGTTCCGGTGTCCACGGAACAGGACCCGCGGGGTGCCTCCACCAGATGGTGAACAGGCGCGCGTTAAACCACACGTGGTTCCACCTCGGGTCACCTACCAATTCTTCCTCGCTGTTCTGGCCGGCCTTCATGGTAGCGAAGTGCATGTTGCCGTAGTAATAGTAGGCCCCCAGGAAGGAAACGACAACCCCAAGAGCCAGCAGCGGGATTAACATAGCGTCGCGGCGCAGGCAGAATTGTTGCCGGCTGGCGGCAATCAGAAGCAGCAGTGGAGCCACGCAGATGTACAGGTAGCGAGGGCCCCACAGTTCGTCTGCAAAGAAGCGCAAAGCGGCGAACCCCGAAACAGTGCCCCCCACGACCAGCAGAACGAAAGTAGTCAGGTCGCGGCGCGTTCGCCATGCCTTTGGAACCGCATACAAACTCAGTAGGGTTGGTGGCGCGTACAGAAGCAAGCCCTTCGTGGGGGAACCGAACATGCCAATTACGTTTCCCAGGTACTGAAACATGCTGTCGGCCATGAGGGGCTTCAACATATCCCAGGACGAGACTCCCAAGGCGGTCCAATACCGGGACTTGACGGCCGCACACAGTACCAACATCGAACCGATCACCGAAAGCGCCGCAACTGCGAATCGAAGCCGTCCCCGCCAAGCCTCTCGGAACTGGACATAAATTAGATATGCAATGGCCGGGGACAGCACCACGCCAGTGGATTTCACACTCACTGCCAGGGCACAGCACAGGCCAAACAGGAGCGCCCCAGGAAAAGAGCGGATGGCACGGCATTCCAGCGCCCAGTACCCAGCCAGCATGAGAAACAGCGACTGCTTGGTCTCCAACCCTAGGTAGGCATAGGGCCAGAGCATGGTCCCAAACGCGCCGGCTATAGTTAGGAGAAATGCCAAGCTGGGTGAAGTCAGCTTCTGAAGCCAGACAAACAGGATCGTGACCAAGAGCGCCGTCTCGAGGACTGGATCTAAAGACAGAACAAAATCCTCGGAAACAATCCGCCTCCCGATCACCAGAAACGGGAGATCCAAAACCCCCGGCAGAGGCCCGTTCCGTGTCCATAGAATTGGCGGAGTCGGATGCCCTGAGAAGCGAGCCTCAACAATGGCCAACATGCTGTCCCCGGAGCGTTTTTCCTCGTCGACATAGCCCATGCCCATGGTTGTCCCCGGCGTCAGGGCCGCGTAGGTGGCGAACACCCCAAAGAAAACCATTCCTATGACAGCGCGATTCATTCTAGTATTGGAGACAGTATGGGTCTGCCTGAGATGAAAACTGAGCTTAGCATATCCGTTCACCGCGAGCAGTTTCCCGGCTGGCAACCGATGGCGACGCATTAGCCCTCAGCCCAGATCTTGTCGAATCACTCGCTGAAAACGCAATTTAACATCTATCCACAGCCACCCGAAAGGATCCCGGAATACCCTCACCTTCTTGCCCTGGCGAAAGGACCGCGACCGGTAGTTAACCGGGATTTCCAAGGGAACGTAGCCCTTGCGGACCAGTTTAATCACCAGTTCGTGGTCGAAATCGAAACGATTGCACTCAAATTTCAACCCGTACAGGCAGTCGCGGTGAAAAACCTTGAACATCGTAAACGGATCTTTCATTTTCTGGCGATATAGAAGGTTGATCACTCCTGTGAAGAAGATGTGGCCGAAGTTCAAAGCGGCGGATATGCCCTTCTGGCCCGTGAACTGGCGCATTTTCCAATCGCCTCCGTGGCGCGCGCCCAGGACGAAGAGGGATCGGTTCGAGAGGATCGGAGCCAGGAGGGAATCGTAATCATTCAGATCGTATTCCAGGTCGGCGTCCTGGATGAGCACAATGTCGCCGGTGGCCGCGCCGAAGCCGGCGCGGACGGCGTGGCCCTTGCCACGCGGCTTGTCCTCGAGAATGAGCTTCACTTCAGGGTGTGATGAGTACCGCCGAGCCATGGCGCGGGTCCCATCGGTCGAATTACTTTCCACGATGATGATTTCGCGGTCCATTCCGGCTAGCGGCCTTTTGAGTAAAGCGTCCATCAGTACGGGAAACGATTCACTTTCATTGAACGCCGGGACAATTACGGAACATCTGGGCCGGAGGGGGCGGTTCTTCTTGACGGTTGTAACCACGATACCGGAAGTAGCGAGCCGCAGGTTAGTGTCCCGAATGGACTTGGGCATAACTCTGTGGAGCGCAGCGATTGATCGAGTGAGCACCGTGCGTGGATAATCGGCAGCCCGCTCGTAGATGTGGTGTAGGGTGTACAGGCGCCGGTCGGATCTGACCAGAACCTCACCAAATCCAGATCGCAGAAGAAGAAGCTGCAGGGTCTTCCTGTCGAAATAGATTCGGTTTTCGGGCCGCCATTCGGTCCACTGCTGTCCGAAAAACTTTGCTGGCCACGATCCCACATCCGGGGTGGTCAAAAGAAGAGGAGCGCCTGTTTTCAAACAGGAGTATACTTCTTCCAGGAGGGTGGCCGGGCACTCCCGGGTCTGTAGGCAATGCAGCATCACCGCCGCATCATACTCGTCAGGTACGGCGAAATCCTGTTTGTCGGCAGTTACAAATTCGGCTGACAACCCAGCCGCCTTTGCTTCCAGAAGAAAACCCTGGCTGCTGGCTTCGCGGTAGGGAGTGCCTACCACGAGCACACGCCCCTTTTTCACACCGCGTGACGCAAGAGCCTGCACATAACGCAAAGAAGCATCGCGCTCCGTCCGCGAGTTTGTGGGAAATGCGGCTGGGGTCCGGGGAGGCGTATGAGGTTGATAAAAGTCACTGAAATCGCTGGCTTGCGGCAGCATGCCAAGGACGATAAGGCCACAACCGCGGCATCTGGCTATGGGCAGTCCGTGAACCACAAATAGATAGGAGAACGACGTCTCATCACAAGCGGCGCAGGTCATTTACCGATTACGTAGAATACCATGGGCAGAAAGAGACGATGCCGATTTCTACGACGGAATCTCGTTCGACGAGGGATACTGTATCGAGCCAAAGGTCAATTAGGCGGGGACGGATTCAACACGCCTTCAATTGACACAGCCGCCGCACCCGTGAACTCCCCCGGGTCGAAGCGCGGCTCTTCGAAGGCTGGACGTACCCCGGGACGCGTCTGGTGCGCCACCCAGGTCCGATTCCACTTCTCTTCAAAGCGCTTCCGATTGGCTTCGAAAATGCGGCTGTAGGTCTCCGGAGCGAGCTTCGCGAAAGAGCCCTGGCCAAAGTGATGGATAAAACAATCCTCCGCGGCGAACACACCGAATCCCGCTTCGCGGACCCGCAGCGACAGGTCGTCGTCCTCAAACATGCCGACCTCGTAGCGCGTATCCATCTCGCCGACCTGCTCCCAAACCGTTCGCGGCATCAGCGCGCAATACAGGGGCGCCACCCCGATCTCGATTCTCTGGCCGCTGCGTGAGGCCGCCACACTGCGCGCAAACCGTTCCATGCTCTGCCAACCGGTGTAGTTCACGTTGATCTTGATCTCGTTGCCCGCAAAATTCGTCACCGGGCATAGCAGCCCGATCGAGGGATCCTGACGCACGTGACGCAGCAGGCGCTCGATCCATCCGCTGGTCACCATGGTGTCGATGTTCAGGAAAATCAGGTGCTCGCCGCGCGATTGCCGGGCTGCATGGTTATTGCCGCCGGCGAACCCGAGGTTCTCCTCGAGACAGGTCACCCGCAGGCGGGTGTCGCGGGCCGCGTACTCTTTCAATAAGGCGGTGGTATCGTCCTTGGATGCATTGTCGACCAGAATCACCTCATAAGTCGGGTAGGAGGTGTTGCGCAGGATCGATTCGAGACACGGCCCCACGAATGCCGAGCTGTTGTGGGTCACGATGAGAATCGAGACCAGCGGAAATGTCTCGCAGATCGCGCGGTCGATATCCTCCACGCGGCTGGACCAGGTGTTGGCTTGCGCAAATTCGATGCGGCGCCCGCGCAGGTCCCGATCTTTCTCCGAAAGGGCCAGGTCGAGTTTGCGCGTGAAGTCCTCCGGGTCGTGGCCGATGTAAACCAGGTCGCCGCACTGGGCCAGCTCCGCCATGTTGGTGGCGACCACCGGCTTGCCGAGCGAGAAGTACTCGTACAACTTGACGGGGTCGGTGGCCTTGGTCACCTGGTTGATGAGGAAAGGGATGGTGCACGCGTCGAAGTGATACAGGTAGGCCGGGATATCCGCGTAGGGTTTACTGCCCAGCAGGCGAACGTTGGGAAGCGATTCCAGGGGAGACATGTCGCGGCCGAACACCTGCCCGATCATCACGAAGGAGTACTGCGGGCGGCTTTTGGCGGCCTGGTAAACCAGGTCCAGGTCGATCCAGTCCGCGATAGCTCCGAAGTATCCCACAATTGGTTTGGCGACGTCGCTCAACAAGTCGTTCGGCTGGACTTTGGAGAAGAACGGGAAATCGGCGCCGTTGCGGGCCAGCACCGGGTTGAGTCCCTGGGCACGGTACTTCCTTTGCAATTCCGCGCCGGTGACAATCAGGACATCGCACTCGTGCACCAGGCGTTTCTCCTCGCTGACGTTGAACGCGCCCATGTTTTCGAAGGTTTCCCAATCGTCCATGCAGTCGTAGAGAAGGTTCGAGCCGAACATGGCGCGGAGCTTCAACGCGAGGCGCCGCCAGAAAGGAAGCTGCACCAGGACGGTGTGCTCGGCGATGGTCCAGTCGCGGTACAGGTGGTCCAGCGCGTCCGACATCGCGCACACGTCGCCGGGCTTGAGATCGCCCATGTAGATGTCGGGCTGCCGGCTCCGCAAATGGATCTCCCACAGGTTTTCGCGCAGCGGGAGCACCTCGTACGCCTTCGGCGAGGAGGCCGGCAAAAAACGCGTGGGGCTGACCCAGAAAACGCGGTGGTTCTGGCGGGCGAACTCGGCGGCGATCTGTTGGGGGCGCTGGAAGCGGAAGTCGAAGTCGATGATCGCCAGGATGACGACGTCGTATCGATCGCGCTGCTGCGGCGTGTCCGGTTCGGAGATGCCAGATTCCACGGGCGGCTGCTCGGCCGTGGCGGCCTGGATGCCGTTCCATGGCCGGCGGAAGCCCTCGGGAAAGTAATTCGCGATGTCGGGGAATTTGAGATCGTACTCTTCCAGTTCGCCCGTGCGGACGAAGGGAAGTCCCAGAACCCAGGCCAGGAATTTGCCTTTCGAGCGGTGGAACAGCGTGTACGCCTTGCGGCAAGCCAGCATCGCCTGCCAGGCGCGTTGCGAGCGGTACACCGCCAGTTCGTTCCGGAGAACCGAATTGTAGTGATCGATCTCGCTCACGACGTACGCGCGCGCCTCGTCAGCCTGCTTCAAGCGAGCGGCATAGTCGTCACGGGAGGCCGACGCCTGCTGAAGCTTCGAGCGGAGATCGGCAACCAAGGATTGCAGAGCGGACCGCGCCTCCTCGATCACCCTGCGGCGAGCCGTGACTTCGGCCAACTGTTTGCTGAGGGCACGGTTTTCCCGCTCGGCCGCCTGGCGCTGGCCGCTGAGTTCCGCGAGTTCCCGCTGGTGCTGGGCGCCGGCCTCAGCGAACGCCCGTTCCGCCGCCTGAAGTCGTTCGCCAGCCTCGGCGAGCTGTTGCAAGGTCAGGTTCTTCTCGGTGATCGTTTCGGCGAATCGAGCCGCCTCGCGCGCGGCTGCCTCCACCTTCTGGTGGAGGGCCCGGTTTTCCTCGTTGGCCTGGGCCAGTTGTTGGGTCACCAGCTTCTGCTCGGAGAGCAGCCAAGTGCGGTCTTCGGCGAATCGGGCGGCATCGCGCGCGGCCGCCTGCACCACTTCCCGGGATTGACGGGCGAACTGCGATCCGGTGTAGAGGCTGCGTGCCAGGAGATCGAAACTCTCCCGGCTAAGCTCGATCTCCGCCTGGGGGCCCTCCAGCAGACCGAAAGCGATGGAGACGTTGTCGTCCGCCGCTTGGCGCTGTTCCACGTTCGCCAGGCCCATCGCGGCGCGGAATTCGTCGCCGCGGCTCAACGCCTGTACAAGTTGCGATGCCAGTTGGGGAGCGGTGACATCTTTCACGTCCACCGAAAAGTTCTCGAGGCCCAGCCGTTTGACGAACTCGTCGACCTTCGGGTCGTAGCTCACCGCCACCGCCGGCACCCCGGCGTTGGCCGCAAAGATCAGGGCGTGCAGCCGCATGCCGAGGACCAGGTCGCAGTCCCTCAGCGAACAATAGACTTGATCCGGAGTGGATACATTGGCGATCGCTACCTTCTCCCGCAGCCGCATGTGCTCCAGGATGCGGTTGGCGGTCGCCCGATCGTTTTCCCGCTCGCCGGAGATGTTTTGGAAAGGGATCAGGATGACAGTGCCGCCTGTCTGTTCGAGGAACAGGTCGAACGACGAAGCCAGCTCGCGCTCCAGGAAGTCGGGATGAACCCCCACGCTCCAGTGCCGGGACGCGACGCCGAGGATCGGCCGGCAAAGGACGAAACCCGGCTCCAGCGCGTGTTGCAGGCTCGAGGGGAGAGTCGGCTGGAAGGCGAATGCCGGGTCGGCCGTTACGCGGATACTTTCGGCTGGAATGCCCATGTCCTGGAGCAGGGTTTTGGAAGCCGGATCGCGCACCGTGATGGCATGGGCGGCCTGCGCCGCCAGGCGGGTGAGCTGGATGCCGTGTCCGGAATGCAGAGGCCCCACGCCCACCGCATACAACATCAGCGGCTTGGCATAAAGCGTCGCCAGCAGGGCCGGGCCGGCATAGTAGGCCACCCCCCAATGCTTATCGGTGAGGAAGGTGTCGGGATCCACTCCCCAGTAGTCGTGGAACAATCCCCCGCCCCCCACAATGACCAGGTCGGAGATCTGGACCGCGCGGTGGATAGCGGCCATATCGTTCCAGGCGACGGCTTCGACGCCGTGAGCGGCCGTGGTGTCCTGGGGATTGCCCGAGGCGACCACGATGCGCAGCTCCGGCTGGCGCGCGCGGAACTGCGCCAGCATGGTGGACAGGATCGCTTCGTCGCCGATATTGCCGAAGCCGTAGTAGCCGGCCAGAAAGATCGTCTGTTTATTTCCCAAAGAACTTGCTGCCCTCCTCCGATATGGTCGGGGCCGCCGGACCCCGCGTTTCCGGGTAATGCTCCGCCGAAGCGACGATGAAGTTCGGCCGGCGCCGCGCGTTTTGCAGCGTCAGCCACAGGTATTGTCCGACAATTCCCAACCCCAGGCTGGTGAGGGCGCCGAAAAAGACGATCGTGAGGACAATCGCGCTGTAGCCGGGCACCGCGATTTTCCCGCTCAGCTTGGAGATGATGAGGATGGTGGCGAACAGAATGGCGACGGCGATGCCAATGGCTCCCACCCACAGCAGAAGCTGAATCGGCAGATCGGTAAAATTGAAAATGCTGTCCAGGGAATACTTGAGTTTCTTGCGCAGACTCCAGGCGCTCTTCCCTTCCCTTCTGGGCCTCCGCTCGTAGGTCGCGAAGTGGCGCCGGAATCCCACCCAGAACAGCAGCGCGATCAGGCTGGTGTTGGACTCCGGGCACCGCAGCACGCAGTCGCGGACCTGCCGGGTGCATCCGAACACATCCACCCCGCCCTTGGGCATGTCCGCCAGCACCAGGGCGCGATACATCCGCCAGAACAGGCCGGAAAAAAGGCCGGAGAGCCAGGGGTCCGAGCGTTCGGTGCGGCAGCCGAAGACGACGTCCGCGCGGCCGGCCGAGAGAACTTCGTAGAATTCGGCGATCAGCTCCAGGGGCTCCTGCAAATCGGCGGCCAACACCGCAAAATAGTCGCCGGCGCCCGCCTCCAGACCCGCGGCGATCGCCGGGAAGGAACCGAAATTGCGGCTCAGCGAGAGCAGCCGCGCGGGAAACGGCGCCATGGGCAGGCGCGCCCGCAGGATCTCCAGCGAGCGGTCCGGACTGCCGTCCACCACGAAAACCACTTCCATGGGCGCCGCCAGTTTCTGCCTGAGTTCCCCCACCTCGGCGAGCAGGCGTTCCAGGTTCGGCTCGTTCCTGTAAATCGGGATAATCAGAGAGAGCATCACAGCTTCGGCTTCTTGAGGCCCAGGAATTCGGCGTAATCGCGGATGTAATCGCCCGGGTCGTAGACCTCCGAGGCGAGCGCCAGCAGCACCGCATCCGGCGAGTACTTATATTGCACGGCCCAGATCATGGGCGGAATGTAGATGCCGATATGCGGCGAATCGAGGAGGAATTCCTGCCGATGGCTGCCGTCGTCCGCGACTACGGTGCATCGCCCATGTACACACACCAGAAACTGGTGCAGGGTGCGGTGGGCGTGCTCGCCGCGTATGTGCTCGGTGGCGACGTCGAACACCAGGAAATAACGCTTCACCTCGAAGGGAACGTGCCGGCCGGCCTCGCCGAAGGACAGCATGCCGCGCAGATCGTTGACCAGCGGCAGGTGTTGCAGCACCACGCCCTGCACCTGGGTGGCGGCCGGACCGGTTGCCGGCGCCGGGACCACTGGCGGCGCTTCGGCCCTCTGGGCCCCTGCGTAGCCCATGATCCGGGCTGGATTGCCGGCGACGATGGCGTTCCGCGGGACATCCCGCGTGACCACTGACCCCGCACCCACCATCACGTCCTCTTCAATCGTGACCCCTGGAAGGATCGTGGCATTGGCCCCGATCGAGGCGCCCTTGCGGATGGTCGTGGGGACGAAACGGTCCGGAGGTCGATTGCTTCTGGGAAAGGGGTCGTTAGTGAAGGTGGCGTTCGGGCCGATAAAAACATCGTCCTCCACGCGCACCCCGTCCCAGAGTTGTACACCGCACTTGACGGTCACGCGATCGCCCAGGATTACGTCGTTCTCGATGAACGTGTGGTCGCAGATGTTGCAGTCGCGGCCGATGGTGGCCCCGGGCAGAATATGGACGAACGCCCAGATGCGCGTGCCCTCGCCGACACGGGTGGTCTCGACAAGCGCGGTGGGGTGCTGGAAAAATGCCACGGCAGTCTCCGTCGGGTCAAAGACCTAGGATCTCACTGCCTGTCGATCGGGTTCAAGCTGCGGGTCGGCCTTCCCCGCCCCGGCGGCCGTGTGTAACCGTATTTATGTAGGTACGGACCAGCGTATAGACGATCCGTACGGATAGTTGTACGTACGGACGATCTGATGTATCGTAGGGATGTATGGCCATCACCATTGCAGTGGCGAACCAGAAGGGCGGCTGCGGCAAGACCACCGCCTGCATGAACCTGGCCGGGGGCCTAGCCAAAGCCGGCTACAAGGTCCTGGTGGTGGACGCCGATCCCCAGGGCAGCGCCATGAAGTGGCGCAACATGAGCGAGGAATCGCGGCTTCCCTTCCAAATGGTGGCCATGGCGACCCCGTCGATCCACCGCGAGCTGCCGCGCATCATCCAGAACGCCAGCTACGAAGTCGTCCTGATCGACTGCCCGCCCGGCGGAGCCGGCAAGGGCGACAGCACCACGCGCTCGGCCATGCTGGCGGCCGACGTCGTACTGCTGCCGGTGCGCCCCTCGCCGCTCGACTACCAGGCGGCCGAGGCCATCGTGCCACTGTTGACCGAGGTCGCCATGATGAAGCCCGGGCTGAGGGCCTATGTACTGGTGAACGCCCGGTCCGGCAACAATCTCGGCAAGGAGGCCAGGGAGGTGGCTCTGGCGATGTTCCGGACTGTGGACGTGCAGGTCGATCTCTTTACCAGCGAGTTGTCCAATTTGACGGCCTTTACCGAATCGCCGGCCACCGGCCGCACCGTGCTCGACTATGCGCCCGGGAACGCACAATCTCATCAGGGGGCGGCTGACACATAGCCGGGCGATGATTCCATTTCAGCAAAGCGGGGGATGCGCCTTGTTATTGCACAAGCCATGTTCCCATCGGCTTCCACCCGGTGTTGTTTGCATCTCCAGGATCCCTAGCAGCGAGGTAGAAGGTTTTCCCTCCCGCGAACGATGAGCTGAAGGTGATCGCCAAGCTGAGAATCAGTGCGTTGCCGCTCGCCTTGAGAACGATGGAATCACCACCGGAAATAGCACACTGATGGTTGCTCAGAGGCACGGGAGACGCCAGAAAGGAAGGAGGTGTGTTCTCACCACCAAGGAGAATCCCAGGAAGCAGGGCTGTACCCACATCATTGACCAGGTAGAGCACGTCGATTGCTGGGACGTATGCAAGGTAGCAGGCGTTGCTGGGGTTTAGCGAGTCATTGATGAGGATGTTCACCACTCCGAGATCCTGCCAGCCTTTGGCATCACCAAAGGTGAAAGTGAACCCTTGGGACCGTCCGCTTCCGGAATTCGGGGCCACACCCAATACCGTAGTCGTAGTGGACGTGCTAATGGGCTCTATATTAACCGTCACGAAATCAAAGAAAAAATTGGTGAAACCTTCCCGGCTGCCTTCAACGCCCGCAGCAACCCAGATGACGCCGGTGTCATCGGGCACAACTTCGTTAATATACTCGTACCGTGCCCAATCTCCCTCAAGCAGTGCATTCTGCGATCTTAACAGGGTAAACGTGCGGTTGAAATTAGCCGGAGACATTAATGGCCTGCTAGGAGCAGCGTAGACCAACATCGGGTCGGCATTGATCTCTCCCTGGGGAGGTGCCACGTAGAATCGCAATTGCACGCGGTAGCGCACACTAGGTGTCGCAGGGAAGGGGCGTACAACCCACGCTAAGCCGGTACCACCCAAGTTATCCATGAATATCCTCACGGCGTGCGTTCCGCTGTAGGCTTGCTCCGTCGTCCTTTGAATCGCCGCCCTTCGATCTACTAACAAGCTAGGATGGCCTGTGCATTCAGGATAGCCATTAGTTGTATAGCACGGCGATTGCGGCATAAGGGAATCGCTTTCCCATCCCTCCATGTCGTTTTCAAAAGAAACTGTTGAACTCGTGACTTGACCGTAAGCTTCTGCACCAACGCTCAGGATCAACATCAATACGAACACTGTTGCTTGCATAAGCCCCCTTTTAATACCTTATATTATAGCTTGCCTACTAGGAATCCCGCATGAGCCTGTTTGATGTTGCGTATGTATCAGTAAGTTATCCTACACTACAGTATACTACACTGTACTAGACTAGACTAGACTATACTATACTACACCGAGGCAGGTTTGTGGGCTCTGCCGGGTTTTTAGTAGGTGGCCGGAGCCCCTAAACCATTCATCCCATTACAAACCCGGAATTCCCGGTTTGTGGTTGACTCCCCCATCACAACCGTGCTACTCTAGCGCTTAATCGACTAATACATTGGGCTGCACACAAAAGAGCCCTCCGCAACCCGAAGCTTTAAGTTAAACATAAACCACAATACGGTCGCGTCAGCGTTGGATCGCAGCCGCGAGTCGGCTATCTCTCGTGCTTGTTATTGCATATATGAGGTTAGCTTAGGGCGCTGCGCGTCTTGGCTTCGATACATGAAAGGATAGAAGACCATGCGTTTGCTTTTTGCCATGTTGCTATCGCCGGCTGCGATCATGGCGCAGTCTTTACTGCTCGGGCCACCCATGCCACCTGTGCCACCAGTACCTCAGCCTATTGATCCATCAAAGCAGAGTCCGCAGCCGCCAAAGGCCAAAGCTCCTAGCCTGCCGTTACAGGGCAAGTTCCGCGAAAGAGAAGTCCTCGTCAAATTTCACAACCCACGCCTGTCTATTCCCGTTGGTATTAGAGAACTGCTCAATGTTTCGACAGCCGTTGGGGTAGGGGGATCTGGTTGGATCCGGCTGGTCTCGACCTCCCTTTCGACGGAAGGCATGCTCGTAGCACTTCAGAGTCGTGGTGATGTCGACTATGTCGAGCCGAACTACATCATAAGCGCAGGCGCCACGCCCAACGACCCATCATACAGCAGCCTCTGGGGGATGCCAAAGATTTCGGCACCCGCTGTCTGGAACATTACCACCGGTTCCCAGAGCGTGGTGGTTGGAGTCCTCGATAGCGGCATCTATTCCGCACATCCTGACCTTCAGCACAATATCTGGAGTGCTCCCGCCGAATTCACCGTGACGTTAGGCGCATTTACCGGAGTACCCAGAATGATCCACTGTAACGCTGGAGACCACGGATTCAACGCGATTAGCTCCGATTGTAGCCCCGCAGACGACTGGTGGCATGGAACACATGTGTCTGGAACGATCGGCGCCGAAGGCGATAATTCAATAGGTGTCACAGGCGTGAACTGGGGAGTTACCGTGCTGCCACTAAAGTTCTTGGGTAGTAATGGTAGTGGCGATCTGGCAAACGCCATGGACGCTCTGGAGTTTGCTATTCAAGTGAAGCTGCGCTTCGGCACAAATATACGTGTTCTCAATAATAGTTGGTGGGACAGCCCAGAGTCCGAGGGCTTCAAGAACGCTATCCGGCGGGCTGGAAGTTATGACATGCTGTTTGTTGCAATCGCAGGAAACAGGGGAACTAATAATGATGTCACTGCCAACTTCCCGGGCAACTACAGCCAACCACAATATCTGGCTCCGCATGTCGTGACAATCGCCAACACAGAGCAGAACGACACCCTGCATTCAGGTACCTTTGAGCCTTCTAATTATGGGCAGACGAGTGTACAACTCGCAGCTCCCGGCACTGACATTTATTCGACCTGTTGGCACACCTTTACAGAATGCAACTCCAGTGATTACCAGTATGCCACGGGCACGTCTATGGCTGCCCCACACGTCTCCGGGGCAGCCGCGCTGGCCCTTTCTAATGCGAACTGCACTGCTAGTACTCTGGGGCTTAAAGCGGCCATCGTCACAAACGTTGACGTGCCGACTCCCAGCCTGAGCGTGGCTTCTGGCGGTAGGCTAAATGCCTACAGGGCGCTGCGGGGTTGCGCCCTTCAAAATATGGCCATCTCCCCGGCAGCCGGAAGCTCGGCAAGCCAAGCCTTTACATATACTTTCACTGATTTACTCGGGTATAGTGATTTGAACGTAGTCAATGTCCTGATCAGGGACGGCCTTGATGCTGTCAGTGCCTGTTATGTCGCCTATGTTGCTCCAAGTTCCCCACTGAGCCCAAACAATGTCCTGTATTTAGTGGCCGACAATGGCACGACGTTGACGGGGGGCTACACCCCGGGTACAGCACACACCCTTTCCAATAGCCAGTGCTCAATTAATGTTGCCTCGTCGAGTGTGAGTGTCGGCGGGAACGTCCTTACGCTGGCTCTTGCTACTACATTTGCGTCGGGGTTTGCAGGGAACAAGATTATTTACGCGGCTGGACGCGATGTGGATTTAAATAATTCGGGCTGGCAGGCACTGGGAACTTGGGGAGTTCCGACGCTTTCAACGGCATCGCCATCGGTGACGAGTTGGTCGCCAACCGCTTCAAGCAACCTCAGCCAGACCTTTACAGCAGTTCTGACGGATAGCGCTGGTTATTCAAATATTAACGTCGTGGATGTGTTAATCAATAATGGCCTGACAGCGGTAAATGCCTGCTATATAGCATATGCACGCGGCGCCAACGTATTATATCTGGTGGATGATGCAGGAACTGCACTTTCTTCTCCTCTGACTCCCGGCGGGAGCGGTACGGTCGAAAATACCCAATGTAAGATTTCAGCCGCTGGCTCCGGCGTTTGGCCGAGTGGCAATAGCCCCAATAGCCTCAGTGTTAGTATTGCTGTTACCTTCTTCCCGGGCTTTCAGAATAATAATGTGGCTTATGTGGCCGTGCTAAATAACTCAAGCGGCAATTCGGGGTGGCAGAGTATGGGCACGTGGAGGTAATATCTCAGTTCGAGGCGGATTCATCTCAGTTGTTGTGTGGTAGCTCGGAGGAGCCGGAGGCATAGCTCTTGCGACGGGGTTGTAGCACTGGCGGTGGGCGGAATTCGGCGATCAACTCCGGAGGCTCCTGGAGATCGGCGGCCAGCACGGCAAAGTATTCGCCGGCTCCCGCTTCCAGGCCCGCGGCGATTGCCGAAAAGGAACCGAAATTGCGGCTCAACGAGAGGAGCCGCGCGGGAAACGGCGCCAGGGGCAGGCGTTCCCGCAGGATCTCCAGGGAGCGGTCCGGAGTGCCGTCCACCACGAAGACCAGTTCCATGGGCGCCGCCATTTTCTGCCGGAGTTCCCCTACCTCGGCAAGCAGGCGATCCAGGTTGGGCTCGTTCTGGTAGATCGGGATAATCAGAGAGAGCATCAGCCCTTCCAGTTGCCGGACCGGGACGGCCCTCGCGCCGCCACGCGTGGCCATCCCACCTCGGAGGCGCCGAGCCGCGACAGTCCCCGCGTCGGCGGCCGCCACCCCGTCCTCATCACCCCGCAGTCGCAGGCCCCTGCGCTTCGGCGCGCACCAGAGTGCGCAGGTTGGTTTGCACGGACATCGAAGTGTAACAGACTTTCATTTCAGCGGTTTCTTGACGGCCAGGAATTCGGCGTAATCGCGAATGTAATCGCCCGGGTCGTAGATGTCCGAGGCGAGCGCCAGCAGCACCGCATCCGGCGAGTACTTATATTTATATTGCACCGCCCAAGTCATGGGCGGGATGTAGATGCCGATATGCGGCGAATCGAGGAGGAATTCTTGCCGATGCCTGCCGTCGTCCGCGACCACGGTGCAGCGCCCGTGCACGCACACCAGGAACTGGTGCAGGGTGCGGTGGGTGTGCTCGCCACGGATGTGCTCGGTGGCCACGTCGAACACCAGGAAATAGCGCTTCACCGCGAAAGGAACATGCCGGCCCGCCTCGCCGAACGACAGCATGCCGCGCAGGTCGTTGACTAGCGGCAGGTGGTGCAGCACCACGCCCTGCACCTGGGTGGCGGCCGGACCGGTTTCCGGCGCCGGGACCACCGGCGGCGCTTCGGCCCTCTGGGCCCCTGCGTAGCCCATGATCCGGGCTGGATTGCCGGCGACGATGGCGTTCCGCGGGACATCCCGCGTGACCACTGA
>JBGPKH010000027.1:0-29000 GCA_041485845.1 Bryobacteraceae bacterium
CGTCTTCGAGCCAGCTATTGATTCCCAGGCCGGGGTCGGATTTCAAAGGCATGGAGGGTTCCTTCTAATGATAGCTTGGCGGGCGGGCGGGACTCGTGTGACGCAAATGACGCAAATCTGGGGTGTGTGAGATTGAAAAAATGATGTGAAGTAAGCTCCTTTCTTTCCGTGGCTTGCGGGGGTGCTCCAAAATTGGGAGACGTAATTGGGAGACGTAAATTGAGGGGTTTTTGGGAGTTTGCGTCACCCGATTCCCGCAGCAGCCGGTGGTAGGGTGGATGGGTGAGGTAGGGGCACGCATCTGGCCAATCTGGCCATCCACCGCTTGACGCGGGACAGGGGCCGATGTATGCTTCTTGAGACTCAGTCTCAGACAAGCGTAATGAGACGTGGAGCCGTGCGGGATGGCCTCCAGAGGCTGTGCGCAGTTGGAAAGGAATGGAACCAGCCATGACTACTCGCTTGTTGTTGCCGCTTCTTTTTCTCGCCCGCCATCTTCCGGCGCAGGTGACCGATGCCCGGCTCCTCCACGCCGATCGCGAGCCCCAGAACTGGCTGACGTATTCGGGCGACTATTCGAGTCACCGGTACAGCACGCTCACGCAGGTCAACCGGGATAACGTGAAAAACCTGCAGCTCAAGTGGGTCTACCACCCCATCTACGCGAAGTCCGGCAATAATCAGTCCAAGATGGAGAATACGCCGCTGGTGGTCGACGGCATCCTGTACACTGGCACTGCCCTCGAGGCGGTCGCTCTGGATGCCGTCACCGGACGGCCCTTCTGGAAGCTCTCGCGCCCACTCGATCCCGCTGCCTACTACAACGCTTACGAGGTGAACAAGGGCATGGCGATTTCGGGCGACACGCTGTTCTGGGCTACGGTGGATTGTCATCTCCTCGCCATTGACACCAAGACCGGGCGCGTGATTTGGGACAAGGTGATGGCCGATTTCAAGAAGGGCTATCAGTACAACGTGGCGCCGCTGATTGTGCGAAACATGATCATTCTGGGTCCTGCGACCAACGAAGCCGGCGCCAACTGCTGGGTCAACGCTTACGACGTCAAAACGGGCAAGGAATTATGGCGCTTCAACACAGCCCCCATGTCGGCGGATCAGCCAGAGGCGAAGACTTGGGCGGGCGACTCCTGGAAACACGGCGGCGACCCCATCTGGAACGGCGGATCTTACGATCCGGAAACGAATCAGACCTTCTGGGGAACGGGTAACCCGAACCCGGGCTGGAACGGCGATTCTCGTACGCCCGCCGACAATCTCTATTCCGCCTCGGTGGTGGCGCTCGACGCCGATACCGGAAAGCTGAAATGGTATTTTCAGTTTACGCCCGGGGACGAGTACGACTGGGATTCCACGCAGGTTCCGGTGTTGGTCGATATGGAGTGGAAAGGCCGGCAGAGAAAGGTCATGCTCTGGGCCAACCGCAACGGGCACTTCTATGTGCTGGACCGCACGACTGGTGAATTCCTGATGGGCAAGCCTTTCGTGAAGCAGAACTGGAACGTGGGCCTGGATGAGAGAGGCCGGCCGGTCAAGGCGCCGGGCCTTTGGCCCAAGCCCATGGGAGGCGTCTATGTAGAGCCCGGCACGCAGGGCGGGACGAACTGGTACCCCCCGTCTTACAGCCCACGCACCGGGCTGTTCTATGTGTCCACTTGGGACAACTATGGCGGCAATTCGGGTAAGGGCGACCCCGGTCCATGGGTCGAGGGCCAGCGATATACCGGGAACGGACAAGGCCGCGGAGGCGCTGCCGGGCGCGGAGGCGCTGGCGGGCGCGGCGCCGCGGGGCGGGGCGGAACTGCACCTGCGGCCGCGGGCCGGGGCGGCCGCGCGGGCCGGGCCAGCGCCAACTACAAAACGGAAGAAGAAGGATACGGAGCGATCCGAGCCCTCGACCCGAAAACCGGCGAGAAGAAGTGGGACTTCAAGATGGTCAACTACACGGAGAGCGGGGTGCTCTCCACGGGGAGCGATCTGGTGTTCGGTGGCGGGATGGACGGGAACTTCGTGGCCCTGGATGCGCGCACAGGCGAGTTGCTGTGGCACGTGTATCTTGGCGGCCCCAACGCGAGCGGTCCGATCAGCTACGCCGTTAACGGGAAGCAGTACATCGTAGGAACCGGCGAAGGTACGATGTATGCCTTCGCACTGCCTGAGTAAAGGAACCCGTCCTGAATCCGATGTTGGGGCGCAAGGCGCTACGCTTCACTAGAAAGCGCGGAGGTGATGATTCATGTCTCGCAATCGTGCGTATGGGCTTGCGGCTGTTTTGGGCTTTCTCGCACTTGGCGGTCTCGCCGAAGGACCGAACTTCATTCCCGACTCGACCTTCAAAGGGTCGGGTCTCTCCGGATGGCACGTGCTGGGCCAGGCCGACTGGAGCGCCCGCGATGGGGAACTGACGGGCAAGGTGAAGGCGGGCGGTAAAGGCGGTTGGCTGGTGCTCGACCAGTCGTATCAGGACGTGGGATTCTACGCGGATTTCCGTTGTACCGGGGACTGCGCCGCCGGGGTGTTGCTTCGCGCGGAAAAAACTCCCGATGGCATGAAGGGCGTCTATGTTTCGCTGACCCCCGAGCCCGCCGTGTATAAGGTGACGCTCGATGCGCAGGGACAGGAGCTGAAGCGCACGAAACTGCGGCCCGCCGCCGGAACAATCCGTTTCGCGCCCCCATCCGGTGCGCCAACTCCCGCGGCAGGGGGACGCGGTGGGCGCGGCGCGCCGGGTCTGCGTCAGGACGACTGGAATACGCTGCAGATCCTTCTGGATTCGGACATCCTCAGAGTGTCGCTGAATAATGCCGGCATGGGCGGTGCGACCGACGATGACCGCGCGGGGTATGGGCCAATCGCTCTCTACGCAGGCGGTACCGGGGAAGTCCGGTTCCGGAACCTGGCCTTCAAGGATCTGCTTCCGAAATTCGAGCCCAAGGAACAGGTATCGAGCCGCTTCCGCATGCAGCGCATCAGCGACTTCTACTATGCCTGGTGCGCCGCCGCGGCCGATATCAACCACGATGGCGTCATGGACGCGATCGCGGGGCCGTTCTTTTATCTCGGACCCGATTACACCGTGCGCCGGGAGTTCACGTCGGCCCAGACGTACAATCCGAGTAACGAGTATGCATCCGGCATGGTCAATTTCGCCTACGATTTCACGGGCGATGGCTGGCCGGACATCCTGATGGCCGCGTCGAGGCCCATGTGGCTGTACGTGAATCCCCGCGGGGAATCGCGCCGGTGGGACAAGTTCCTTGTGGTCCCGAAGGTCACCACGGAGATCGTTCTGCTGAAGGACATCGACGGCGATGGAAAGCCGGAGCTGCTGTACGGCGGCGACGGGATTCTGGCGTACGCGAAGCCGGATCCGGCGAATCCCACGGCGTCCTGGATTGTCCACCCGGTCAGCGACAGATCAAACCCGCCGAATATTCACGGTCTGGGCGTCGGCGACATCAATGGCGACGGCCGCATGGACGTGCTGCAGCCGTCCGGATGGTGGGAACAACCGCCGAAGGGCGGCACGCAGCAGACATGGACATTCCACCCCGAGAATTTTGGGCCCGGCGGTGCGGAGATGGGTGTCTACGATGTGAACGGCGACGGGCTGAACGATGTCGTGACGGCGCTGCAAGCCCACGGGTTCGGCCTGGCATGGTTCGAACAGAAACGGCAGGACGGGAAGATTTCTTTCGTCCGGCACATGATTATGGGCGATTTTTCAGGACCGAGCGCGGGTGATGTAACGTTCACCGAACCGCACGGTATGACGTTCGCCGATATCGACGGAGACGGCATTCCCGACATGATCGTGGGCAAGCGCTACTGGTCGCACGAGGAGAGCTATACCGATCCCGATCCTTATGGTCCGGCGGTGCTTTATTGGTATCGCACGGTCCGCGATCGGAACGCTCCCGGCGGCGCGAGGTTTGTTCCGGAGCTGATTCACAACCGCTCGGGCGTCGGCTCTCATCTGGCGGCGGCGGACCTGAACGGCGACGGGGCGGTAGACATTATTACTTCGACGGACAAAGGCACGTTCATCTTCTGGAACACGCCGCCAGCGGGAGCCAAACGTTAAGTCAATCAACGGACGTGCGCACTGCCTGCCTTGAGGAGCGCGTCAGGCCTTGAAGTTTCGCAGGAATGCCACGCTTTGCCGGAGCTTTTCCATAACGGCATCCGGACGGGCCCCAGTCTCGACGACGTAGTTACGGAGCGGCGCTTTCCTTGCCGCCGCGAAAATCCTGTTCCAGTCGAGGATACCCTCGCCCACCGCAATACCAATCCGGCCGTCACGCTCGTCCTTCACGTGGATCGAGAAGTACCGCTGGGGATGTTTTTCGAGATACGCGATCGGGTCTTTACCAGCCACGGCGGCGCTCCCGACGTCAAGCTGCATTTGGACCAGCTTCGGTTCCGTCCCCTGCAGCAACAGATCGAAAGGCACGACGCCCTCGATCTCGATAAATTCGACAGGATGGTTGTGATAGCCGGTCAAGAGGCCGTCGCGCTTCGTCTTTTCTCCCAGCGCATTCAACTGGTCGGCATGCCATCTCCAGCCATCGGCGGATTTCGCCTTGCTGGACATGGATTGACAGATCACGCTGTTCAGCCCGAGAGTGCGGGCAATCTCGATGGTCTTTCCATATTCTTCGTGCAGTTCCGCCCACGAGAAATGGCAGTTCCGGCAGCTCAGGCCGGCCGCGTCGAATGCTCGCCGGACATCTTTGCCAGTCATCGCGTTGAGGGAGGGCGAGACGCCGCTGTTATGGGCCAGCCATACATAATCGATCAGTTGGTATCCGTATCCGGCAAGCGTACGGCACGTGCCCTCGAAATCCCCGCTCAGTTCGCGGTTGACGTCATAACTTTGAAAGCCCAGAGGCAGGTCCAGCGGAAACGCCTTTAGCGGGAGGCCGGCGGCGGCCAGACCAATGGCGCCCTGGGCAAGAAGCTGTCGTCTCGTGATCGCGCGCATAGCGGGACGCCTGCCTTGGCGCTACTCCGGCAGCCCGAAAGCGTATAGCGCATTGTCGGCGCATACTGCCACGTACTGGCGGCCGTTCGCCTGATAGGTGATCGGACCGCTGGCGATGGTTCCACCGAGATTGGTCTTCCAGAGCAGTTGTCCATTACGAGCATCCAGGGCCAGGAAATTTCCTTCCTTCCCACCGGAGAAGAGCAGATCCGAAGCGGTGGTCAGGATGCCGCTTTCGGTGTAATCGACCATCTTGAAATCCCACTTCTTGTTGCCGGTTTGCGGATCGATCGCACGCACCGCACCGTAGCCTTCCTCCTCGGTTCGATAGGCGATCGCGGCGCCTCGGCCACCACCGGCGCGCCCGCCGCCCGCCGCCGTGCCCGCCGGCGCGGCCGCCGGGCGCCGTGGCGCGTTCCCTGAATACTTTCCGCCTTCTCTCCATTCCTGGATCGGGCCCTTGCCCGATGGGCCGCCGTAGTTGTCCCAGGTGGAAACATAGAAGAGCCCGGTGCGCGGGCTGAAGGAAGGCGAGTACCAATTCGTGCCTCCCTGTGTGCCCGGCTCGACATAGGGTCCGCCCATGGGTTTCGGGTTGAGGGCAGGCGATTTGATCGGACGGCCGGCTTCGTCGAGCCCGACGTTCCAGTTCTGCTTCACAAACGCTTTACCGAGCAGAAATTTTCCGCTCGCGCGGTCGAGAACGTAAAAGAATCCGTTCCGGTTGGCCCAAAGCATCACCTTGCGCGGCGTGCCTTGCCAATCGATGTTGGCAAGTACGGGGACCTGCACGGAATCCCAGTCAAACTCGTCGTGCGGCGTGAACTGGTAATGCCATTTCAGCTTCCCCGTGTCGGCATCCAGCGCGACAACCGAGTCCGAATAGAGGTCGTCGCCAGCACGATTGTCGCCGTTCCAGCCTGCGTTGGGATTGCCGGTTCCCCAGAAAGTCAGGTTGGTCTCCGGGTCGTAGGATCCGGTCACCCAGATGGGACTGCCCCCGTGCTTCCACGATTCCCCAGCCCAGGTCTTTGCGATGGGTTCGTCGGCCGACATCGGCGCCGTGTAGAAGCGCCATAATTCCTTCCCGGTTTTGGCATCATAGGCTGCCACCCAGCAATTCGCGCCTTCCTCGTTGGTTGCGGGGCCAAGAATCACCTTATCCTTCACAACCAGTGGGGCGACGTTGAGCTGATAGCCTTTGTGCCAGTCGACCAGGGTCTTGTTCCAGTTGGCAATCCCTGTCCTGGCGTCAATGGAGATCAGATGTCCGTCGTAGGTCGCCCAGAACAGTGAGTCGCCGGAGATCGCCAGTCCCTTGACCACCAGGAGGTATTGATTCGACTCGGGCGGCACCGTGTAGTGAAAGGTCCAGAAGATCCGGCCGGTGGCCGCATCCATGGCCGCGACATCGCTGTTCTGCACGGTGTAGAGGACGCCATCCACGACAATCGGGGTAGCTTCCATCTTTTCGAAATACCTTGGGCGCCAGACCCACTTCAGCTTGAGGTTCTTCACGTTGTCACGATTGAGCTGAGTCAGCATGCTGTAGCGCATGCTGGAGTAACCCCCGCTGTAAGTGAGCCAGTTCTGCGGCTCGCGATCGGCGTTGAGAATGCGGTCGTAGGTGACCTGGGCCGGCAGAAACGCCGCAACTAAGGCGAGCGGCAATAATCTGAAAGCAGGCGGCGATAATCTGCGGACGTGCATGGTCCGAACCTCGTTTCTATTCCTGAAGGTCAAAGTGGCCTACGGTTGCTCAGACCCCTTCAGCGAGCTGAGATACGCGACAATGTCCGCCACCTGCGGAGCCGGCAACTTGTTCTCGAACGAGGGCATGAGACCCTTCGTGAGAATGGTGTAGCCGCGGATGTCCGCCGTCTGGAACGACCGGAGTTGCTCTTTCGGATCGATCAACTGGATACTCAGTGCGTCGTGGTTAAGGAGCCTGCCCCTCACCGTGCTCCCGTCCTTCAGGACAACGCTGACAGACCGGTTCTCGGCAAGTACTTCTTCATCCGGCGCCACAATGGAGCGCTGTAATCGATCCGGCGTCCTGCGGTCGCCGACGTCGGAAAGGTTTGGTCCCACGCGCGAGCCCGTGTCTCCGATACGGTGGCAATTGAGACAGCCGCTCGACGCAACCAATGCTTTGCCTTTGGCGGCATCGCCCGTCTGGGCAAACAACTGCGCTGCGGCCAGCACAAAAACGCCCGCCGTGACGCCCCTCATCGTCATCCGGGAATTCGTTGGCATGTTCTTCATTCGTCGCTTCCTGCCTTTCGGGGCGGTTCCCCCGCCGCATCGCGCCGGAGCACAGCCTATTTCCTGTCCCCGGAGGGATCCTGGCCGGTTGAGTAGTCGATACGATCTTTCTCCCGCTCCAGCTTCTTCATGTCGATATCGGGGACTCTCGCGAGATCGCGCCAGTCCTTAAAGCTTCCCGCCGTCTCCCGATAATGCACGATCGCCTCGGCATCGGCGCCTGAGAGTTCGAGAACCGTCGAGAGTTCCTTTGCGTTCGCCTTGTTCACGTTTACTTTCGGGCCGAAATGCGCGGCAAGATACTTCACGACCAGGTCGAAGTCATCCTCTGTGCCCTGAGCCCCGCGCGAAACCATGTCATCCACCACGTCGGCCCAGCCATCCGCGGTATTGGCTTTCTTGATTACCATCTCCACGCCGTGACATTGCCCGCAGACACGAGCGAACTCCGCCTTCCCTTTACCATCCGGCAAGTTCGGGCCGGATTGCGCCCATGCGGCAGCGGCGAGAACCAGGCAAACCATGAAACCGGGAACGGTAGGACGCCTGGCGCAACATATGAGGTCGGTTTTCTTCCACATTTTGAGACCTCATTTTGAGACCTCGTCTCAGAGAGCATATATCCAGGCGAGCCCGGTGTCAACGTCCGGTGTCCCAATCTGGGGCGCTGGGGCGGAGGGTCGCCGAGGGGCTCCTTCGGCGTGCGGCTGCGACAGGTTCACGAACTTCTTCAGCATACCCAGCAGCATACCCGGCTCCGATGGTATCCCGTCCCCGGTCGTTTCCAGCGGCCAGTCGTGTCAAGCAGCGATGCTGTGACTTGCAACTTGCTTGACAGCGGGGCGGGGGAAAATCGCCAAACGGTTGATCCTGCTGTGAATTCTCTGCGGGCAGCGGCGTGCATTCTGTAGCAGCGGAGTTTACAGATGGCACCCACCACGACCTTCACGGAAGCGAAACTGATCGCCGATTTGCAGCGCCACGATGCCCACGCTCTGGCGGAGCTTTACGACCGCTATGGCCGCCTGGTGCATTCGCTGATCCTGCGCGCGGTACACGATGTGGGGATCGCGGAGGACCTGGTCCAGGAGACCTTTCTTCGCGTGTGGAACCGGGTGCAGGGCTTCGATGGGCGGAAGGGGTCGATCGGGCCATGGCTGCTGGCGATCGCGCGCAATCGCGCCATCGATTACCTGCGCTCGGTGCGCAATCGCGAGCGCCACACCGTGGAGTTCGATGAGACGGATCATCCGCCGGCCTACACGGACACGGAAAACGACATGGTGGCGTCGGACCGCGGGCGCCGCGTGAGAGCGGCCATGCAGCGGCTTCTGCCCAATCATCTGCGCGCGATCGAGCTGACGTACTTCGAAGGGCTCTCGCACCTGGAGGCGGCGGAGCGCATGGGACAACCTCTCGGCACGGTAAAAAGCTGGGTGCGGATGGCGTTGCAGAATCTGCGCCAGGAGCTCACTCCCCGGCCGGCGCTGGCCCCCGCGCTGGCCTGCGTCAGCGTGCGCCAACGCGGCGGGCGGCGGTAGAGTCAGCTCTTGGGTTTGCGAAAATGACGGTAGGCCTTCCATCCCAGGAGAAAGGTCACCGCGCCAGCCACGGCTCCGGCACCAATGACCACACCCGCCGACAGTCCGGTGGCGGCCCCTTGCGCGGCGAGCTCGAGAACGCCAACCGATGCACCGCCGGCGCCACCGACACCGGCGCCAACGCCGGCCACGGCAATTTCTTTGGCTTTTTCTTTGTCGGTTTCCGTCATTGCGTCGCTCCTTTTCGATTATCCCGCAGAATCCGTAGAGGGTGTGGGCGGTTGAACCAATAGCCGCCCACCTCGCAAGGAGAGAACGATGCAACGCTGTGCTTTTGTTAAGAGCGCCGAAACATCAGTGCTCATTCGTGCTTGTTCATGAGTCTCTCACCAATTCGGCAGCGCAACAATACCGGCGAAGGTTAGCTACTTTCCGGCCGATGACGATGGATATGAGATTCCGGCTCCGCCGGCTCCACCGGAGGGTTGACTTGTCCCGCGCCACCTGCTTAACTATAGTTAAGCTCCATGGCCACCGGACAGTTGAATCAGAATGCCCGCTCGCTGGCGGAGGTGCACTCCAGCGTCGGGACCGGCCAAGTCTCGTTCTGGCGGCGCATGTTCGCGTTCGCCGGACCGGCCTACCTGGTCAGCGTGGGCTACATGGATCCGGGCAACTGGGCCACCGACCTGGAAGGCGGCGCGCGCTTCGGCTACGGCTTGCTATGGGTCCTGGTGATGTCCAACGCCATGGCCATCCTGCTCCAGACGTTGAGCGCGCGGTTGGGAATCGTTTCCGGGCGCGACCTGGCGCAGGCCTGCCGCGAATCCTATCCGCGGCGGATCAACCTCGCCATGTGGGGCCTGTGCGAGATCGCCATCGCCGCCTGCGACCTGGCGGAAGTGCTGGGCGCGGCCATCGCGCTCAACCTGCTGTTCCACGTTCCGCTGCTGGTGGGTGTCGTGGTGACCGCCGCCGACACCCTGCTGCTGCTGTGGTTTCAGAGCTTCGGAATCCGCACTATCGAGGCCTTCATCCTGGCGCTGATTTCGGTGATCGCGGCGTGCTTTTGCCTCGAAGTCTTCTGGGCCAAGCCGGCGGTTTCGGAGATGGTGACGGGCCTGGCGCCGCGCCTCAATCGCGACAGCCTATACCTGGCAGTCACCATCCTGGGCGCCACCGTGATGCCGCACAACATGTACCTGCATTCGGCCCTGGTCCAGACCCGCAACATCGGCCATACGGAACCGGCCAAACGCACGGCCTGCCGCTATAACCTCATCGATTGCGTGGTGGCCATGAACGGCGCCCTGCTGGTCAACGCCGCGATCCTGGTTCTGGCGGCGGCGGTGTTCTTCAAGAACGGGATCGTCGTGACGGAAATCCAGCAGGCCCACGTGCTGCTGGCGCCGCTGCTGGGAACCAGCCTGGCGGGGGTCTTTTTCGCCGTGGCGCTGCTGTGTTCCGGGCAATCGTCCACGCTCACGGGAACGCTCGCCGGGCAGATCGTGATGGAGGGCTTCCTGAATTTCCGCATGAGGCCCTGGCTGCGGCGGCTGATCACGCGCTCGATTGCCATCACCCCGGCGGCGCTCACGATCTACTTCGTGGGAGAAGGGGCGACCTTCGGGCTCCTGCTGCTGAGCCAGGCGATCCTCAGCATGCAACTGCCGTTCGCCATCATTCCGCTGGTTCATTTTACGAGCGATCGCGCGCGCATGGGCTCGTTTGCCAACGCGCGCTGGGTTCGCCTGCTGGCGTGGACCACCGCGGCCATTGTGGTAGGCCTGAATGCCTGGCTCGCGGTGCAGTCCATCGGCGCGTGGCTGGAAGCCGCGGGCCGGTGGCGAACCGTGGTCTGGCTGGTCGCCGTTCCAGTTTTGGTGTTCCTCACGCTCCTCCTGCTGTGGATCACGTTTGAGCCGTTGATCGGCCGCCGCAGCACCCGCGGCTTCGGCCGTGCCGTCAGCCTGCCGGAAACCGCGGACGCCGCGCAAACCGCCGCCCCGGTTTATCACCGCATCCTGGTTCCCCTGGACCACACGGTCCTCGACCGCCTGGCGGTCAGCCACGCCGCAGCCATGGCGCACCTGCACGGCGCCAAGCTGTATCTGCTGCACGTGGAGGAAGGGGTGACCAGCCAGGTGTACGGCCAGGAATCTTCGACCGCGGAGGTGGAGGCGGGTGAGCAGTATCTCGAACGCATCGCACAATCCCTTCGAAATCATGGAATTACGGTCGAAACCTCAATTTCTCATTTAAGTTCGCCCCGGAAGGCCATCGTGCGCTATGCACAGGAGGTTCAGCCCGACCTGGTGATTATGGGAGCTCACGGGCATGGCGGACTCAAGGACCTGATTTTCGGAAACACCATCAATCCTGTGCGGCACAATCTGGCGGTCCCCATGCTGATCGTGAGGCCCGGAAAAACCTGACCATTGGGACAGGGTGTCCCAACCCCGTGTCGGAGGTACACACCGGGCCGTCCGAATCACGTGTAACTTTTTTGTTATCAGCAAGTTCAGTTGGTATGAGAACTGCTGTTTCACCCCTCGTGAAGCGCTACCTTCCGACTGCGCTAGTGTTGACCTTCTGCATGGCGCCGCTCCAGTGCGCCACTCTGCAGCGGCTCTCCCTGGATGACATGATCGCGAAATCCACTTCCATCGTCCGGGGCAAGGTTACCACTTCATGGGCGGCGTTTTCCGGCCCGATCGTCTACACGCACTATACGATCCAGGTGTCCGAACGCTTCAAGGGCAGCGGGGGCAACACGGTCGAAGTCGTGGTTCCGGGCGGTGTCGCCAACGGCGTGCGGCAGTCCTTCGCGGGAACTCCCTCGTTCCAGCCGGGCGATGAGTTGGTGTTCTTCCTGTGGATGGGGAAATCGGGGCGGAACCAGGTGATCGGATTGACCCAGGGCCTGTTTTCGCTGGCCGGGGACGGCGCCCCAGACCCCTTGGCGACACGGGCAGCCAGCCGCGAATTGATGCTGGATTCCAGCGGGCGTCCGGTCAAGGACCAGACGCTGAGGATGCGCTTGAGCGAATTGCGTTCGCGGATCTCGAGCGCGCTGGCGCCGGCCGGTCAGGCTGTGGCCCGATGAGAATCGACACCAGGAGCATGGGCCGCCTATTCGCCACGGCGATCGCGGCGCTCCTGTTGGGCACTCCTTCGCAAGCCTATTATCACTACATTCGTTACTCCGGACGAACCGCTCCGTTCACCGCCATTTACGAAAAGTACGACCTGTCCAGCGGTACTGCCACGATGGTGCCGAACAAGACCGTGACGTTCTTCGTCGGCGATCCCGGTCCGGCGGCGTACGGCCCCAACGACAGCTTCGGGTCGGTGCTGAGCCAGGTGAAGCAGGCGCTGGCGCAATGGAACGCGGCGCCCAGCTCGGATTTGCGCGTGGCCTTCGGAGGCGTGGAGAGCCCCACCCAGCAAATCTCCGGCACCCCCGGCGGCGACGTGGTTTTCGCCGACCTGGGTCCCGGGGTGTTGGGACTTGGCGGCGCCACCGCGTCACCGGCGCTGTTGAACGGTTTCTTTCCCATTCTGCATTCCCAGGTGATCCTGAACCGCGATGCCAGCCAGTCGCCGGGGCCGAGCTTCCTGGAAGCCTATTTCACGACGGCGGTTCACGAAATTGGACATGCCTTGGGACTGCAGCACACCTGGACCGGAAGCGCGATGTCGCAGGCGGCGGTCCGCAACACTTCTCGTACCCGGCCTTTGGACGCGGACGACCTTGCCGGGCTTTCCGTGCTTTATGGAAAGCCCGGTTGGGCCGCCAGCTACGGGTCGTTTAGCGGCCGCGTGACGTTCGCCAACAACGGCAACCCGGCGCCGATGGCCTCCGTGGTCGCGATTTCACCGACGGGGCCGGCGATCAGCTCTTTGACGGACCCGAACGGCGTGTACCACATCGACGGAGTACCGCCGAACCTCGGTTACCTGGTTTATGTACACCCGCTGCCGCCGGACGCGATCGCGGGCGGTGAGGGCGTTCGCGTGCCGTCGGACCTGGCGGGGCAGGCGTTCAATCCGGCGGGCGGTGCGTTTACCACCGTGTTTTTCCCGGCAACGCTCGATCCGCTGCAGGCGACACCCATTAATGTTTTCGCCGGTTCAGTGATCGGCGGTGTGGATTTTCGAGTTCAGCCGCGGCAGTCGACCACCACTTACAACGTTTACACCTCTTCCCGGCTCGACGGCCCGACCCGCAACTACGGCTATCCGGGCACCATGGAAGTCACCCCGGCCTTCATGAACTCCTCGCAGAATGTCGGCATGGTGATTGCCCAGGCCAGTGCGCCGGCGTTTCTGCCGAACCCGCAATCGATGACCATCCTGGGCGGATTCGCGACGGCAACTATCACGTCGCAGGTGCCGCCGCAGGTGATTCCCTATCCCAACCAGCCCGGGAAGGTCGTCGCCTATTTCAACCCGCCGATCGGCGCTGGCGTCGGGCTGCGACACCTGGTGCTTAATTTCGGCAACGATATTTATGTGCTGCCGGGCGCGGTCAACCTGGTGCAGAAAGGCGCGCCGCTGATCACCGCGGCCACCCCCAACGCCGATGGCACGGTCACGGTAACCGGCGCGGGCTTCGGGCCCGACAGCACCGTCTATTTCGACGGGCTCAAGGCCAACGCCACCGGCCCCTTCAGCGGCACGGACGTCCTGGGCTCCATCACCGTGGCGCCGCCGCAGGGAGCCAGCGGCCAGATCGCTACCATCACTCTTTACAACACCGACGGCCAAAACTCGATGATCCTGCTTGGCCTGTCCGACCAAGTCCCCGGCCAGCCCGCCAACGGGCAGCCGACGACTTATACGTACCCCGTCACCGCCCCTCCACAGATCGCCAACATGAGTGTTGCGTCGCTGCCGGCCTCCTCTTCAGCGGCAGTCGATATTACGACCACGAACACCAATCTGGTGGAAGGGCAGGTGACGGTTGGGTTTGGATCGGACGACGTCACGGTTCGCCGCGTGTGGGTGCTCAGCCCGACCCACCTGATCGCCAACGTGGTGGTAGCACCCAACGCGGCGGCAGGACTCTCGGAAGTCAGCATCGTCAACGGGTTCCAGGTGATCACGCGGGCCGATGGGTTTCAGACCCTGCCGGCCCGGGCCGGATTGCCATTCGTTGCCCTGCCCGTGTTGAACGCCGACCCCACGCAGCAGACCATCTACCCGGGCAGCATCGCCACGGTGTATGGGCTAAACTTGGCCTCGCCGGGCGCGTTGTTGACCTTGAACGACGTGCCGGTAGGCCTCCAGTTCGTCAGCCCGGCGCAAATCAATTTCTTCATTCCCGCGGGATTCCCGGCCGGTCCGGCCACCCTGAGATTGAGCAATGGTTCGACCAGCACTTTCCCGGTGATGGTGCAGATCGACAGCCAGCCGCCTGCCATAATCCAGGTCGCCAACCAATCCAATGTAGCGATCAGCGGGGTGTTCTCGACCACCAATGCCGCGGCGGCGGGCGACCTTCTGAGCGTCCTGGTATCGGGTCTCGACCCGGCGGTGGTAAACAACCAGGGCCGCCTGCAGGTCACCGTATCGGGGGTGGCGATGCCGGTGCTGGGGATCACGCCGGCAGCCAACGGCCAGTTCCAGATTCAGTTCATCGTCACGCAATCCTTCGGCAGCACCCAGGTGCCGGTCGTAGTGTGGGTAGATGGCTCCAGCAGCCTGCCCGCCACCATCACCGTACGGTAAGACAGGCCTCCCGGCCTGTCCTCTTCGGGAAACTTCCCACTCTCAGCGCTTCACGTGCTACTGTGTGAAGCCAGAGGAGACTCCATGAAACCCATTCTTACCGCCTTGCTCTTTGCCGCAGTGGCCCTGCCCGCCGGCGATCCCCCGGGCCTCTACATCTGGAAGTCCGCCGAGTTGAAGGCGTTCAGCAAAAGCCTCGCGCCCAAGATCGACGCCAAGAAGGTAGCCACGCAGCCGATACCCGGCTTTGGCAACTACTCGTTCATCGCGGCGCACCGGGAAGGCTCGGGCGAGGCCGAATACCATGAGACCCAGGCCGACATCTTCGTGGTCGAGACCGGCGAAGCCACGCTGGTCTACGGCGGCAAACTGGTGGACGGAAAAACCACCGCCCCCAACGAGATGCGCGCGCCTTCGATTGCGGGCGGTATGGAGAAGAAGCTCGCCGCCGGCGACGTGGTCACCATCCCAGCCAAACTGCCTCACCAGATGAAGCTCGATCCCGGCAAAGAGTTCACCTACTTCGTGGTGAAGATCACCCAGTAAAGGGCGGAACGGTATCGCCCGGCAAGCGCAATAAATTCCTCTTGACATACGAATCTCATCGTAGTAATGTCTTCGTAGATGCCGCCGAAACCATCCGATCCGCCGCGGCCCACGGAGGCCGAGCTGGAAATCCTCACGGTGCTCTGGAGCCGCGGGCGCTGCACCGTTCGCGAAGTTCACGACGCCATTGCGCTGCGCAAGCCGACGCAATACACCACGGTCCTGAAGACGTTGCAGATCATGGCCGAAAAAGGTCTGGTGCGACGGGACGAGGAACAGCGCGCGCACATCTATGAGGCCGGCCGGCCGCGGGAGTGGACGCAGCGTCAACTGGCCGGCGACCTGCTTCAGCGCGCCTTCAGCGGTTCCGCCAAGAGCCTGCTGCTCGGGGCGCTTTCCGCGCGCAAGGTGTCGCCCGAAGAGCTGGCCGAGTTGCGCAAGTTCCTCGAGGAATACGAAAAGGGGGCGCGATGAGTATCCTGGAAGCTTTTATCCATGCGCCGTTGGCGAGGACGCTCGGCTGGTCGCTGGTCCATTTCCTGTGGGAAGGCACGCTCATCGCGCTGCTGCTGGCGGTGTTGCTGTTCCTGTGCGGGCCGGGACCGGCGCGGTTGCGGTACGGGTTGTGCTGCCTGGCTCTGCTCGCGATGCCGGCGATGTTCGGACTGACCGTGGCGTTGACGCTTCCGGCTTCGCAGGCCACACCGGCACAAACGCCTTTGCTACGGCCGGCGATTCCGGGCGGCGCATCGCCGGTACCAGCCCCCACTCCCAGGCCGTTATCCGAGCGCATGCGCGCGGCCTTGCCGTGGGTGGTGCCGTTCTGGATGGCCGGCGTGCTCCTCTGCTATCTTCGCAGCCTGGCGAGTTGGATGGCCGCGCAAAGGCTGCGCCGCACGGGAGTGTGCGCCGCGCCCCGAGAGTGGCAGGAGCGTCTTTGCGGCCTCGGAGCACGAATCCGGATTTCCCAGCCCGTGATCCTGCTGGAATCGTGCCTGGTCGACGTGCCGGTAGTCATCGGTTTTGTGCGGCCGGCGATTCTCGTGCCGGTTGGATTGTTGATGGGACTCTCTACGGAGCAGGTCGAGTCCATCCTCTTACACGAATTGGCGCACATCCGCCGGCGCGACTACCTGGTCAACGTGCTCCAGAATTTCGTGGAGGGTCTGCTGTTCTACCATCCGGCTGTGTGGTGGGTGTCCGGACGGGTGCGCGCGGAACGTGAAAACTGCTGCGACGACGTCGTGGTGAAACTGAATGGCGACGCCCGCGGATACGCGGCGGCGCTGGCAATGCTCGAAAACAGCCGGTGGCCGGCGCGCGAACCCGCGCTGGCCGCCAACGGAGGCAGCCTCATGTTACGCATTCAACGCTTGATACAGAAACCGGAGCAGCGACGCACCTCAGCGCCAGTCTTCGCGGCGGGACTGCTGGTGGTATCGCTGGGTGTGGCGGTGGGCGGATGGCAGACCAAGCCGGCCGCGGTATCGCCGAAGGGCGCGATCGAAAATCCGGCGGAGGCCGCAGCGTTGCCGGCGAGTCCGCAACCGCTCAAACTGCCCGTGCCGCTGCTGGCACAGGTAGCGCCCACGAAGAAGCAAGGCCCGCCAGCCAGGCCCCTGACCGAAAGGCAGGTCGACGAGTCCCCGTACCGCAAATGGCTGAACGAAGACGTCGCCTACATCATTACGGATGCGGAGCGCGCCGCCTATAAGCTCCTTCAGACCGGAGAGGAACATGAGCGGTTCATCGAGCAATTCTGGCTGCGGCGCGACCCGACACCCGGAACGGTGGAAAACGAGTTCAAGGAAGAGCACTACCGCCGCATCGCATACACAAACGAGCGTTTCGCTGCCAACATTCCGGGATGGAAAACCGACCGCGGCCGCATCTATATTACTTACGGTCCGGCCGACGAGATCGAATCGCATCCCTCAGGAGGCAAATACGAGCGGCCCGCCGAACAGGGCGGCGGCGCCACCTCCACGTTCCCCTTCGAGCAGTGGCTCTACCGCCACATCGAAGGCGTGGGGAACAACGTGGTGATCGAGTTTGTCGACCCCAGCATGAGCGGCGAGTATCGCATGACGATGGATCCCTCGGAGAAGGACGCCCTGCGATTCATCCTCCCCCGGGAGCCGCAACTTTTGGCGGGAACCTCGAAGGCGGGCGCAACCGTGCAATCCATGGGAGCCGCCGCGGCCTTGGTATCGGTCCCACTAAACGCTTATGGGAATCACGCGGTGAATGTGCTCGTCCGCGTCGTCACCGCTACGCGGCGACCGGTCACGAGTTTCCAGGACACCATTCAAGGTCCGGCGCCCCTTTACACCAAGTTCATCGCGATTCCGGCGGGCGTCTACCGGTTGGTGGTCGTTGTCAAAGACGTCACCACCGGCGCGATTGCCGGCGACGACATCAGCTTCGAGGTAAAGTAGCGCTAAAATAAGGGGCGAATGAAAACCGCGACGTTTCTGCCCCTATGCGCCGTTCTGGTGTCCCTGCCGGTCCCGGCCCAGGTGAAGATTACTCCTGGCGCCGAAAAGGTGGTCATCGAAATCAACGGCAAGCCTTCCACCGATTTCTACATCGCCGGACCGGAGGTCGCCAAGCCGTACCTCTGGCCGTTGCGCGCGGCCTCCGGGACCTATGTCACGCGGATGTGGCCCATGGAGAAGGTGGAGGAGGAGGCCGTCATCCAGAAGCCCGACCACCCGCACCAGCGCGGCCTGTGGTTCGCCCACGCCAAGGTCAACAACCTGGATTTCTGGAACATCGCTCCCCTGGACCAGCGGCCGTACAATCAGCCCGATCGCGGCAAGATCGTGCTGAAGAAGCTGGGTGAGGTGGCCAGCGGCAAGGACCAGGGGTCGATCGCGGCCACCTTCAACTGGACCAACGTCAAGGGCGACGTGCTGCTCACCGAGTCGCGAGTGATGACCTTCTATGCCGATCCGGCGCTGCGCACCATCGACTTCGACATCACGCTGACGGCCGTCCAGAAGGTGACCTTCAGCGACGAAAAGGACGGCGTGTTTGGCATCCGCCTGCGGCCGATCCTTCAGGAGGATAAGGGCACCGGCCACATCCGCAACGCGGAAGGCCAACTGAGCGAGAAGCCGGTGTGGGGCAAGCCTTCCAACTGGTGCGACTATTCGGGCGCGATCCAAGACGAGAAAGTGGGGATCGCGATTCTGGACCACCCGGCGAATCCCGGGCATCCGGTGCGCTGGCACGTGCGCGCCTACGGGCTGTTCGCGGCGAATCCCTTCGGCGTCGCGACGTTGGGCGGCAACAAATCGCAAACCCACGACACGGAGCTGGAGCCGGGGAAGAGCCTGCGCTACCGGTATCGCGTGATCGTCCATCCGGGCGACGCCACGAGCGCCGGTATCGCGGGGCAGTGGGAGAAGTACTCGGCGGAGAAGTAGTTACTCGCGGAGCTTGGGGAACAAGGCCCGGTCGAGGGCGCGGTGGGTCAACTCGTCCATGCTGACGTATTGGTCCTGTTCGCGGTCCCGGTAGAACAGCTTGTCCCCCGGCAGCATGCCGACTTCGATCAGGAGAGGTTCGCCGCCTTCCCGGTTGATTTGGAATCCCGGCAGGTTCGTAACCACGTCGATTTCGACCTGCGCCCCCTGCTGCCATTGGCCTTCTAATTCGTCACGAACGAGGACGCGGAACCTGGAACCTTCGAGTTGCAGCTCCGCGGCTTCCGCGCCGAACGCGTTGGTGTAGCTTTCGACGCACTCGGCCAGCGCGCGGTGCAGCTCATCGAGCGCGCGGGGCAGGCGCTCGTGAATTTGCGCCTCGCGCTCGCGGCGTTCCCGCTCTTCGGTAATCCTCATGGTGAGCCACTGGAAACTCATATATGAAGAACTATGGTAGCAGTGGGCCCGGGGGCGTCAAGCGGATAACCGTTCGTCACCCGTACAGCCAGCGCAGACCGGATACGAAAAGCCCGCACACCGCAATCCCCAGGGCCAGCGCCGCCAGTCCCAATTTCCGTTTTTCTTTGAGGCCCCACCACATGTAGAGACTGCTCAACACCAGGAACACCACCCCGGCGGCCACGGCGTCCATCGAGAGAGCCCAGACACTGGTCAGGACCCATTCGCGCTGGTTGCGGGGATCGTCCGGACTCACCCCGACGAACGTGTGCAGAGTGCGCAGGAGGCCCCAGCCGTTATACTCGGTAAGCATCACCTTGACGCGGCCCTGCTTTAAGTCCGCCTGCACCTGGTAAGTGCGTCCGGGCCGGGCGGCGTTGAAATCCAGGCGCGCGGGATCGGTGCGCGCGGCGTTCCAGGCGATTTCGCCTCGGATGCCCAACTGCCGCATGAGGTCTTGGGCCTGGCCGAGGTCGCTTGCGGGCGCGAGAGGCTGGATCGCGCGTTCCCAGTTCGAGACCTTGCGATTGGGGAAGAACTGGGCGAAATTCCAGGAGGAGTGGTTCAGCAGGAGCCCGGTGATCGCAAACAGCCACAGGAAAAACAGGAGGTACAGGCCTGTGTAGTAGTGCAACTTGCGGTTCCACACCTGGAACCCGTCCGCGAAGCGGCGGGAAAGCGGCTTGGGGGCTGCCGGCCGATCAGTGAGTGAGGGCATAGACCAGTCCGAAGAAAGAGCCAGCGCCGGCGCCGATGAGCGTCCAGCCGATGCGGCGCTCGGCTCGTAGAACCGCCCACAAGTAAATCCCGCTGACGGACAGGAAGAGTACCAGGTACACGGTGGCGTCGGCCAGCCATTTCCAGGTGCGCAGGAAAACCCAGTTACCGCGGAGGTTGGCGTTATGCTGGCCCGGCATTTTGTGCAGCCAGACCAGCCCGCTCCACAGGTTGTCGCCGCGGTTGGTGATGGTCGCCGAGCGGGTTGCAGTATTCAGGTCTACCACCACCTCGCGCCCCGGGAGGATTACCGGAATCGCCAGGCGGTGCTCTTTAGGGATGCGCCGAATAAAGTTGACCTCGCCCCTGACGCCCACCCGGTCGAGCACGCCGCGCACCGCATTCACCTGGTCCCGGCCCTTCATCAGTTCGACGCCGTCAGGGACTGGAAGATCGCCGGCGATCCGGCTGACGGGTTGCTTCGCCGCACCCGGTATCCAGGCATGGACCAGGAAGGGGACACTGACCGCAAAGACGAGAACCGTCGGGCAGATGACCAGGCCCAGGTAGAGGTGCAGGTCTCGCGTGAACGCGTAGAGCTGTTTCATACTCAGATTCAGGGTACCGAAAATCTTCGAGTAGCGCTGGTGAGCTTGCGTCCGCGACCATCAACGGCTCGGCGGATCGACGACCCTCGGTGTGGGGCGGGATGGCATCCTGGATGGCATCCTGCGCGGCCGTTAGGGAGATCAGTCCCGATATGTCCCCGTCACAGAAGCATGGGTCCCCACAAACGCGCGTGTGACGGTTTGTGTCGTTCCGCTTTGGACGTCATGTCGGGATTCCAGAGTGCTGCCTCCATGCCCCAGAATCACGTCCGTTTTGCTTCGCGGCGGATCCCCTCCGCAATCCACATTCTTAATTGCGTCTGGTAGCCGACCGACTTCGCCGCCGCGATCCTCTTCGCCGCCGCAATCTGTTCGGGCGCCAGCCGGATCGAGATGGGGGATTTTGCGCGCCCGTGACGATCCCGCATTGATTTGGTCAGCGTCGCCGTCGGCTTGGCCGGTTTGCTTTCGGGTAACTGATCCCATACTTCTGTAACGGAGTGCTGCTCGAAATACTCAGCCGCCTCTTGGTCCGAGCGGAACCTCGGCAGAGGCGCTTTCGCAGGAGAAAGTTTCTTCTTCATACGGTCCACCTACTTGCGGCGGAACAGGCGCCGCTCACTATCCTCCATGTCGCGGGCTGTGACCACACGAATCAGCCCCCCGCGCAAGCGGCGAAAAACGATAAAAGCCAACCGGCCGTCGAACGTTTGACCCAAGGCGATGTATAGCCTCTGACGGGTCCGTCTGACCTTGTGGCCGCCGGCAAAAAACTTCTTCCACCTCGTCGGGGGTGAACTCGTGCCGCTCGATATGGAAGATGTTGTCATCGTCCCAGTCAAACCCCGAAATGACCACGTGCCGATAGTATCACGGTGTATATACAACTCGCTACGCGACCCCTGCCGGCGCTGCCCAAACGTACACCGCCGTGGCGTTCCCCTCACGGAGAGAAACACCCTTTGCCCTGATGACGTTCCTCCTGGACGTAAGGTCGGCATCCCGGACTTGTGTCGCCCTCATCGGGGAGACGCGGCCAGTTTCACCCAGCACCGCGCCGCCGAAACTGCTCATTAATGAGCGGTTTCCCTCCGCAAGTCATTGATTTTACGTTCCACCGGCCGCTCATCTGTGAGCGGCCTTTGCTTTTCTGGGGAAACCTTATATGGACCAGATCGTGGAGCTTCGTCCGGAGTCCGGGCATAGGCCGACCCAAGGGGGTCGGCCGCGGGAGCCGCCCCACATCGTTACTGCATGCGTGGGGAATGCTGGAAAAGCGATCCTACGTCGCCCTGCCTGCCAGCGACACCGCCGGGGCATGGACTTTCCGCGAGTGCACAGAGGACTCGGTTGGGTGAATCGGCTGCGCCGACGGCTCGAAACTAAACCATCGCGACAGGGCCTCGTCCGATACCTTCCTGCGATTCATGATGAGACGTCTCTGCCGCACGGCGCGGCGGAGCCCTTTCGCAACGTGCCAGAAGGCCATCAGCGACGTGGGCTCCCAGAATATCGAGCCGCCCACCACCACCAGGTCGCGCAGGGTCATCGGCAGCCAGTGACGGCGGTAGAGCCCGCCCGTGGCGTTCTTGATGCGCATGAGGAACCGGTTCTTCACCGAGTGCATGTTGATGGCGGCGGGAAGCGACCGCCGGTTCCAGGGCGTCGCGCTGCGCACGTGATAAGCCACCGCCGCGGGAGTGTAGATGCAGCGCCAGCCCAGGAGCTGCGCGCGCCAGGCCACGTCGGCGTCCTCGCGGTAGACGAAGAAATCGGGATCGAAAAAATCGCCATCCACCGCAACGTCGTCGATCATCCTGCGCCGGAAGAGGGCCGCGGCGGCACTGGCTCCGAACACGTACTCCATATTCTCGAAGCACGCTTGATCGAGCTGGTGCCAACCGCGGTCGAAGTGGCGCATTGCGGGAGTAAAAAAGATACCGGTGGAATCGATTCGCGGTTCGGGCAGGGGGTGGAATCCGGGACCGATGCGCAGGAGCTTTCCGCAGACACTGCCGGCGCCCGGATCGATGGCCGCGGCGTCCAGCAGCATGCGGATAAAACCGGGAAGGAGCAGCACGTCGGGGTTGAGCGTCAAGATCCACTCCGCGGCGCTGGACCGAATGGCGCGGTTCTGCGCTTCGGCGAATCCCAGGTTGCGCGCGCACCGGATGGTGCGGATGCGGTCCCCGAAGTCCCGCAGAATCTCACGAGTGCCGTCGCTGGATGCATTGTCCACCACCACCACCTCGATCGGTGCGTCCCCCTGCCGTAACACGGTTTCGAGACAGCGGCGGATATACCGGCTGCTGTTGTAGGTGACGATGGCAACACATACTCTTCCGTCAGGCACTGGTTTTGAGGTCCGCTACGTCTAAGACCCGGACCCGGACGTTTCCACTACACTAAAGCGTCACGAACGCAAAATTTGTCCGGAAAATCTCATCCCGCCCTGTAGTTGGATGGCAGGGCCGCCGGGTCTTTGTTATGGCTTGTAACGATGTCGGTGTCTTCGGCTGGTGAAAATGTCGTGGGAATTCTCCGGCAGGAACGCAGCGGCGGGGCGTTGCAGGACCAGGTGGCTCAGTTGTTTGTGGAATCTCGCCAGGACGTGTACCGTTACCTGCTGACGCTCGGACTGCACCCTCCCAAGGCGCAGGAGGCCGTGCAGGAGGTGTTTCTGCGCCTGTACGTCACGCTCAAGAAGGGCGAGAAGATCGAGAATCCGCGGGGGTGGGTTTTTCGGGTGGCGCACAACTATGGTTTGAAGGTTCGCGCGCGGCAGGCTTCTGAGACGCCGTTCGACCCCGCCCTGGAAGCCTGCCTGGTGGCCCCCACCGGCGATCCCGAGAGCGGTCTCCTGGAGCGGGAACGCATGTCGCGGTTCCATCGTGCGGTGGAGGGACTGTCGGACCAGCAGAAGCGTTGCCTGTTTCTGCGGATGGAGGGTCTGCGTTACCCGGAAATCGGGTCGGCACTGGGGATCAGCGCATCGGCGGTGGGGGAATTTTTGCGCCGTGCCATTTCCCGGTTAAGGAAGGTGCGAAGTGAGTAGCCTCGGGACACAGCATCCGGAAGACGGATTACTGCTGCGGTATATCGATGGCGAACTGTCGCGACGCAAGGGCCGGCAGGTCGAGAGCCACCTGAAAGCCTGCTGGCAGTGCCGGACCGAAATCGAAGAACTGGAGGAGACGGTTGCCGGTTGCGTGCGGTACCGCAGGAACGTGCTCCAAACGTATCTGCCCGATCCCCCGAACCCTTGGCCGGACCTTTACCGCGAATTTGCCCGCATCGATTCCTCCGCGAGCGGCGAATCGCACATGGTAGCCAAGCAATTGGCGGCACGCTTCGTGGCACTCCTGGGGCGGGCCATGGTCCGGCGATGGGCTTTGGGTGCGGTGGCTGCGCTGGTGATGGTTTGCGCTGTCTGGTACCAGTTCCGCGAGACGCCGTCCGTGCAGGCGGCGGTTCTCCTGAAGAGGGCGGTGCTGGCGGCGGAGGCGCAAGCCACGCCGGCGCGGCGCGTCATTCAGATTCGCACCAAGACGCAGAAGTTCACCCGCACTCTCGGCAGCCGCCGGGCTGTGGCGGCGGAAGCGTCGACCGCGCCCATACAGGCCAAGCTCCAAACCGCGCACTTCGACTGGGAAGATCCGCTGAGCGCCAAATCGTACCAGGCATGGCGGAATGGCGTGGCTGCTAAACAGGATGAGGTGACCGCCACGCAGGCCTCGTACCGGATTCGCACGGTGGCGGCGGAAGGGGAACTGGCTTCGGCCAGCCTGGTGCTGCGCACGGCCGATTTGCGGCCGGTGGAAGAGCGGCTGGAATTTCGCGATAAGGAATGGGTGGAGTTGACCGACATAACGGATGCCACGACTCGCGACGACGGTTCACCCGTCGCGACGAATGTCGAGCCTCCGGTGCGGCCGGCCGTACCAAGCCGGCTGGCCGCAACGTTGTCCGGGCCAGCCTCGATCTCCGACGAGCTGCAAGTGTTATCTGCGCTGCATGAGATCGGGGCCGACCTGGGCGACCCTGTGCAAGTGGAGCTTTCGGGCGGGCGCGTAGCGGTCGGCGGAGTGGGCATTTCTCCCGAGCGCCAGCGGCAAATCCACGACCTATTGGATGCCGTGCCCCATGTCACCGTTCAGTTCTCGGAGCCGGCGGCTGCCACCGCGCCGGCCGAGCCTGCGTCACCGGATATCGCGGGAGCGGGCGTTGCGCCTGTGGGCTTCCAGGCCCGCGTGGAGAAGCAGTTGGGTGGACATGCGGAGTTCGAAAAGTTCAGCGCCCGGATTCTCGATCGAAACGAGGCGCTGATGTCGCGCGCGTATGCCCTGCGCCGCCTGTCGGAGCGCTTTCCCGCGGATGACGGGTTGACGGCCAGGGATCGGGAGGTTCTGCGAGACATGGCCCGCCAGCACGCCGCCGCGCTGGCCGGGGAAGTCGCCGCCATCGAGCGCGCGCTCGCTCCGCTGCTGGTTTCCATGGGCGGCTCCGCCGTATCCCGTCCGGCCGCCACCCACACATCGTGGCAGCCGGCCACCGCGGAGTTGTTCCACGCATCGCACCGGCTGGAGGTTCTGGTCTCGGTGCTGCTGGGAGTGACTCCGGGGAGCTCGGCGACCGAGCGCTTGCCGTCCGACTTGCTTTCGGCGATCGGCGAGGTGCGGGCGAATCTCGATTCTTGTCAACGGCTGCTGGGTTACTGAGCCGCGACCAACTCCTGGGTTACTGAGCCGCGGCCAACTGCTGGGTTACTGAGCAGCGGCCAACTGCTGGGTTACTGAGCCGCGACCAAAGGGAGCGGTCGCGGCGGCGAGCGGCGCCGGCGATTTCGGGCTTGCGCACCGCGCTCCCCGATTGTAGGGTATGAGTAGATGCCACTCGCCCGGGTCCTTGCGCTGACCGTCTTGTTAACGGCGCCGGCGGGAGCCCAGAGCTTCACCAATCTGTACGGACGGGTCCTGGACACTTCCTACGGCGGCATCGCGGATGCGGCCGTTACGGTGACCAATCAGGACACCGGGTTTCGACGTAGCACCCAGTCCGAGACCGGCGGCGCCTACACCGTCGGCTCTCTCCAGGCGGGCACTTATAAGATCACGGTGCGCAAGGAAGGCTTCGTTTCGGTGGCGCGGTTTGATGTGCGACTGGGCGAGAGCGCGCCGGCTCGCGCGGATTTCCTGCTGCCGGTGGGAAGCGTCGAGACCACCATCACGGTGTTCGGCAACCCGCCCCTGTTCGACCGGGAGCGTGAAGACGCTTCGCAGGGCCGCAGCGTGCAGCGCGACGAGATCGAGCGCCTCCCGTTGAATGGGCGCGGAGTGCTGACTCTCCTGGAACTGGCTCCCGGCGCCAACGTCACCCCCGCGACCCGCGGCGAGGCCGGCCAGTTTAGCGCCAGCGGGCAGCGGCCCAACACCAACTACTTCACGGTCGACGGAGCCAGCGCCAATACCGGGGTCACGGCCGGCGGGCTTCCGGCGCAATCGACCGGCGGCGCTTTCCCGGCGCTCAGCGCCTTCGGCAGCCTGGACTCGCTCATCTCGCTCGATGCCGTGCAGGAGTTGCGGGTCACGACTTCGACCTCGATCGCCGAATTCGGGCGGCTGCCGGGCGCCAGCGTGGCCTTGAGCAGCCGGTCGGGGACCAACGAATTCCACGGGTCCACGGCGTACCGCATCCGCAACGAGCTGCTGAATGCCAACGATTGGTTCGGAAACCAGGCGGGCTATGGCAGCCTTCCGCTGCGTTTGCACCATTTCGCCCAGACGTTCGGCGGTCCGGCGAAGCGCGACCGCACCTTCTTCTTTCTCTCCTACGAGCGCATGTCGCTGCGCCAGCCATTCGTATGGCGGCAGCCGGTGCCCACGCCGGAAGCGCGCGAGTCGGCCGCGGATTGGGCGCAGCCTTTGCTCGACCTCTTCCCCGCGCCGACTTCCGCGACGCTGTCGGCCGGCATCGGCGAATGGGTGGGCCGCAGCGAAAGACCTGCCGCCCTGCAAACCGGCGGGGCGCGGCTCGACCAGGCCATCACGTCGCGGATTTCGTTTTTCGGAAGGTACAACGACTCGCCCTCGCGCAACGAATTCGGGACGCTCGCGACCAACGATCTCGATCTGCGATCGCAGAGCTTGACGTTGGGGCTCAATGCGCGCCCAACCGCGAATCTGGCTCTGGACTTCCGGGCGAATGAGTCGCAGGCCCAAGCGCACTCGCTGTGGCGGCCGACAGGTGCCCCGGCTTGTGCGCTGGTTCCGTTGACTACTTTCTTTTTGCGAGCCCCCGCTCCCTGCGATTACCTGGTGCGGTTCTCGATCGGCGGAGTGGGACAACTCGTGTCGGGCCGGGAAGGCGACCGCAGGCAGCGGCAGTTTCAGGCGATTCAGTCGGGCTCGTGGAGATGGCGGACGAACCTGCTGGGCTGGGGAGCCGACTATCGCCGCATCCTGGCGATCCGCCGCGATCCAACCGGAACGCTCGGCGTGATCGCGGACAAGCTACAGTCATTGGAGAGCACGCGCAACCTGTGGATCTCGACTGCTCCGGGTCAAATCGGGTCGACCGAGGTGGAAGAACTTTCGGTGTGGCTGCAAGACACCTGGCAAGCGACCAGGCGCCTGACGGTGGCGGGCGGTGTGCGCTGGGAATACAGCCCGGCGCCGCTGCCGCCCGGGGAGGTGTATTTCCTGAATCCGGCGACCGATAACGTGGAGAAGGTGCACCAGCCTCTGTGGCCCGCGAATTATCGGAACCTCGCCCCGCGGCTGGGCGCGGCGTTTCGTCTGACCGGGGATGGGCGCACGGTGCTGCGCGCCGGGGGCGGACTGTACTACGACTCCAGCCTGAGCATCGCCAACGATTTCCTGAACGGCGGGCCCCTGAGCGTCTCCAGTTTCCACAGCGGGTTCGCCGGAATCTTTCCCGCGAGCCTGGATTTCGGGTTCATGCCCAACCTGCGGCTGCCCGCGGTACGGCAGTGGAGCCTCTCGCTGGACCGCGCGCTGGGCACGCAGGACGTGGTGTCTCTGGGTTATGTGGGAGCGGCGGGACGATATCTCCTGCGCCGCGAAGTGGGCGGCGCGGGCAACAGCCCGACTTCGTTCGTGGCCTTGACCACCAACAACGGAACATCCAACTACCAGGCGCTGCAACTGCAGTATCGGCGGCGCGTGGCGCGCGGGCTGCAGTCGCTGGTGTCGTACGCCTGGTCGCATTCCATCGATAACGATTCGAGCGACGCGGTGCTGGTGTGGGCGGGTCCGGGGTCGAGCGACAAGGGGTCGTCCGATTTCGACCTGCGGCACTCGTTCACCGGCGCTCTGACTTACGAATTTCCGCAAGTGTCCGGGGCGAAGCCCCTGTCGCGATTGCTCCACGGGTGGGCCATCGACACCGTGATTCACGCGCGCAGCGGCTTCCCGATTTCGGTCCTGAACCGCGAGGAGTACGTGGGGATCAATCTGGCGAACGCCTTCCGGCCGGACTTGAATTTCGGGCAGCCGCTATGGCTCGCAGCACCAGAAACGCCCGCGGGAAGGGTGGTGAATCCCGCGGCATTCCAGACCACCGAGGACCGGCACCAGGGCACACTCGGACGAAATGTGCTCGACGGATTCGGCATGGCGCAAGTGGACTTGGCCTTGAGGCGGGAGTTTCGCGTAGCGGAGCGGCGACACCTGCAATTTCGGCTGGAGGCGTACAACGCGCTCAACCACGCCAATTTCGCCGACCCCGTCAAGTATCTCAACAGCCCGGTTTTCGGACAATCGACTTCGATGCTGAACCTGATGCTGGGAACGGGGAGCCCGGGCAGCGGCCTTTCGCCGATCTTGCAGAGCGGCGGGCCGCGGTCGCTGCAAGGCGCCCTGCGATTCCAGTTCTAAGAATGGAGACGACAACCGCCGTGAAGAATTGTCAGCCGCAGATGAACGCAGATGAACGCAGATAAGAAAACCCGGTTTTATCTGCGTTCATCTGCGTTCATCTGCGGCCCGATTTGGTCTTCTCTTAATGGTCAGCAGCCTCTCACGGTATTTTCGGCGGCGCCGCATGCAGCGCTTCGCGCGCGAGTTCGGCATTACCGCCGAGACGCGCGTGCTGGACATCGGCGGCACTCCGGATTGCTGGAAGCTGCTCTCCGAGCGGCCGCGCCTCACGCTGCTGAATACGCCGCGAGCGCGCGAGGATCTCGGCGGCGCGGCCAGTTGGGTGGCCGGCGATGGCCGCCTTCTGCCGTTTCGCGACGCGGCGTTCGACGTGGTCTTCAGCAACTCGGTGATCGAGCACGTGGGCGACGCCGCCAGCCAGGAGCGCTTCGCGCGCGAAGTGGCGCGCGTGGGCCGCGGCTACTGGGTCGAGACGCCCAATCGCTGGTTCCCGGTGGAACAGCACCTGCTGACGCCGTTCATCCACTGGCTGCCGAAGCGCTGGCAGCGGAGCATCGTCCCGCGCTGCAATCTGTGGAGTGTGCTGGTGCGGGTGTCGCCCGACCGGCGGCAGTTTTACATCGAGCACTATTTGAGCGACGTGCGGCTGCTGGGCTCGGGCGAGGTGCGCGCGCTGTTCCCCGGCGCGCGGGTGATACGGGAGCGCTTCTGGGGGATCACTAAGTCGCTGGTTGCCATGAAGGGGCCGGCTTCGCCATGAAAAAAGTGTCCCTGGTTACCGATGGCTCCTGTCTGGGGAA
>JBGPKH010000028.1:0-28644 GCA_041485845.1 Bryobacteraceae bacterium
ACCACATGTTGAGGTAGTCCTCGGCTTGCTCGGGGGGTTGGTTGTAGAGGTCCTGGAAGGCCAAGCGGATCTGGTAGGCGCGGGCGGTTTTCAGGTGGCAGCGGGTGAGGTCAAAAGCGTCGAGTTGTGTTTCCTGGTTGGGGGTGAGATTGGCGGGGTTCTTCAGCCAGATATAGCGGGTGCCGGAGAGTTCCGGATGGTCCTTACGTTCCTGACGGCGGACATCGTCGACGGCGTCGTTGACGAGGCTGACAACATGGAACTTGTCGAAGGTGAGGGCAGCGTTGGGGAGGTGTTTGGTGACGCCGTTTTCGAAGGCGGGGGACATGTCGGCGCTAACGTCGGTGATGGCGAGCGGATCGCCGTGATGGGCCTGGAGGTCCTGGGCGAAGGCGGAGACCGTGGCGGCATCCTTGCCGGGAGCGACGAACAGCACTCTGCGTTGGGCGAGATCGACGAAGAGGGAAACGTAGTCATGGCCTCGCCGGGCGGCGGTTTCATCCATGCCCACCTGCGTGACCGGGGAGTGGTCGGCTTTGGTCCGGGCGGAGTCCACGTAGTGGTTGACGATGCGCCAAACCAGGGTGTCGTGTTCGCCGAGCAGGCGAGCGGCGGCCAGGATCGGCATGACTTTGGCCAGTTGCATGACGAAGGCCTCGAACAGGAGGGTAAAGCCACTATCCGGTCTGGCCCAGGGGACCGAGACGCGGTGGATGCCACAGCGGGGACACTGGACGCGGGGAGTGCGGGCATGGATGTAGGTTGGATGCTGGAAAAAGTTCAGGTGGCGCCAGGTGAGGGTGGCGGTGTCAAAAGCCTTGCAGTGGGCGGCGCAAAGCGGGCACGGAAAGGTGGAACCGCGGGGGAAGTCGAGATAGAGGTCGAGACGACCGGACTCGACGGAAAAACGACACTGCTTGACCAGCCAAGGCGGCAGGAGTCCCAAAGCGGCTTGGAAGAGTTCATTTTCATTCATGGGGTGTGCCGTCATGATAGCGGGTGCGGAGGCCCACACGGCGGGCCGCGGCGGAGAGAACGAAGGACCAAAACCAAAACGGGCAATAGGGAAAGAAACTGGTTAGGGAAAAAGAACCAGCGTTCCCCGTGCTTCTTTCTCTACTGAATCAGAAGCCTCACACTGCACATCTTCGGAGCGGATGCAACCCACAACGAACAGCGAGGAAGCTGTTTTTATGCCGAGAGAAGCGGCCCAGCAATGACGAAACCTCCATCGGTTCAAGTCGGATTGACCTGCCCGGTGAACGTTTAACTTCGCATAATCGTGACGTCTTAAGGGATATGGAGGGAATCATGTTGACAGAGTTTTTCGAGTCACCCTTGCGTATCCAGGAACTGCGCGACGGTCCAGGTGGCCGTCTGCTTGAAGGTTTTGCTCAAGAGTTATGCCAGGCGGGCTATGCAGAGATCACGGCGCGGAGGCACATTCGAGCGACCGAGCATCTTATCCATTGGGCTGGTCGTAGAGGCAAGGTGATCGCCGCCTTGGACGAACCGATGATCGAGGAGTTTGTCCAGCACCTGAATCGATGTCGATGCCCACGATATGGCCGCACACACCGGAGGGACCTCCGGAAGGGCGCGCGTCTGTTCCTCCGCTATGCCCGGTTCGCCGATATAGTCATGACCCGAGCCGTAGAGGAGATCATTGTGGACCCAGCCCTGTTGGTCTCATTCGGTGGCTGCCGCGATTCCATCGATGGCGCGGATGACGGGCGCCGCGCCTTCCAACACGAGAACGTCGATGGGACGCGCGCCCCCGAGCAGCGGCTCCGAGCCGACCAGCCACATCGCCGCGGCTGCGCGAGGATACACACGCAAGATCCGCGTCAGGACGTCATGGAGATCCACGATTCGACGGCCCATCTCGCTGCCGATCGATTCGGTTTCCGCGCTCCAGCGCGACACCTGAGCCCGATCCGCCCCCAGGAGGCGGGCAGTCGCATTAGTTCCCAACGCCGCGACCACTCGGGCCAGAAGCGGAGCCACATCCGCCAAGGCTTCCGCGGATTGGCGCAAGACGATCGTTTTGGCTGTCGGAATCCAGGCACGAGGTTTGCGGTTCCGATGGGCCATGACTCCGTATTATGGCTCAACAGGTTCTGTTGAGCACATCCCGGCGCTACCGCCGCTACCGCGATAGCCTCGGCTACCGCGAGGCCCCCCGCATCACCGCCGCCAGGTCCTCATACTGATTGCTCGCGATCAGATTCACGCCCGCGGCCAGGGCCGCCTTCCAGCGCGCCATCACGGCCTCGCGCGAACCGAAGTTGTAGCCGTTGCCCCAGCCGCGATCTTCGTCCGGAGCGAAGCCGTCGAGCGTGTAGAAGCGGATCCAATAGCCGAGCTGGTGAGCGTGATCCACCAGCGCGCGCAGACGGCGATCGTCGGCGGAGGTCCACTCGCCCGCCTGGTGCTGGCCGCCTTCTTCCACCGCAAACCAGGAGTTGTTCCACCAGCGCCGGTAGTTGGTGGCGCGTTGGGGGAGCAGTCCCTCGGGCGGCAGCGTGGCGAGCAAACGGTCATGTTCCTCCTTGGGCCTGGACGGAATGGCCTTGGTGTGGGCGGAGCCGAACAGGCGCAGTTTGGCGCCCACCGGAACCTGGCGGAAAAAGACCTCTTCCTGCGCGTCGGGATCTTCGGTCAGCACCAGCAGCGGCTTCGGCTGCAACGGCGACAGCGCGCGCGGATCGGCGGTCTTGGCAGCCGTGGTGATCCAGCCGGAATACTCGCCGAGCAGATCCCACACGGCGCGCAATAACGGCGCCTGGTTGTCCTTGAAGTCGAAGTGGACCACGATCAGCGGCCAGCGGGCGCGGTCGTTCGCGGCCAGCGCCTTTTCCACGATCGGCCGCACGCGCTCGAAGAAGTAGTCGCGCAGCAGCGGTTCCGAGCCGGTGGCTTTCGCGGTGTGAGAGACCACCGCGCGTCCCTTGCCCGTGGCCGGATCCACGTACCAGGCCATGTCCTGTTCGATGCCCACCGGGAAACCGGTTTGGAGCGCGCGCTCGATCCGGTCCGCCCACTGCCCCTTGTAGGGATAGCAGTTGTGGGCGTCGAGGACCGGCCGGTTGTGGTTCAGGAAATCGAGGCTGCCTGGCTGTGCTCGTGGGAACGTCTGCGCACAAACCGGAAGGGTCAGGATCGCCAGCGTCAGCAGAAACCGCATATCCAGCAGGATAACAGCAGCGTGTTCGGATAAGATGTTGATATGACAAAGCTCGCGATGTTCTCGATCACCGCGGCAGTGGTGGCGGCGTTCTCCGTCACGGCCGCCGGCCAGGGTACGCCCGCACCCGGAAAGGACGGATGGGTCAGCATGTTCGATGGCAAGACGCTCGATGGCTGGAAGGCCAATGAGCGCCCGGAAAGCTGGAAGGTGGTGGATGGGGCCATCGTTGGAGACGGTCCGGCCAGCCATCTCTTCTGGATGGCTCGCGAATGCGAAAACTGCGAATTCCGCGCCGAAGTCAAGCTGAACCACAGCGGCAATTCCGGCATGTATTTCCGGACCGCCTTCGGTCCCGGCTTTCCCAAGGGCTATGAGGCGCAGGTGGAGAACACCTCGCCCGACCCCCAAAAGACCGGCAGCTTGTACGGTATGTCTAGGGTTACCGAACAGCTCATCGCCGACGATACCTGGTGGACGCAGGATATTATCGCCAACGGCAACCACATCGTAATTAAGGTGAACGACAAGGTGGTCGTCGACTATGTGGACCAGAAGAACACTTACACCAAAGGGTATCTTGCCTTACAGCAGCACAATCCGGGCAGCGTGGTGCAGTATCGCAACCTGATGATGCGTCCATTATAATTACAGGCATGCCGCTTCTCGACCTGCATGCTCACTATCCGATGCACACCCGCTTTCCTCCGCGGATGTCGCAGGGGCCGCCGCCAATCGGTAAGGAGGTCGAATTCTGGATCGCCAACCAGTTACTCAATTACCAGGGCGGTGAACCGCGGGTCTCTCTGGACGAATTGATCGCCGGCGCCGATGGGGGCATCGGCTCCGTGTTATACGATCCGGACGACGAGTTCTTTCACGACGCCAAGCCGGTTGTGGAAGCCTTCGACAACCTGGTCGCGCAGATGGAGAATGTCGAAAAGGAAGTGGCCGGCAAAGTCACCGTGGTCCGCAACCCCACTGACCTCGAGAAATGCATGCGCGCCGATGAGAAGTTTCTTTTCCACTGCGTGGAGGGAGCTCTCGCGCTGGGCGGGAACCCGGACAACGTGGACACGCTGGCCTCGCGCGGAGTGGCGTATATGGTGGTGGCCCACCTGTTTTTCCGCGGCGTGGCCACCTGTGAGAATGCATTTCCCTACGTTCCCGACGTCCTCTTCCAGGGCATACTCAATCCGGATCAGGATTCCAAAGTGGGACTTACCGGCCTCGGCCGCCAGATTGTGGACCGGCTGCTGCAGCAGGGCATACTCGTCGATATTACGCACGCCACCGAGCGCGCGCAGGACGAAATGTTTCGTATGGCCCACGACCACGGCAACGCACCGGTGATTTCTTCGCACAACGGAGTGCGCGGAACTTCGAATTACCCGTTGAACCTCAGCCAGGATGCGGTTCGCCGGATTGCCGATTCGAGGGGAGTGATTGGAATCATCCTCTTCCCATATTGGCTGCGGCAGCCGATCGAGCAGGTCTTCGGCAAAGACGATTTCACGCTGCTGTTCCATGCGATCGATTGGATCCATAGCGTCACCGGCAACTACGACCACGTTGCTATCGGTTCGGATTTGGATGGATTCATCCAGCCCATCCACGGATGCGCCGACTATTCGCAGACCCCCGCGCTGGTGGCTGCGATTCGCGCCAAATATCCGCAAGCCTCCGACAAGATTCTCTGGGGCAACGCGCTGGATGTCCTGCAGCGAGGCTGGAAGGGCGTGTAAGCTTCGCCGGGCGGACGCTCCCCGTGGTCGCGCCTCAGCACCGCGCGTTTTGACGCCGAGCCGCGACCAAAGGGAGGTTCCGATGGGCCGCGGCGGCCCACCAAAGGGCATGAAGACGCGACCGGTGCGGGCCGGGTATTTTCGCCGGTTCTTCGCCGCGTCTTCAACCGAGAGGGCTAGCGATTGGGCGCGTCGTCGTAGTGGCCCAGGCGGCGAATCCAGATGTTGCGGTAGCGTACCAGGCGTCCATGATCCTGGAGGCTCAGCGGCTCTTCGGCGGCGTGCGCCTTATAGGTCGCCACCTGGCGGTGAATCGCCGCTCCCAGAATCTCCTGGCGGTGATGCACCATGATGCCGTTGTGAACCACCGTGACATAGGCCGGTTTGACCAGCTTGTCGGCTTCGAACCGCGGCGCTTCGAAGAAAATGTCGTACACGTTCCACTCGCCTTCGGGACGGGAGGCATTCACCAGCGGGGGCCACTGGCCGTAGATGGCGGCGGCTTGTCCATCCGCGTACGTCACGTTTTCGACCGACTCGAGCACCTGGATCTCGTAGTGGGTCATGAGCTCGACGCCGCTGTTTCCGCCGCTCTGGCCCCGGCCCCCGGAGCCCTTGGGGACCATCCACTCGATGTGCAACTGGCAGTCGCCGAACTTCTCCTTGGTCATCAGGCGGCCGCCGCGGGGAACGATCTCCATGTAGCCGTTCTCGACCTTCCATCTCGGCTCCTGCGTCTGGCCGCCTCGACCGGCAGTGACCCAATGAGAGAGGTCTTTGCCGTCGAACAGCACGATGGCGTCGGCGGGAGGCGGCGCGCTGACCACCGGTCCCGGCGCGACCTTTCGGGGACGCGGCCGTTCGGCATCGTGCACCCGCCATTTCTGCCCCGGGATGCGCGGCGTATCCGTGTAGCCGCGCACGTCGTCGCCGTTGTCGGCCTGGGGCTTGGGCGACGCCGCCGGCTGTTGGGCCGAAAGGGCGGCGGCAAGGGCGAGAAAAAATAGCACTCTCATAGCATTCCGTACTGTATCAAAACCCGATTCGGCGTGGGGCCGAGCGCTTATGGCGGCCTCACGGCCGCGGCTCGGAACCAGTGTGCGCAGGCAACGCGTTTACTGTTTCGCCGAGGGCGCGGCCGCTTTCTCGCGGAACGTGCGCTCCCTGGTATCGTTGGGATCGACCGAGACCGGCTGATCGCGCCACAGCCACCGCATCATCTCGGGCAGGATCTCTCCTCCCATCTTCTGCCCGTGCCGGTTCATGCCCCAGGCGTAGTTCACCTCGTAGCCCTTTTCGGTAAGCGCCTGCATCAGCCTCACGTTCTGCAGGAACCAGTCGCGAGTCTCGTCGTAGTTTCCGCCGCGTCCCACTCCCCGATTGTCGTTCCGCCCATCCTGCAGGAAGATGCGGATGGGCTTCTTCTCGCTCTTGCGCACGATATCGGCATAGGCATGTCCGCCGCGCAGGTTCACGAAACTGCCCACGAAGCTGAGCACCTTGTGGAACTGGTTGGGACGCTCCCAGGCCACGGTGAACGCCGCGATGGCGCCCGAGCTCGCGCCGCCGATGCCGTGGCGATCCGGGTCTTTCGAGATGTTGTACTCCTTGTGCAGCAAGGGCAGCAGCTCATCGACGATCACGCGGGCGTACCGGTCGTCGAGCGTGTTGTACTCAGTGGGCCGGTTGGTAGTCCGGTCCCCCCACTCGCGCAGGTTCGGCTCCGGCTGATCGGGCCTTCGGCCGGGATTGATGAAGACGCCGATCATCACCGGAATTTCGCGGCGGTAAATCAGGTTGTCCATCACGTTGTGCGCGCGGATGTCTCCCTCGGGAGCCATGTACGCCTGCCCGTCGTTGAAGATCATGAGGGAGGCCGGAACCGATGCATCATACTGCGCCGGAACGTAGGCCCACCAGGTATGTTGGGTGCCCGGATAGGCATTGCTGGGAAGCGTAAACGGCCCGCGGATCTCGCCTTTCGGCACGCCCTCCTGCGGGAGCGAATCCGGTCCCAACTTGTAGTGGATGTCCGGGTTCGGACCCTGATCCTGGGCGTTGGCGAACGCCGCCGCCAGGATCGTGAGCACGCACGCGAGTGTTCGTTTCATCGTGTCCCCTCTCTACTCGACCGGCGTCTCTTCCACCGGCCCGAACTTCTTCAGCAGCTCGCGGATCTTCGCCCCGCCGCCCACCGCGACGATCTGCACGTTGTCGGAAGGCGCGTACTTCCTGGCCACGCGTCCGACGTCCTCCGCGGTCACTGCCATGATCTTGTCAGTGTATGTGTCCCAATAGTCCTCCAGCAAGCCGAACGCGCGCTGCTGGAGACCGGATGCCCGGTTGAAGGCCACCCCGAGTTTCATCTGCGGCAAGGTGTTGCTCGGTTAACCGTTGTACAGCACCACTACAAAGATGTGCTCAATCTGCCATCACCATTGGTTTACTGATTGGATACTGGATTCTGCTTGACAAAGGTAAGTGTGCTGTTCAAGAATCACAGAGGACGTGGCTGCACAGGTCCAGTCCAATGTACTACATTTGTTGGGCTTAAGTCAGACATGGCTGTGGGCCATGTCCAAATCGGAGAGCGAAAACTAATGAAGCGACGGAAACTTGTTTTGACAACTATTCTTGGTGTGTTGGGATTCGCGGGCATCGCCAGCGCCGCCTACGTCCAATCAACTGTTGCCTTCTACCGGCAAAATGCGCCATGCACCAAGCTGACCGGGGTTCCCGGCTTGTTGTTGGCCGCACATTTCTTTGATTCGGGCCAGTGCAAACTCAGCGCCACTGGTCCTCATGCCCCGTGCCAGGATGAAGCCGCATGCCACGTTCCCGGGACCAGCGGCGATGGGAAAAATGGAAAATGCACGGTGGTCAGCAACCAGTGCGTGTGTGCGCTCAAGTCCATCCAATAGACGGCTGCCGGGAACATCAGCTTTCGGCTGAGCGCCAGGTCCACCATCCTCAGGGGCTTAAGTGAACAGAGCGGCAAGCGATGATGCGCTCCGCGATTCAGCGGTCCGTTCCCGTTCTCAGTCTGTTTGTAGTGGTGGGGGCGGCAGCAGAATTGTTCGTTTCCGCCGGTTTGCGGCAAGATCTGGCTACCAATCAAGAGTTCTGCCGGCTTTATCTGTGTGACGACATCGTCGTCGCCAACAGTTCTTTGGATTTGCGGATTAAAGGCGACGCCGCTTCTCTCTCTCTTTCGGTTCAGTTGTTGAATGACCTGGTCCGGCGTGACGAGTCTTCCGCGATGCGCTGGCTTGACCTGGGTGACACGCTGGGGCAGGCGGGTTCGATTGACCAGGCACGGTTCTGTATCAATCGGGCTAGAGAGTTGGGCCGTTTCTCCACCAGTGCGTTGATTGGCGCAGGCGACTTCTATCTCCGCAACGGCGATTTGCGGCAAGGGTTGCATTGCCTGTCGCAGGCTCTCTCTCTCACGTCCGAGCGAAATGAGGTCATCTTCAGTATTTTCCCGGCTCGTCATGCCAGCGTCAGGGACGTGTTGGCTTATGGTCTGCCACCGCAAGTCCGCCCCGCACAATCGTATTTTCGATATCTCATCGAATGGCCAACGGAGTCTGGTGTCAGACCGCCTGCCGGGGATGTGAAGGCGGCGTGGGAGTGGATGGCCGCTCACCATCTGACGGGGCGCGAGATCACCAGCGAGTACACCAACTTCCTGGTGAGCCGAAAGTTGTTCCAGGACGCGCGGGATGTATGGGTATCGCAGTTGTCCGACCGGCCGTCGGGATACTTCACCAGCCAATTCCTCTACAACGGAGATTTCGAGCAGGAATTGAGTCTCGCGCCCTTCGACTGGAGTATTGACCCCGTGGATCATGTCGAGGTGCATCGGGATTCCAAAGCCTACTCGGGAAGATTTTCGCTCCGAATCCGGTTCGACGGCTGGGGAAACATCGACTACCATAACGTCGCGCAGAAAACCGTTCTGCGGCCCGGCCGATATCGCCTCCAGGCTTACATTCGGAGCGAGGACGTTAGCACGGACCAGGGGGCGTTCTTTCGAGTCTCCGATGCCGAAAATCCCAAACGGCTCAGCGTCGAAACCGAGCAGGTGCGGGGCACCACTCCCTGGCATGCGCTGGCCACCACGTTCGTAGCTTCACCCGCCACACAGGTGGTCGAGGTTAGCGTGGCGCGCCGGCCGTCCGCGAAGTTCGACAACAAGATCAACGGTGCGGTGTGGATCGACCAAGTATCCCTGACGCGACTGGAATAGAATCCGGATGGCCGGCGGAGTGAGGATGCCGATGGACGGCGCCGCTAAATCCTGCAATCCCCATCACCCACGCAAACACCAGCATGTCCGCGGGGATATACAGGTTGAAATCCGCGATGCTGTGCAGGCCGATCGCCACGGCGGAGCCGGCGCAGGCAATGCTCAGCCAGCCCCCGTCGGGGCGAAATCGTTGCGACCAGCCGCGGCGTAATCTGGCGAGGATCAATGCCAAGGGCACGGCGCCGATCACGAATCCTACGACGCCCATTTCGGCCAAATACTGCAAATAATCGTTATGCGCATACTCCTGGTAGAATGCAGGATTCGAAGCCTTGTATTGGTAGAACGCCGACTCGTATGCGCCCAAGCCACATCCAAACAAGGGGTAGGCGGCGATCAGCCGGCCTGTCTCACGCCAGACCTCCGGGCGGTCTTCCTGCGCTGTTTCCAGAAACCTCATCATGAACGGACCGGAGAGCAGAAAGACCATGGCCAGCACCACGATGACGATCACGGCTGCCAAAGCCGGCCAGGTCCGCCGCAAGGACCTTCCGCGGCAAAGCGCCACCAAACCCATGAACGTCATGGAGCCCAGGGCGCTCAAGAAGCCCATTCTCGATAGGGATGCAAGTATACCCATGAGGATCAGTGCCGCCGCGCCCAAGCCAATGCACGCCAGCAGTACTGGCCCGATGGACACCACTTCGCTGCGTCGTCCCGGTCCGATCTCCCGATTCAAGATCGACATCGGGCGAAGCGCGGCAAACGGCAGGACCATTTCGAGAAACCCGGAATAGTGGTTGCGGATCTTGAAGGTACCGGTGGCGATGGCATCCTGGCCGCCACCATGTGCCTGGACAAGCCCGAGGACCGCCTCGGCTGCCGCTAAGACCACGAGCGGGAGCACAACAGCCCACGGATGCGCTGTCAGCCTGGAGCCGATATCGTAGACAACCAGGAAAACGACGCCGCACATTGCCATAAGCAAGCAATGATATACGGTAGCCGCGGGCGCCACGCTCAGCGGTACCCACGCAGGTTTCGGGAACATCGGAACCAGCAGGTCAACGAGCCTGGCGCGGGCGGGACTTACAACGCCCACTACGCTGAGAGGAAGCGGCAACACCTGGAACAAAGCGTACGCCGGCAAGCAGATACCCAGCCATTCCCATTTCCAACCCGTACGGATGGCGTGCCTCCCGCGCAGAACTGAAAGCCAGTACAGAAGTCCAAGAATCCCCGTCAGAAGGATACAGATTCGTTGCTGGTCACGGACATCGCCATAGGCCTGCGCGAGCGGAGTCGTCGCAAACAGCAGGGCATAGGCGGCCACAATACCCGCGAACGTGAGAGAGAGCCAAACGCCAGAGTTCCTACGACTGGGGGACATCCTCATTCACTGTAAAATGACGCCAAGGCTCAGGCAAGCTGGAATCATCTTCCGGCATGCGGCTGGTGGCTGCAATCCCCATTCCGATCATCGTGCGGGTGTCGATCTACAGCATCGGCACAACCGAGGTGGGACTGGTGCGGAAACGGTTCGGCGCCAAGTTGCCGGGCGATAACCCGCTGGCAATTCGGGGAGAAGCCGGCTACCGGCGGGAGATGCTCATGCCGGGGCTCCGGTCCAAACTGTGCCGGGTGTGCGCCATCATCAGGCATCCGATTGGCGTTCGCGGGAGCCCGCCAAACCGCCGCTAGGATACGGCGAGCGGCGCAGATCTCTATTGGCGGATCCGACCGTGTCAAGAGATCATGACTTTCCGCGGGAACTGCGAGTTGTCTTCGAGGAAGGTTTTCTTGTTTGCCAACTCCTCTGCGGCCGGCTGAATCTTCCCGGTGACATCGGTCACGCGAGACACCAGCGTGTGCTCTCCCGGCGCGGGACGATTCCAGGAGTAAGTAAACAGCTTCCAGGAATACTTGCCGCTGGTGGCTGGATCGAGGGTAGCCGGCTGCCATGGGCCATCGTCGACGCGGACTTCGACCGACTTGAGCGGCGTGCCGTCGTGGAGCACGACGCCGAGCACTTTGTACCGGCTGCCGTCGCGGGTGACGCGCGCGATGAAAGACTTCAACTGCATGCGGGTGATGGCGGTCTCCACCCACTTGATCTCGCCGTCGATCGTCTCGCCCCGCAAAGTGCGGTACCAGCGGACCTGATACTTTCCGAGAAACGGATCTTCCTGAACGTGGATACCGGAGAGCCACTTGACGTGGGCAACTCCGTACCAGCCGGGAACGAGCAGGCGAAGCGGGGAACCCTGGTGGCGGGTGAGGGGCTCGCCATTCAAAGCGTAGGCCAGGAGGGGCTCGGGCGACAACGCTTTTTCGCGCGAGAGGCTGCGAGCGAACTGCTGGTCGACCTTGTTGATCTGCCCGCGGAAGTCCACGTCTTCGGGGCCGCGATCGGCGCCGAAGAAGACGAACTCGCGTGCCTGGGGCTTCACGCCGGCCTGCTGGAGGACTGTCCGCAGCGGGACGCCGGTCCAGCGTCCATTGCTCGCAAGACCTTGCAGCGGACGACGATTGCCCGAGCACTCGAACCCGAAGACCAGCTCGGCGCCGCGCATCTTGCGCAGCTCATCGAGCGAGAAAGCCTTCGGCCGCTCCACCAATCCGGAGACCTTCAGACGAAAAGTCGCAGGGTCTATGACGGGATGCGGGTAGTGCTGTGTGGTGAAGAACTGATCCTTCGGGGTGAACGGCCCGTCGATCTTCCGGACATCCAGAGTTCGCCGTTCGGCGCTCGGTGTCAGGTTGATGTTCGCCGGCAGGTCGGTGAAGGGCACGAGGGTCTCGCCTTGCGCGAGCGCCGGCATCGCCCAATCGTGCGCCAACGCCGCCAGGCTGGCTGCGGCCAATCCTCTTCTCAAGCTCTCTCTACGGGTGATCTGGTGCGGCATGCTATCCCTCCAAGACACGATTCGATCACGACTCAGGGTATTCTACCTCCTGGGTTACCCACCTCGCCAGTCAAGTCCCCACCGTCATTTTCGAGTCGGCGGCGAATGCGGCGGCCGCCAGTGCGGCAAGAGCGACCGTTCGTTTCATGGTGTAGTTCTTTCGGCCGCGGGGCTCAAGGCCGTGACGGCCCACGCCGTAGCCGCGGAGGAAATCCATTGGTCGTGTTCGTAGGGGAAGCCACTTTCGAAATACGGCTGGAACTTGGGAGCGCGGCTGCGCACGTGCCACGAGCCGTCCTGGCGCTGGGTGCTTAGAAGGTACTTCACGCCGCGCTGGTACACGGAGTCCGTGGCGTTGAGCACAGCGCTTTCGCGGAGCGCCCACAGGGTCTCGCCGGTGGCGAAGGCGTCGCTCGACAGGTTGCGGTTGGGCGCCCAACCGCCATCGGCTCGCTGTGCGGCGATCAGGGCGCGGCCCAGCGATTGGAGTTTGTCGCGGCCGGCGCCGGCCCAGGCGAGGCCCACAAGCTGCATGGCGTAATCGTCATTAGTCGAAAGCCTGGCTGCCAGCAGCCAGTCGCGGGCGAGCAGGATGCGCCTGTCGAATTCAGCCTTGCGCCCCGGCGGGCCGTAAATCTGGAGTGCGCGCATGGAGCGGGCCGTGCGCGCAATGTCGCCTTCCTGGAGGGGCGAACGCGTGGCGTCGCCCACGTGCCAGTTGCCCTGGCGACGCTGGAGCGCGGCAATGTGGACGGCCACCGTGTCGGTGAGCGCGTTCGCCGGATAGTGAGATGCCGCGAGAGCGAGCATGGAATAGCCTTCGCCGTCCGCGAGGCCGCCCGGATCGAGGCGTTGGAGAAGGGCCTCCTGTTGGGCGGTCCACTCCGATTCGATGGTCTGGATCACGGCTTTGGCGGCGGGCTCATCCACAGGGACGCCGCTTGCTCGGGCGGAGGCCACGGCCATGGTGGTCATCTGCTGATGATGGCAGCCCACACAGCCGGACTGGCGGAAGAACCCGGTGGCAGTGCGTTGCAGCAGCGCGGTGGAGAGTTGGACGGCGGCGGCCGCGGAGCGGGGTGAAGAAAGGGCGGCGCGTGGCGCCTGGCTGGACACGGCACGGCCCTGCCCCGCTTTAGATTTAGACAGCGCGACAATCACGGCGGGGTTGCCAAACTTGCGCGCCCAGTCGAGCGCAGTCTCGCCGGCCTTGCTCTTCACGCTGGCGTCGGCCCCGGCTTGCAGCAGGAGGCGGACCACGTCGATGTCCTGCTTTTCCGAGGCGACCGCCAGCATGAGCGGTGTCATATCCCGAATGTCTTTAGCATTGACATTGGCGCCGGCGTCGATGAGCGTTCGCACGATCGTGACCGGGCAATAGGGCGCCGCGATCATCAGCGGCGTGAGCTGGATGAGTTGGATAGGGCCGAATTTCACCTGGCCGCCGGAGGTGTTGGCGGCGTTGACGTTGGCGCCCTTCTCCAACAGCACTTGAGCGGCCGGCAGGTTGCAGTTGGACAGCGCCTCCATCAAGGGCGTCGCGCCGGCGTTGCTGGCGGAATTGGCGTCCACTCCGTGGGCGATGAGCAACCGCATGCTGTCCACATCGCCCGTAGCCGCGGCCGCATCCAGGGCCGTGGATCCACCGGCGTCCTGGACCTTGGGGTCGGCGTCCTCGCTCAGAAGCAGGCCGACGGTTGCGACGCAGCCATCGCAGGCGGCCGCGATCATGAGCGGCGTGCGGCCCTGCCTGGTGCGGGCATTGACAGCGGCGCCTTTCTCGATCAGCAGGCGCGCTTTGCCGGGTTGCCCGGCGGCCCAGATGAGCGCGGTGGCGTCGAATGCGTTCTTGGCGTGGACATCGGCGCCGGAGTCGAGCAGCAGCTTGACCGCTTCGGTGCTGCCGAACGCGGCAGCATAGAGGAGCGGGGCGACGCCGCGGCGGTCGCGGGAGTTCACGTCCGCGCCCGCGGCGATCTGCGTCTTCAAGGACGCGAGATCGTTGTTGCGGATCGCCTGGACGAGCGGATCGACGGTAGACTGGCTGCCTGCCGTGAGACACAGCCACACCACAGCGACGGCCAGGTAGAATCCCCTCATGGTGGGCTCAGTATAGCACTGAAATTGGGGCGAACATGGGGCGAATAACGAGGGGCAAATCAGAACTTTGTTGACCGACTGCTGCCTCCTGCCTCGATCTCTTCCTGCCAGTCGCGGCGATCCGGAGACTCCGCCTCTCTCGAGACTAGCGCCCGAGTTTATGGAGGGTAGCTTTGGTCAAGCTTTGGCCTCCGCTGCCTGGCTTGGCTCCTGTCGGCCTTCCGCCATGTGGACTGGCAATCGGTGCTTGGTCAACTGCCGTGACGGGCGCGTCACGGGATCTATCGTGGATTCGACGGGCTTGGCCGGTCAAGTTGCTTGAACATTCGTCAGGGAGCGGTAGCGCCCAGCTCCCGCAGCAACTGCGGCACGCGGTACAGCTTGCGCAACGCCTCCACGATTCCCTGCGAGGCCACGTGCACGGCCCGCGCCCGATCGTCGCTGAATAAGTAAGTCAGCGCGATGCTCTCGATGTTGCCGTCGAAGACGAGTCCCACGATCTCACCCTTGGTGTTCACTGCGGGACTGCCGGAACTGCCGCCCGTGATGTCACACGTGCTCACGAAATTGAACGGCGCCACCAGGTCCAACTGCGTTTTGCCCTCCACCCATCGCTGCGGCAACTGGTGGGGGTCCCGATTGCCCACCAGGTGATACAGGCCGCCGAAGGTGGTGGCGAAGGGCACGGGAGCTTCGGTCTTGTCGCGATACGACCTTACCGCGCCGAACGTCACGCGGGGCGTGGATGTGGCGTCGGGATAATCGGCCGCGCCGAAAACCCGGAAACGGTATTGCGCGATGCGCCCGGCGCCGGAGGCTTCGAGCGATTCAATCACCTCTTCGTGCTTCCTACGAAGCTTGCGGGCCGGAACCTCGAGAAAACGCGCCAGCCGGATTATCCCGTCGTCCGATTTCGAGGCAGCGTTCGGGTCCGCCGCCAGACGTTGGCGTTCGGCGGCATCCTTGAGCTTCGAGGTATGCACGAACTCTTCGGCGGCCTGCTGGGGCGTACGGTTGCCCAGAACGGCCTTGACGGGAGCTTCCTTCTCTCCGAGCGCCTTCAGTTCCTCGAGGTACTGCGCCAGCATCAAGACCTCCAACGATTCGTCGATGGGCGCGGGGAAAGACAAAGTGGGTTCCTGCCGCACGATCTGGCGGGCGACCGCAAAGAGCGCGGACCCCTGCGCTGCGGGGCGCTCCAAGAGCTGGTACGGCTTCTCGAACGGGGTCCAGGTCTTGTAGGCGGCGGCAACCTCGTCCCACACCTTGCCGGCTTCCGGGCCCAGCTTGGGATCGCGCTCCACGGAGCTGCGCAGCCTCCGGTCGAAATTCAGCTTGCGCGCCATCAGGCTGCTGTCCTTCAGCCCGATGAGCTTTCCGGCGCCGGACTTGTAGGCGTTGCCGAGGCTGGAGAGAAGAGCCTCGGACAGGCGCCGATTTTCCGCACTCTGAGGGGCGAACGCTCGCAGGGCTTCGATGCGCGACCGCCAGCGCGCCAAGCTCAGGGGCAGGGAAGTGTCGCGGTAGAACGCGAGCTGCGCCCCGGTTGCCAACCGGGACGTCGCCTCGGGACTGCCTTCCGCGAAGATGAGATCGGTGTCCTTGACTCCCTCGGCGCTCCACTTCAGGTAGTGCGGGGTATCGGCGGGCTTGCCGTTTTCGTAGGCCCGCAGGAAGGCGATGTCGAGATCGTATCGGGGATACGTGAAATGGTCCGCATCGCCGCCGAAACCGGCGATCGCCGACTCGGGTGCGAAGACCAGCCGCAGGTCGGTGTAGCGCTTGTACTCGTACAGATCGTAGCGCTCACCGGAGGAGAGCTTCACCACGGCACACGGGTTTCCCGTTTTGCCGGTGCAACGTTTCTCGATTCCGGCCACCGCGGCGCTGCGCTTCTGGATCGCTTCCGCGGGCTTGGCGGCGTCCCTGGCGGCGTCCTTCACCTGACCGGTGACTTCCTCCAGGGTGAGGAGCACGTTGGCATCGAGGTCGGGACACTTTAGCTCTTCCTGCGCGGTGGCGGCGTAGAATCCGTCCTTGAGGCTGAGTCTCACGATGCAAGCGGACGCGACTTGATAGCTGGTGAACACCAGGCCGTTGGCGGAAACGAAGGAACCCGACCCGCCGCCGATGCGCATCGACGCCAGCCGCAACTTTTCCAGGAAGCTATCGGTCACCTCGAAGTTGTACTTCTGCTTGACCTGGTCCTTGGGAAACTGATTGAAGAGCCACAGGCCCTCGTCCGCCGCGATCGGCAGGATCAGGGCGCCCGCCAGCAGAATGCCGCAGAATCGCATTGTCTTCCATTCTAATTCGGAGCCCGGGTCCGACAACACTAATGAATTAGTACTACGACTTGTAGCATGCGTTTGCTCCTCCCGTATTTGGCAATCGTGGCGTCCTGGGCCGCCGCACAGGGGCCGGACACCGACATCCCACCGCTCATCAAGGCCGGTAGCGAGAACTACGTGCGCGAGCCTTACGAGGCGGCCCGCCAGGCCTTCCTGAAGGCCTGGGAAATAGCGCAGCAGACCCCGGCCGATAACCCGGTTCGCTACGACATCCTGAAGCGCCTGACCTCGGTCCGGGAACACGATGATGCGACAATGCGAGAATTCAATCCGCGAGCAACTCAAGTCTCGTCCGGATTTGGTAAAGGCTTGGGCAGAGCAAGAGCCGGCGTCTGAAGCTGAAGAGCTAATAAAAAGCCGGGTCCGGGTGAGAGCGCTGTTACAGAAAGTGGGTGCTGGAAAGCGGTAGTTCCAGAATCTCCCCGTTGCTCTACCTGCTCAACCTGGTCCTTTTAGATGACGGCACGTGGGCGCTTCGCACGGGTCATCCGATTTCCGCTGAGACCGTGAACGACACAATCGAAGCATTGCGCAGCGAACGCGACGTTTCCAACCTCGGGACCTCCCGTTCATACTGTTCCTCGACACTTCGGTCCTGGTCCCGGCGTTTCTGGCCGATCGTCATGGGGGGTTACTTGGGGTGGGGGATGACATCTTCAATGCGGTAAGTGTCATCGGTGATCGTGAAATAAAAACGCCAGCCTCGATTGATGCGGGCCTGCCAGCGGTCTTGAGTCTCGTCGTACTTCTTGGCGTGCAGGGAGGGGTGCTGCAGGTTGGCAGCGAGAAATCGGAGCTGCTTGTTAAAAGCCCGCCGAACGTTCATCGGGGCATCTTTCAAGGCTTCGATGGCGCGATCGGATAAGACAACCCTCATGGCCTGGTCGTCTTGCGCTTCTTTTCCTTCCGCTTTCTAATCTCTTTGTTGAGGAATCTGATTGCTTGGTCAGCGGTATCGAACGGACCGTAGTAGGGTCCTTTTTCGGCTTCGGCCAGACGGGCATCTATGACGCGGCGCTGGGCCGGGGTGTACTCGTCGCCGGCAGAAGGGACTTTGGGAATGATGTTGATGATTCCACCGGACACCTTGAACTCCACCCGGTCGCCGGTTTTGATGCCGGCGCGGCGCTGTACTTGGGGTGGCACGGTGAGGTGGGTTTTGCCTTTCACGGTGACGGTCATAGAGGGTCGATCTTGGTTCCCTGAGAGTAGTATAGCCGACGGGCAGGGGTGTCAAGCTGATGGCTAGCCGGCGTATTGCTACAAATCGGATGGTACCAGTCTGAGCCGGCTCCCCTCTCACACCACCGGCGCCTCTACCCCCACCCTTGCCGCCGCCTTGCAGAGCGCTTCCCAATTCCCTTCGGCGATGGGGATACCTTTCTCACGGCGTTCGGCCTCGGTGCGCCACTCGGGGTCGCCTGCCACCATGACTTCGTCGTACCCGGGGGCCGGGGGCGCGGATTTCATCAGGCCGACCAGGTGCTCGACGCGCGCGGTGAACTCTTCCAGCGGCATGAAGCGGGCCACGTCGATGGCCAGGAACATCTGGCACACCCGGACCCTTTTTCCCCGAAAGCGAATTCCGCCTACTTCGTTGGGCATTACGCCGCCGCTTAGAGTGGAGCACAGGATCTCGACCATCATCGCCAGTCCGCTGCCTTTGTACCCGCCCAGCGGCATGAGCATGCCTTCGTATGCGTCGGCGGTGTTGGTGGTCGGAACGCCCTTGGAATCGAAGGCCCAGCCAGGGGGGATCTGGGGCTGGCTGTTGAGAAAGGCCTTGAACACCTTGCCCGCGGCCACGGTGGTGGTGGCCATATCGAGCAGCCAGGGGCCGGGGACGGACATGCAGATCGGGTTGGTGCCGAGCCGGCCCTCTCGCCCTTGCCAGGGCGGCACGAGCGGCGAAGCGTTGCACATCACGATGCCGATCTGGCCGGCTTCGCGCATCTTCTGAGCCCACCACGCCGCCGGGCCGAAGTGGTTCGATTCGCGCGCCACCACCATCCCTATTCCCCGATCGCGGGCGACGCGCACGGCGTGCCCGCAGCAGGTTTCCGCCACCCATTGCCCGAGGGCGTTCTGCCCGTCGAAGACGAGGCACGACCCGCTTTCGGAGACCACCCGTCCATCCGCGCGCGCGTCCACTTCACCGGCCAGCAACTGGTCGATATAGAAAGGGAGCAGTTGAATTCCGTGCGAATCCACGCCGCGAAGATTGGAGGAGATCAGGCAATCGGCAACCACCGTGACTTTGTGGGGCGGCACTTCCGCCGCGAGCAGGATCTGCTCCGCGAATCGTTTGAGCTCGGGGGCCGGAATGAGGGGCATGAGTCAGCGGGTACTCACCTGGCCGGCGCCCGGGAAATCCTGCGGCGCCTTTTGCGTGACTTTCCCGGTCGCGGCCCACTCGGCGCCGCGGGCGAAGGTCGCGATAAAGCCGACGCACTGCATCGCCGCGGGGTCGTGCCCCAGGGTAGTGTGGAAGATGCGGCCCTTGCCGAAACCGAGCGCCATCAACATGGGCTCGTCGTGTCCGGTGCCGCGGTTCGCCGGGTCGGACCAGGCGGTGGCCAGCACGTCCATGTGCTCTCCGGGTCCGCGCATCTTGGAGTAGAGCTCGTCGGACGCGTGCATCCACTGGGCGGGCAGGCCCTTGGTCACGGGGTGCTGCGCGTTGCGGATGACCACCGGAAAGGGAGTGCGCGCGCCGTGGTTGCCGGCGTTGCCGGGCGCCGGGTCGGACACCAGCTTGCCGTCGCGGAAATACCAGTAGGGACCGGCTTTCTCGTTGCGGCCCAACCAACCGCCGATCCCGATCATGAGGTTATATGCGGGCCAGTCGGGAAAGGCGTTGTCGGCGGCGTGATAAGAGACGAAGCCGCCTCCTCCTTGCATGTATTTTTCAAAAGCGGACTTCACTTCATCGGGCCACTTGCTGCCGTCGGGGAATTCATTGTAGTTGGACACGACCACCTGGAATTTGGCGAACTCCGGCCGGAAGCCGCTGAAGTCGCCTCCCTTGGGAGGGGTAGTTATGACCTCCACCTGAAACAGGCCGGTGTCTTCGAGGATCTTCTTCAGCACCGGCGTGGTGCGGCGCCAGTCGTGGTTGTTCTGGCCATCGACGATCAGGGCGCGGATGGGCGCGGCCTGCGCAATACAGGCGGCGCCCATACAGGCGGCCAAAGTCATGAGGATGATCGAAGACGCTGATTTCATACGCTCTCTCCGATTGTATCCCGAAGTTGGCACCCACCCGCAACCAATTGATTTGCTGAAGGTTGTGCGGCAGGGGAACTTTCCGCCGCGGGGCGGTGTCTACTAGGATTGCGCTAGTAAGGTATTCCTGGTAGCTTGAAGTCAGGCTCGCCAAGCGCGAGGCTCGCCAAAGCGCGAGAGCTGAAATCGAGGCTGACCGGTGGCCACTTCAATCTTGGACTTGAGTTCGGAACGGACGGCGGAAGCGGGCGGAGCGGGCGGAGAGGTCGAAGATCTCCGCTTGGTCGAGTCCTTGCGCCAGGTCTCCGAGTGTGCCTACGAAGAATTACTGACCCGATTCCAGCAGCCGGTCTATACGCTGGCGTTACGGCTGCTGAACGACCAGTCGGAAGCCTGCGACGTGGTCCAGGAAGTCTTTCTCAAGGTATTCCGCAACATCGGGAATTTCCGCGGGCAGAGCACGCTCAAGACGTGGATTTACCGGATCACGGTTAATGAAGCGCACAATGCGCGGCGATGGTTTTTCCGTCACCGGAGGCGGGAAGTAGAGTTGGACACCAACCCGGAAGAAGCTCGCAACTGGAAGGAGATCTTACCGGACCGCAGCCGGTCGCCGTTCGACGAAGCAGTCGATCGCGAACAGCATCGCATGATCGAGACGGCGCTCGAAAAGATCAACCCCATTTTCCGCGAGGCCGTGGTATTGAGGGACATCACGGACCTGAGTTATGAAGAGATCGCGGAAGTCCTGGGCGTTTCCCTGGGGACTGTGAAGTCTCGAATCCTGCGCGGCCGCGAAGCCCTGCGGGAACAACTCGCGGGCAGCCTGAAAGCCAGGCCGGCGTTGCGATTAGTGCCTAAGACGGCGGAATGAAGTTTATGAGCTGTGACCACGTGCAAGAACTGATCTCACCACTCCTCGACCGCAGGATCGCGGCCGGCGAGCGGGAGAAGGTGTTGGCGCACCTTGGTGCCTGCAGGGAGTGTGATGAGCATTTGGAAGCGATCCAGAATCAACGGCGGGCGTTGCTCCGTATGGATGGGCCGCCGGTGCCGGCAGACTTGAACGCGCGACTGTGGGTGATGGCATCTCATGAGCGCGCACGCCAGCTTTCGCGCGCCACCGTATCGGCGCGGGTTCAGTACTGGTGCGGCCGCACGCAGTTGCGGTTCGACAACCTGATGCGCCCGTTTGCGCTGCCCTTCGCGGGCGGGATTCTCTCCGCGTTGGTGATTTTCAGCGTCCTGGTCCCGAGCCTGAGCTTCGAGCACAACTTCGCCGATCAAGCGTTCTTTCCCGATGGGCAAGTGGTAGTCGGCGCTTCGAGTGGAGACTACATGCCCGCGGAGAGAGACAATACTCCCCGTTTGGAGCGCGTGGACGCGGTGGTTGCGGATGACGCCAACGTGGTGACCCTCACGGTTGACGAAAATGGCAACGTCAGCGATTACGCCGTCGCCCGCGGCCAATTGACGCAGGACCTGACGAACATCATCATGTTCTCCAAGTTCAAGCCGGCCACGTTCCTGGGCGTGCCCATTCCGTCCAAGGTGAACGCCGTCCAACGGCCTCTCGCCCGTACATTGCGCAGCTAGCGGCGCCCCGGTGCCGCATCCCAGGCTCGGCCAGCATTTTCTGATCAAGGGCTCTGTCCTGGAGCGTATTGCCGCGGCCGCCTGCCCTTCTCCCGAGAATCTGGTGATCGAGATCGGTCCCGGCCGCGGTGCGTTGACCGAAAGACTCCTGAAGCGAGCCGCTCGCGTCGTGGCGATCGAGGTGGACCCCTACCTGGCCTCACACCTCGAGCGGAAATTCGCCGGGGAACCACGCCTCGAAGTGGTGCGGGCGGACGTGCTCGAAACCGATCTCGCGCGGTGGGGTCCGGCGGCGATCGCCGGCAACCTGCCGTATTACATCACGTCGCCGATCCTGGAAAAGGCCTTGCGCTTGCGGTTTTCCCGCGCCGTCTTCCTGGTGCAGAAAGAGGTTGCCGAACGGCTGGCGGCCAAACCCGGCAGCCGCGATTACGGTTTCCTGACCGTCGAGACAGCAGTGTTCGAGTGGCCCGGCTGCTGTTTGAAGTGAAACCGCCGGCTTTTCATCCGCCGCCGAAAGTCGATTCGGCGGTGGTTCTGTTGGAGCCGCGGCCGGCGGGTGCCGCGTTCGTCGATGCGGACGCCTTCCTCCGTTTCGTGGGACAGTGCTTCCGCCAGAAGCGGAAAACGCTGCGCAACAATCTGGCCGGGATTTACGGTAAGGAAGCGATCGAGGCCTGGCCCGAGGCGGGGTTGCGCGCCGAGCAGATTTCGCTGGACGGATTTGTGGAGATGTACGAGCGGGTGGGCAAGCCCGGCTAGGCATCGTCCAGGCATGGTCTAAATCTAAAGGCTGGGGTCATAGTTCTTCGCTCTTGTCGGCAATATTGAATTTGAACTGGAAACCCTCAAAGGTCATCAACATACGCCCGAAGTCCTCCCAGGCAATCGCTCGACCATCGATGATGAGGAGCGGCAGACTGCCATCGTAGTCATCGTCCCACTCGATCCGGCCTCGCACCACTCGGTGATCCGCGATTTCCAATCCATATTCACCGTGCTCGACATGCTTAGTGGATAGGGCGCGGCGCATCTTGGCGATCAGGCGCCCGAGCAGGACGAGCAGATCCTCCTTCGGATCACCGATGACCTGGAACTGGTAGCCAGCCCGATTTCCGTCGCGCAGCTCGAAGGCATCCAAGGCGACCCCCGTCCCGAACAAACGGGTTCGAAAGTGAAACTCGTGGACTTCTCCGGTCGAGTCCGCGAGACTCACGGGCTCGAAGGTGACGGTTTCAAATCCGTCCAAACCGTCTAATTTGGCCACTTCCGCGTTGAAGCAGCGGCTACAAAGTCGCCTGTAGCCTTGTTCCGTGGAGCCGCAGTTGACGATGTCGTAGGTTGGTGTGCTCTGGCTACAAGCGTCGCACCGGATTTGTTCGACTCGATCCATTTGCACTGAGGATAGCAAAGGATGGGGGGTGGATTGAAAGGCTGGGGTGGGTGAGGCAATTCACGACCAGCACCTCGACCAGCGCCGAGGAGTTCTTTCCAGCGCCATCCCGTTTTACTGCGCCATCGTGACCACGGGGCTCGTTTGCCCCGAAATGCTGATCACCACCGGCACGGCATCGCCCGTCGCGATCCCCGTCGGAACTTCGGCGTTGATCTGATATAAGCCCGCATACTGGGGCGTCAGTCCGCTGAACGACACCTGTGCCGCCTTACCCCCGATCGTCACCGTGGGCGTGGCGTCGGTCCTCGCCAACGGCTCCGCGGAGGGCACGGCGATGTACAGGCCTCCGGCGGAGTCTACTGCCACGCCTGCCGGCTGGTCGAATGATGCGCTGGTGGCGGGTCCCCCATCACCAGAGAACGCAAAGGCCCCGTTGCCCGCCACGGTCGTGATCATCCCACCGGCAACCTTCCGAAAGCGCCCGTTGCCTAGGCCTAGGTCTGCGATGTAGAGGTTGCCGGCGGAATCCACCGCCACGCCCGTTGGATCGTACGGCGATGCATTCGTGGCGGGAACTCCGTCCCCGGAGAAGGCGGCAACTCCGTTGCCCGCCGCTGTCGTAATCGTTCCACCGGAGACCTTCCTAATCCGCCTGGCCAATCTCCAGTGGCAGGCGAAAGCGCCTGCCCCACCAAAACCAGACAGGCCGTCCCGAAAACGGACAGCCGCAAGTGTGCCAAACTTCTGAGAGACGGACACTTTCCGGCGGCACCAAACGTGCTCGTTGCGCGTCAGAGATGTTGACGTACGTTATGGAGGTCAAGCCTTTCCGTGTGCTGATTTCGGACGACCAGGCCGACGTGCTGGAAGCGTTGCGGCTGCTCCTCAAAGGCCAAGGCTGGCAGGCGGTGGCAGTGGATTCGCCGCAGGCGCTGCTGCGCGCCGTGCGCACGGAGCTCTTCGATCTCATCCTGGTAGACCTGAACTACACGCGGGACACCACTTCCGGCGAGGAAGGCATGGACCTGCTCGCCACGCTCGAGGCGGAAGGCAACCACGCACCCGTGATGGTAATGACCGCATGGAGCAGCTTCGATCTCGCCGTGGAGGCCATGCGGCGCGGCGCTTGCGATTTCATCCAGAAGCCCTGGGACAACGAGCGACTGCTGGCGGCCATCCGCAAACAGGCGGAGTCCGAACGCCGCCGCAAGTCGGAGCTGGAGATCGCCGCCAACGTTCAGCAGAAGTTGTTTCCGCGCAACGTGCGCCTTCTGCGAACGCTGGATTATGCGGGCCAGTGCGTGGCCGCGCGCGAGGTGGGCGGCGACTACTACGACTTCCTGGACACCGGCGACCACACGCTCGGCTTCGTGCTGGCCGACGTGTCGGGCAAGGGCGTTCCCGCCGCGCTGCTGATGGCGAACTTGCAGGCCTCGTTCCGCAACCAGGCGCCGGGCGCCCTGCTTCGGCCGGCCGAGGCTCTCAAGGCGGTCAACCGGCACTTCTTCGACTCGACCGAGCCGGAGCGCTTCGCCACGCTCTTCTTCGGGCTGTACGACGACCGCACGCGCAAGCTTCGTTATGTGAACTGCGGCCACGTGGCGCCGCTGCTGGCGCGGGCCTCGGGCGGCATCGAGCAACTGGAGCCGACAGCCACCATGCTGGGCGCGTTCAGCACCTGGAACTGTGCGGAAGTGGTGGTGGAACTGCGGCCGCGCGACACCTTAATCCTGTACTCCGATGGCGTCACCGAAGCCGGCATCGATCACGGGGAGGAATTCGGAGAGGAGCGCCTCATTCGCGTGCTGTGCGATTATCAGACGCTGCCCGCCGGGGCGCTGGCGCAGAAGATCGTGGACGAGGTGTCGCACTTTAGCGGCGCTTCGCGAAGCGACGATGTGACCGTGGTGGTGCTGCGAGGCATGTGATGAAGAAAGGGCCAAAGAGAAGAGGCGGGTTCACAACCCGCCTGCAGGTTGACAACCTGCCCCACATCGGGCCAGGAGGAATGTTCCGCCTTCGCTGGAGCCTCAACCTGCTTTTGTGCCTGCAATTGACCGCGCAGGTCACGACTTCACAGTACGACAACGCGCGCACCGGCGCCAATCTCAACGAGACCATCCTCACGCCGCGCAACGTCAACTCCGCGCAGTTCGGCAAGATCTCCTCTTTCCGCGTGGACGGCGACATTTACGCGCAGCCGCTCTACCTGCCGGGAGTGGAGATTCCCGGAAAGGGCACGCACAACGTGCTGTACGTGGCCACCGAGCACGACAGTGTCTACGCCTTCGACGCCGACGGCAAGGTCACCGAGCCGCTGTGGCACGTCAACTTCCTGGGATCCGGCGCGCAGGCGGTCCCGGTCTCCGACGTCCAATGCCCGTTCATCCGGCCGGAAATCGGAATCACTCCGACGCCGGCGATCGATCGGCAGAGCGGTACGCTATTCGTGCTCGCGCGGACCAAGGAGAGTGGGGGCGCACTCTCGGGCAGCCGCCTGGTGCAGCGACTGCACGCGCTGGCGATCACTACCGGAGTGGAGAAGTTCGGCGGACCCAAGGAGATCCAGGCTTCGGTGAAGGGGCGCACCGGGCAGTTGGATTTCGATCCCTTGCGGGAACTGCCGCGCGCGGGCCTGCTGCTGGCGAACGATCACGTGTATCTGACCTGGGGATCGTCGTGCGACGTGAAGCCGTACCACGGATGGATCATGGCCTACGATTCGCACACGCTGGCGCAAACGGCGGTCTTCAACACGTCGCCGGATGCCGAGGAAAGCGGTATCTGGCAAGGCGATGCGGCGCCCGCCGCCGATGCGCAGGGCAACGTCTTCGTGGTCACGGGCAACGGGAAGTTCGATGCCGCTGCCAACGGCCGCGATTACGGCGACAGCGTTCTGAAGCTGAGTCCGGGCCTGCAGGTGGCCGATTATTACACGCCGTACAACCAGCAGCAGTTGAACGCCGACGATGCGGATCTCGGCTCGGGCGGACCGCTTCTGCTTCCCGATCAGCCGGGGCCGCATCCGCACCTGCTGCTGGTGGGCGGCAAAGGCGCGGTGCTGTACGTGCTCGATCGCGACCATCTCGGAAAGTATCAGCCGGACAAACCTCAGGATGCACTGCAAGCCATACCGCTGCGGGATATGTTCTTCGGCACGCCGAGCTATTGGAATGGCCATGTGTACGTGCTCGCCAGCAACGATGTACTCAAGGACTTCAAGGTGGAGCGCGGCCAACTGCTGGGGCCGGTGGCGAGTGGCGCGGAGAGGTTCATCGATCCCGGCGCTACGCCGGCGGTGTCCGCCAACGGAGCGCGCGACGGCATCGTCTGGCTTCTGCAATCCAAGGGCTGGCGGTCTGCGGACACGCCCGCCGTTCTTCGCGCCTACGATGCCGCGAATGTGGCCCGCGAGCTGTACAACAGCGAACAGAACTCCGCTCGCGACCGCGCGGGAAAGTGCCTGCGATTCGCCATCCCGACCGTGGTGAACGGGCGCGTTTATGTGGGCGCGAAGAGCGAAGTGGACGTGTACGGGCTGTTGGCCGGCCGGTAGATTGCCCGGCCTATTCCACGTTTTCGCCGTGCACCAACGCCGCCAGTTTGCCGGCAAGCTCCTCGGGCGCCCGTCCGTTGACATTGGCCAGCACCGCGACCGTCAGGCGGTCCTCGGGGTACCACGCCAGAAACGTATTGAAGCCTTCGATGCCGCCGCCATGTTCGATCACCTTGCGGCCGTTCACTGTGCGCACCGCCAGGCCGAACGCGTAATCGCCGAGAAACGGAGTGGTCATTTTTTGCAGCGAGGCGGCGGAAAGCACTTTGCCGCCAAAGAGTCCCCGCTCCCAACGCAAGAGGTCTTCGGTAGTCGAATAGAGCGCGCCGGCCGCGTGCGGGATGCTCATGTGAATGAACCCGGCGTTTTCCATGCCGCCGGCGCCGGAGGTGTATCCGGAGGCGCGGTGCGGGATGACCGCGGGGTTCGAATCGTACCCCGAGTCCCGCATGCCCAGCGGAGTGAAGAGGTTGTCGCGCACGAATTGTCCGTAGCTCCCGCCGGTGATCTTCTCGATCAGATAGCCCAGCAGCAGGTACCCGGAATTGCTGTAGCTCCACCGCTCGCCGGGCTGGAAGTCGAGCGGCTTGTCGCGAAAGCGCGCCACAATCTTCTCGACCGGCGTGGCGAAGGGCTCCGAGGCGCGGTAATCCGGAAACGAGGTGAAGTTGGGAATCCCCGACGTGTGGGTCAACAGGTGGCGGATCGTGATCTTGTCCCAGGCGGCGGGCGCGACGGCGACGTACTTCTTCACCGGGTCCTCGGTCTTCAGCTTGCCGCGTTCTTCCAGCAGCAGGATCGAGGCCGCGGTGAACTGCTTGGTGATCGACCCGAGTCGGAATTTGGCGGAGGGCGAGTTGGCGATGTTCCACTCCAGGTTGGCCGAGCCGTAGCCCTTGCTGAGCAGGACGTCGCTGCCGCGGGCCACCAGGACGGAGCCCATGAACTTCCCACTCGAGACATAAGACTGGATCAGCCGCTCCATTCCGGGGAGATCCTGGGCCGGGCAGGAGGCCGCCAGCAGAACCAGGATCGCAGCGCGTCGAAGCACATGGAATACGATACACAAGTTGGCCCGAGGGTGGGAATCCCTCTCCATGCGGTAGCGCTGGGGCGAGCCATAGACTGATGGTGTGTTTTCACACCGACAGAAACGCGCAATCGTGATAGAGTCTCCAGATCCCAGAACGGGTTCAAAGGAGAGTTGAGATGCAGTCACTACAAGGATTACCGGTCAAACTCGCCCTGACCGGCCTGATGATCACGATGACGACCGGTATCATACGGGCGGACGACGATGAGGCACGCGCTTCCTGTAAGGACTTGCCCAACCAGGCGGCGCTCAAAGCGGCGCTGCAGGGTGCGCTTTTGCCGCCAGCTAACGGAGGATTCAGTCTCAACATGTGGGGAACCATTGTGAATCGCGACGGGGTGGTCTGCGCGGTGGCATTCACCGGCGCCGATCGCGGCTCGCAGTGGCCCGGAAGCCGCGTGATCTCGGCTCAGAAAGCCAATACCGCAAACGCCTTCAGCCTTACCGCGCTGGTCCTTTCTACGGCCAATCTCTACAGCGCGACGCAGGATGGGGGCACCCTATTCGGGTTGCAGCACAGCAATCCGGTGGATACCGGAGTGGCCTACCGCGGAAATCCGGCAAACAACGGGCAGCCCAACGACCCGATGGTTGGGGGACGAATCGGCGGGATCAACGTTTTCGGCGGGGGACTGGCGCTGTATAACGCGCAGCACGTGCTGGTCGGCGGCTTGGGTGTCAGCGGCGATTCCTCGTGCGCCGATCACAACATCGCCTGGCGCACGCGGCACACGCTGTTTCTCGACTACCTCCCTGGCGGAGTGAGCGGAGACGCTACGCGGCCGGACAACATCGTGTACGACATCGTGTACCCCGCAGGTCATCCCGAAGGGATCAGCGCCTTAGGCTGGGGCCACCCGATCTGCAGCGCGGCCGCGCAATCCGCCGCCGGAAACCTGCCGGTGAAACGTTAGCAAACGGGCGGACGAGGACAAGGGGTGGGAGCCGGCGCGCCCACCCCACGTTGACCGCGAGTACGTGGTGAACGAAGCCGGCGCGGCTCTACGCCGGTTTGAGCAACAGTCAGTGCAGCGTTGACTCGGCCGTCGCCTCGGCAGTTGGGAGTGCGAACACACTGACCTTAACGCTGAAGATCGTCTTTTCTCCGGGATTCGACGGGAATCGGGCGATCTATCTCGCGGCGCGGGATACCGGCGATCTCACCAAGTCCGGTTGGCAGTGCGATGAGCCTCTTAGACGGTCGCGCGCTAGCGGAACAACGACTCCGCTCCGCGCT
>JBGPKH010000029.1:0-28596 GCA_041485845.1 Bryobacteraceae bacterium
CGAACGCTCTCGGCACGACCAACAGCGTGCCGTTGTTCGGAGGCGGTCTGCGGCCGATTATCAGCACCTACGAGAATTGGCAGCCCGCGACGAAGGGCGACCACTTCGACCCCGCGGTGGATCGCACGATTCAAGCGGCCAGTTTCTTCCCCGCGCAGCCGGCCAATACGTTCGGCAATATGACGCGCTACAATCCGAAGTTCCGGGCCTTTCCGAATTACAACGAGAACTTCTCCTTGGCCAAGACGTTCTCCATCCGCGAACGGCTGCGGGCGGATCTCCGCGCCGAGATGTTTAACGCATTCAACCGGGTGCGTTTCGGGCAGGGATCGCTGACGATTCAATCTCAGACGTTCGGCATTCTGAGCCAGACGGCCGGCGATCAGATCAACACGCCGCGTCAGATGCAGCTCGCGTTGAAATTGTATTTTTGATTTGGAGCGGACCAATGAATCACACCATTACCCGGCGCAGGGCGCGTTTGAGCGCCGGATTTGCGCCGCAGACCGCGGTAGCAAGACCCGAATCCGGAGAGCACACGATTACAGAACTGAGATGGTTTCCCGTTCGCGAGCCGGTCTCCTTCAATCGATACACGATCTTGCGTGTGAAGACTCGCTCCGGACTGACCGGATGGGGCGAGTGCGCGCATGCTGCGGAACAGGACGCGAGAGCTTTAGAGAAGGAATGGACTGGCAGATCGGCCACGCTGTACGCAGCGATTGACCAGTCTTCGCCTCTGGCCGGCGCTCTCGACATGGCTCTGCTCGATATTACCGGCAAGGTGTGCCGCACACCGGTCTTCCGCGTGCTCGGCGGTCCGACGCGACATAAGGTCCGCGCCTTTACCGATGCCAACGTGGCCGCATTCAGTGCGGTCAATATCCCGGCCCCGAAACCGGCGTCCCGCAACCAGGGCAAGGCCTACGAGAACCAGGTGCAGGCGCTGGTGAAGCAATTGCCCGAAGACCGCGACTTCGTGCTCAGCGCTCAGGGCTCGCTGACCGCCGGTGATGCGGCATCGGTTGCGCGGGCTATCGAGAGTTCCCATCCTCTGTGGTTCGACGAGCCGTGTTCCGTCTCCAACCTCGAAGCCGTGCGCAAGGTCTCGGGCGAGACGGTGACACCTTTGGGCTTCGGGCGCGGCATCAGCGATCCCGGCGTGTTTTTGGCGCTGTTGCGCGAGGGACTCGTCGACGTCGTGCGCCCGGACATCGCACACTGGGGGATTAGCGGCGCGCGCCGTATCGCCGTACTCGCGGAGGCCTATTACGTAGCGATCGCTCCCCACCACGACGGTGGACCGGTCGCCACCGCGGCGGCGCTCCACCTGGCCGCCAGCGTGCCGAATTTCTTCATCCAGCATGTGCCCTTGCCGGACGATCCGAAGGACCGCGAAATGCGCGCCGCCATCGTCTCCGGCGGCGTGGAGACACCGCGCGACGGTTTCTTGCAGCTTCCAACCGGTCCCGGACTCGGTATTCAGTTGAATGAATCAGCCCTGGAGAAATACCATGCAGCGTAGATCTTTTCTGGCACTGGGAGGCGCCGGCCTGGCGTTCGCGCAAGGCCGCGGGCAGCGGCGCCCGATCGTGGACTGCGGTTGTGGATTCGCGCCTCCTCAGGGCGGCCGGGGGCTCGGGCAGGCCACACTCGCCGGCTTCGATCCCCTGCAATCCGGGCTGAAGGTCAGCGGCATGAAGGTATTCGGCGTTTCGCTGACGCGAACTTCCGACCGGCCGTACGTATTCTGCAAGCTCGAAACGAACCAGGGCCTGGTGGGATGGGGCGAGGGCACCCTGGAGGGCAAGGCCGGGGCGACCATGGCCTGCATCGAGGACTTCCGCGATTTTGTCATTGGCGCAGATCCGATGCAGGTCGAGCACATCTGGCAGTCGATGTACGTGCATAGCTTCTACCGGGCCGGGCCGGTGATGGGCTCGGCGATTTCGGCCATCGACCAGGCGCTGTGGGACATCCGCGGGAAAGCGCTCGGCGTCCCGGTGTACAAGCTTTTGGGCGGCCCGCTCGATCCGCGTGGTGTTCGCGGTTACTATCACGCTGACGGTGTGCGCACACCTGAAGCGCTGGCAAAGCTGCGTGAGACCGCCATCCAGCAGGGCGTTTCGTGCTTCAAAACCGGCCTGCCGGCCATTTACGAATGGATCGAGACGCGCAAGAAGATCTCCGCGGCAGTCAAGTCCATGCAAGTGCTGCGCGAGTCGCTCGGCCCGGACATCGACATCGCAGTGGATTTCCACGCGAAGACCAGCCCCAGTGTCGCCTCGATCCTGGTGAAGGAGGTCGAGCCGCTAAACCTGCTGTTCATCGAAGAGCCGTGCCCACCTGAAAACGTCCAGGCAATGGCGAAGATCGCGCGGCGCTCGACAACCCCGATCGCCACCGGAGAGCGGTTGGTGGCCCTCTACGGATGCCGTGAGCTGATCGAGATGGGTGTTGTGGATATTCTCCAGACCGACATCAATCACGTAGGCGGGATCACCGGGCTTTGGAAGGTGTCACAAATGGCTGCGGTATCGGGCATCTCCATGGCGCCCCACGCCTGCGAAGGCCCCATCGGCGGTTTGGCCACGCTGCACGTGAATGCCGCGATGCCTAACTTCGTCGTGCAGGAAATCTGCGGTCAAATCCAGCCCGGCGCGACGGACAAGATCTGGCAGGAGTGGTTGGGCTTCCCGGCCATGCGAATGGTGGAAGGACGATTCCCCCTGGCGCAAAAGCCGGGGTTGGGGTTTGAACTGACCGAGGAAAGCCTCGCGAAGTATCCGTTCGCCGGCACGCGGCCGATGGCGCGGGTCTTTCACGAAGACGGTTCGGTAGCGGAATGGTAGCGCTCGTGGGCGGGCTTTCCTGAGCGCGTGATTAGGCGGGCGGGTGTATCGCTGATAGGAGTCACTGAAAAGGAGAAGCAATGTCTCAATCCAACGATCGCACGAGAATGAATCGCCGCCGGGCGCTGCTCCTGCCGGCAGCGGGAATCGGCGCCGCCCTGGCAATGCCGACCGCCGCGGCCGATGGAACCAAGACCGCCGCACATCAGGGTCCAGGCAATTGCTCGACACCTCGTTCCGCGGGGGCGAAAACGCAGTACGGGAAAGTCCGCGGGTACATCGATGGCGGCGTCCTCACATTCAAGGGCATACCGTATGGCCAGGATACGAGCGGAGAGAACCGGTGGCTTCCCGCCAAACCTCCCAAGGCGTGGGACGGCGAATATCCCGCCCTGATCTATGGATCCAACTGCCCGCAGCGTCTGCACGACTACACGGCGATCGAACAATCCTTCCTGTATGACTGGGACGACGGCTACATGAGCGAAGACATGCTCAAGCTGAACGTCTGGACGCCCTCTCTGACCGGCAAGCGTCCGGTATTGGTCTACTTTCATGGCGGCGGTTTTACCTTCGGCTCCGCCTATGAGTTGCCCTCGCAGGAAGGGGCGCAGTTGGCCCGCCAACACGACGCCGTTTCCGTGACCGTGAATCATCGGCTCAACCTGCTCGGGTTCCTCGATCTATCCGAGATCGGCGGACCTGCGTATGCGGATTCGGTCAACGTGGGAATGACCGACCTAGTTGCGGCGCTGCGTTGGGTGCATGAGAACATCTCCAATTTCGGCGGCGATCCGGACGCCGTGATGATCTATGGGCAGTCGGGCGGAGGCTCCAAAGTCACCTGTTTGATGGGCATGCCGCCGGCAGCCGGCCTGTTCCATCGGGCATCGGTGCAGTCCGGCGGAGGCAGCAATCTGCCCGGCGCCGATCAGTCCAGAGAATTGGCCCGGCAATTGATGAAGGAGTTGGGACTGCAGCCCAACGACCTGGCTTCTCTGCGGAAGATGGAATGGGCCAGACTGAACTCGGCGGGCAATGCCGTCATTGCGAAACTGAGTCCGCCGGCGGCAGGCGCGGCGGGTCCGGGCGGGCCTCCGAGCCGCACGCCGCGCGTCGGCTGGTCGCCCACCATCGACGGGCGGATCGTGACGTTGCGCTCCTTCTATGACGTGGCGCCGGAGATTTCGAAGAATGTGCCCCTGTTGATCGGCAACGTCAGTGAAGAAGGGAATTCGATGAGATCGCGTCCCTCGGAAACGCAGTGGCACGCCACCCTGGCCAGTATTTGGGGAGAGGCCAAGGCAACGGCCCTGATCGCAGCGATGAAGAAGGCGCACCCGGAGAAGAGCATTCGCACCCTGTCTTATGGAGTAAACGGCCTGACCTCGCGCAATAACATCCAGCGTATGGTGAAGCTGAAGTACGAGCAGAAAGGAGCCCCAGTCTATCAGTATTACTTCACATGGCAGTCACCGATGCTGGAGGATGCGGGCGCATGGCACACAGCCGAACTCGCGTTCTGTTTCGACAACACGAAGCGCTGCGAGCAAGGCACGGGCAACACACCCGAGGCGCAGGCGCTCGCGAAAAAGATGGCCACGGCGTGGGTAAACTTCGCCCGCACCGGCAATCCCAGCCAGCCCGGATTAGCCTGGACCCCGAGCGATCCGGTTCGCTGCCAGACGATGGTGTTCGACAATCACTGCCGCATGGTCGACGATCCGGAAGGTGAGGTACGAAGGATCCTGCTGGCCTGACAGGATCTTACACGGCCCGTCCGGTTAACCGTTAGCCAGCACCGTTAAGAACCGCCGCCGTGGAGCCTTGTTCTGGGAGTATCCTTAAGATTCCATTAATGTTTGAACGCACGACACCGTGCCAAACCTAGCCTGCACCGAGGTTGCGTGTTAGCGTTGGTTTCGGGAGATAGCCGACTGGCTGTAGAACTCCCCCAAACTCCGCCGTCTGCTACAGTTTGGCTGTTGGATCTCAAGGTTAGGAGGCTCGTGGTGCAAGATCATCGATTTTCCAGACGCTATTTCTTCTACGGCACGCTGCTGGCGGGAGCGGTTCCTTCGGGCGGGTTCGGGAGTACGCCTGGTCTCTCAGCAATGGGCTACAAGTCGCCGAACGAAAAGCTCAATATCGGGGCCGTCGGACTCGGCGTGCGTGGCCCGGCGATCCTCGTCGGCGCCGCCGCGACCGAGAACATTGTCGCGCTGTGCGATGTGGACGTGGAGCGCTCCGCCCGCGGCTTCGCGCAATACCCCAAGGCCACAAAGTACAGAGATTATCGCAAGATGTTCGAGACCGAGGGCAAGAACATTGACGCGGTCATGATCGCCACTCCCGATCACATGCACACACCGGTGGCGCTGCTCGCCATGCAGCATGGCAAACACGTCTATTGCGAGAAGCCCTTGACGCGAACGGCCTGGGAAGCGCAGTTGCTGGCAGACGCGGCGGTGAAATACAAAGTGGCGACCCAGATGGGCAACCAGGGATGGAACCACGAGGGCACCAAGACCGCGTGCGAGATCTTCTGGTCGGGCGAGATCGGCGAGGTCAATGAACTCCATGCCTGGACCGGCGGCATCTATGGAGGCCAGCCCAACATCCCGGCCACCGGACCCGAGGCAACGTCCGTCCCCTCGACACTCGATTGGGACCTGTGGCTTGGCTGCGCCGAAGCTCGCAAGTTCAATCCACTGATGACGAATCAGTGGCGCGCCTTCATCGACTTCTCCACCGGCGGATCGCTGGGCGATTGGCTGGTGCACAATCTCGGACCGGCCCACCTGGCACTGCAACTCGATAAGGCCAGCCCGACCAGCGTAGAGTGCGTTTACGTGGAGGGCAAGAACCAGTGGGTGTGGCCGCTGCGCGCTCACATTGTCTTCGAATTTCCGGCGCGGGGAGGCATGCCACCCGTGACCGTGCATACGTACCAGAACATGCGCGGCGACTTCCAGGATCCCCAAGGAATGGCCGAAGGCGAGCGCCTCTTCCCGCCGATGAACAATCTGGCCGAGAAGGGCCGTCCGTTCGTTCAGGGCGGCGACGGCATGATGCTGGTCAGCACCCAACTGACGGCCGATGGTAAGCCCATGGCGCAACAGGGCCGTGGCGGGGCGTTTCCTCCGGGCGGCGGCCGCGGGCCGGGTGGCCCGGGTGGACGCGGCCTTCCTCCCGGCGTTTCTCAAGATCCCAAAATGCGCGCTCCCGGCAACGGCGCTGTCTTCGTCGGATCGAAGGGGTACATGGCAACCACCTCCCGCGGCGAAGGCGTCTGGCTGCTGCCGGCATCTCGGTGGGCGGAATACAAACTGCCGCCGCAGTTGCTGCAGCGCGGCGTCAATCACCAGCAGGACTGGATTCGCTCCTGTAAGGGCGGCGCGCCGGGCGTATCGGACTTCGCGGTCGCGACGAAGTACATCGAGTGGCTCTCGTTGGGCGCAATCGCGGCCCGTGTCCCCGGAAAGCTGATGTGGGACGCGAACAAGCGGCGTTTCAGCAACAATGAAGAGGCCAACCGATATGTCAAGCCGTTCCTCCGCAAGGGATGGGAAATGAAGCTGTAGCACTCAGCTACCGCAGCGGAACGAATGGAGTGCCGGGCACAGCTTGCACCGGAGCACTTGCCGTAAGGAGAATTACCCAAGATCCTATGAAACAAGCTCTTCTGGTAACCGCTCTCGCCCTGGCTTCGCTGGCGCTGGCGCTAGACGGCCAATTCGGCATCCACGACCCCTCCACGGTAATGCAGTGCAACGGCAGATTCTACACCTACGGCACCGGTGGTTCTTCGCTGGTCTCCGATGATGGCTGGAACTGGAAACGCGGCGGCGCGCTCCCGCGGCGCGGGTTGGCCCCAGACGTCATCCACATCGGGGACCGCTACTACGTGTATGTAGCGGCGAACATCGGGGCGCAGCCCAGAGCCGCGGTCAATATGATCTGGAACAAGACGCTCGACCCGGATGCCCCCGACTACAAGTGGGAAGAGGGCGGGGTGGTGGCCTCCTCCGACGGGGTCGAAGACTGCAATGCCATCGATCCGGGCGTCTTTCTGGATCCCAATGACGGCAGGCTGTGGCTGGTCTATGGCTCTTATTTCGGCTATATCCGGCTGGTCGAACTCGATCCCAAGACGGGTAAGCGGCGCAACCCCAACGACCAGCCCCGCAACCTCGCCATCAACTGCGAAGCGAGCGACATGATTTATCACGATGGCTGGTATTACCTCCTGGCTACTCACGGCAGTTGCTGCCGCGGCGCCGACTCCGGCTACAACATACGGGTGGGCCGCGCGAAGAAAGTGACCGGCCCCTTCCTCGATAGCGAGGGCCTCGACATGATCCAAGGCGGCGGCAAGCTGTTCCTGGGCTCCGGCGGCCGCGTAGTTGGTCCCGGCCATTTCGGCCTCCTCGATCTTGGCGACGGCGTGCAGAAGTTCTCCACGCACTATGAAGCCGACCTGGACAAGGGCGGCGCCAGCGTGCTGGATATCCGCCCGCTGCAGTGGAAAGACGGCTGGCCCGTTGCCGGCGAGAACTTGAAGGACGGCACCTTCGAGATCGAATCCGTGGGCACGGGTACGGCGCTCGAGCTTGCGGTTGAGGGCATGCCCGTGGGTGGCCGGCGGGGCAGGGGAGGCAGGGGCGGTGGACCGGGCGCAGGCCCTGGCACCGGAGCGGCGCCGGGAGCAGCACCGGGAGCGGCGCCTGGCGCCGTTGGCGGCGGACGCGGAATGTTCGAGGGCCAGGGCGGCGTAATACCGCCGCAAGATGTGGCGCAGGTCTCGAAGAACTGGCCGGAGGGCAACGTCGACGTCCGGATGGCAAACTACCTGTGCCAGGCCCAGCAGAAGTGGACGGTAGCGGCCGTACCCAACGCCGGCGGCTACCCCGGCTCGCCGTATTTCAAGATCACGATCGCCGGCACGGACCGCGCCCTTGCCGCCACCGGGGAGGCTGAATTAGTGGTCCTGCCGACCTTCACGGGAGGGCCCGAACAACTGTGGCGTATGGACCAGCTTGCCGATGGCACGTGGCGGATCATGCCCAAGCAAGTACCGAACTCCAAAGAAGCGTTCGTACTTTCGGCCATAGGCAGCAGTTTTGCGACGCTGGCGAAGTTCGATCCCAAGAGCGAGAGGCACCGCTGGCTGTTCAAGACGCCGTGAACCTCAATCACCAGATCCGCAGGGAGTACGAAGTACGCGAAGGGTTATCCATGAATTCGCCAAGTAAACACGACGTACCGGCAGTCGCCGTTTGGGCCGCCTCGGCTCTTCTCGCGGTTGCCGCTGTTTCCCGCGCCGCGGATCAGAGTCCAGCGCCCACGTTGACGAGTCCCGCTTCGCCCCAGACAGCGCCCGGCGCAGACGGCTTCATCCCGCGCTGGCTGCTCCTGGAGCCGATCGGCGCCAATGGACTCACCGACACCGTCGTCCAGGCGGCCGTCAAGAAGGAGTACTTCCCGAGCCAGTTCACCGTCGTTCCACACGACGGCGACAAGGTGACCGTCGGCGGCGCGCAACTCGCCTGGCACGCTGTAGACACGAGAAACTACAACGTCAACCTCTATCACTTCGCCCGCGCGCTGGGCAAGCCGACGTCCGACGTTCTGTTCTGGGCCGTCACCGTGGTGAATTGCCCGCGGGAGATACGCGGCGTGCGCCTGGCCATCGGCTCCAACGCCGCTTCGGTGTGGTGGGTCAACGGCCAGGAAGTCATCGGCATTTACGGTGATCGCCAAACGGTGATCGACGATGGCGTTTCGAAACGCCTGACGCTCAACAAGGGGCCGAACATCGTTCGCGCCGCCATCGTCAATGGCGGCGGAGCCACGGACTTCTGCGCCCGTCTTCTGGACGCCGCGGATAAACCGCTGAAGGGTTTCACCGTAAGTGTGGGAGACTCAGCGAAGTGAGGCAACGGACGGTTATGATTCGGATTCGCGCACGCTTGTTCTGCGTCCTCCTGGCCGCGGCTGTATCCGGTTTCGCCCAGCGGGGGCCGATTGACCAGCAGCTCACCTTCACGCCGAACCACACTAGCGGCATCTACGACGTGGGCGAAACGGTTGGCTGGACGGTAACGCCGGGTCCGGTGACACCCACTTACGCCTACAAGTGGACCATCCGGCGCAATAATGCGGTGGTTCTCAAAGAAGGCAAGCTCGATCTTTCCTCGGGCAAGGATAAGATCGAAATCACCGGCGACCAGCCGGAGATGCTCTACGTCGCTATAGAACCGTACGCCAACCTCGTTGAGGATGCGTCCGTACCCGGCGCCTCAAGTCCGGCGGCGCAGTCCTCCACCGGCGGAGCGGGCCGCGGGGCCGCTCCCGGCTATGTGGGAGGCAACACCGGCCGCAACAACGGACTCTACGCGGTCGGCGCCGCGGTCGCGCCGGCGAAAATCGGGCTCTCGACGCCGCGTCCCGGCGATTTCGACGCATTCTGGGATGGCAAACTCGCCGCACAGGCGAAGGTCCCGATCAACCCGGTTCTGACGCCGGTCCAGACCGATGTAGCTGGCGTCGAGTTGAGCATGTTCGTACTGGAAGCGCTCGGGTCGCAAACGCACGGCTACGTCGCCAAACCCGCCAGGGAAGGAAAATTTCCGGCGCTCATCCAATTGCAATACGCGGGCGTGTATGCGTTGAACGCGCGCGCCGCCGCGCAGCGTGCGGCCGAAGGCTGGCTATTCATCAACGTGGATTCGCACGACAAGCTGCCGTCGGAGGCCGCCGGGAACGCGCCGCGGAACTATCAGGCTGTGGGCAACACGGAGCGCGAGAAATCGTATTTTCTGAACATGTACCTGCGCGACTCGCGGGCCTTGGATTACCTGCTGGCGCGGCCCGACTGGGACGGGAAGACCATTGTGCTGACCGGAGGCAGTATGGGTGGCCAGCAGAGTTTGGTGCTGGCGGGCCTGCGGCCCGAGAGAATCACGGCGGCGCTGGTCTGCGTGCCGGCCGGCGCGGACGCCAACGGAGATCTTCACGGCCGGAAAGCCGGCTACCCCAACTGGCCATCGGACAACCCGGACGTGATGAAGACCGCGCTCTATTTCGATACCGTCAATTTTGCTTCACGCATCAAGGCGCCGGTTCTTGCGGGGATGGGCTTCATCGACACGATTTCGCCGCCCGCCGGGGTCTGGACGGCGCTGAACCAGATTGCCGGCCCCAGGGAACCGCTGCCCATGATCGAATCCGAGCACGACAACCTAACGCCGCAGAAGGGGAGGGCCTGCCCCGCGAGGACGAGAGAAATACTCGATCTTCTAGTGAAGGGCGGCGAGTACAGGCCCAGCGCGCTCAAACCGTGAAGATACGAACGACTACCAGGTTCTGCCATAGAAATAGGTGTCAGGTGCGATTGCAATTCGCCGCCGCAATTTGCTGCACCACTGCGGGTACGGTTTACTGCCAACGAGGTCCCGCGCCCTATTATGAGGACACCAACAGTGTCCCGGTCTCACCCGAGGTGCGCGCCGACCGGACCGTCACGTTTCGACTCTTCGCCCCCAAGGCGAGCGAAGTGGTCTTGATGGGATCGCCGGGCATTCTGGAGGTGATCAAGAAACCCATGCCGCTGCAGCGGGACGATAAGGGAGTATGGAGCCTGACGGTGGGCCCGCTGCCCGCGGGTTTCTACACCTACGGGTACGCCATCGACGGCGGTGTGCGAATGCCCGATCCGTCGAATCCGAATCTGGAATTGCGCCGTTGGGGGCCGACCAGCATCTTCATCGTGCCTGGCGGAGAGAAAGCCGTCATCGAAGAACGGCGGGTGCCGCACGGGACGGTTCACGTGGAGTTCTACGATTCCGCCAACTTGAACGGCGAACGCATGGTCTATGTCTACACGCCGCCGGGTTACGAGGCCGGCAAGCTGAAGTACCCGGTTCTCTATCTGTTGCATGGCAACGGTCAAATCGAAGCATCCTGGACCTGGACCGGACGGGCCAACGTGATCATGGATAACCTTCTCGCCGAGGGGAAGATCAAGCCGATGATTGTAGTGATGCCTTACGGCCACGTGCCGCGAGAGATCAAGACGGCGTCTACTGCTCCCGCCCCGGCCAATGACCCGGCCGCGATCGAGAAGGAATTGCTCACGGCGGTGAAGCCTCTGGTCGAAGGCAAATATCGTGTCTTGCCCGACCGCAAACACCGGGCGATCGGGGGATTGTCGATGGGTGCCGGCCAGTCGATGGCGATCGGGCTCCACAATCTGGATCAGTTTGCGTACGTCGCCGCGTTTAGCGGCGGCGGCAATCGCACGGAATGGGAGAAAGCGGATGCGGCGATGCTGAATCAGAAGCTCAAAGTCCTGTGGCTCGGCTGCGGCACCGAGGACGCCGGCTACAACGGCGTCAAAGCGATGGACGACCTGCTCACGAAAAAGAACGTGAAGCACGTGTGGAACGAGTCGGGCGGCGGACATAGCTGGCCTAACTGGCAGGTGTACCTTTCGAAGTACGCGCCCTTGCTGTTCCGCGAGTAGTGAACGCTGGCCGCCGGCACTGGACCGGCGCCGGGACTTGCGCGGCCGCAAGGAGTCAGTCCCCGCGATGTCACGGTGGTACGCGAAGGCGATTGGTAGGCGACGGGCGCAAAGACACAAGCAGCGCCGCGAGGCCGATCCTGCGCCTCTTAGAGATACCTGCCCAACAGATTCTCGATCAGTTCCTGCCTGCCGGACCGCGCCTGCGGCGCGACGGCTTCGGCGACCGCTCCATCCGACAACTCCTCCAGAGTCATCCTGCCATCGAGAACTGCACGGCCGAGTTCGCCCTGCCATCCGGCATATCGCTCCTTGACGATTGCCGCGAGTTCTCCGCGCTCGATCATGGCGGCAGCGTTAAGGAACCCGCGCGCCACCGTGTCCACGCCCCCGATGTGCGCGTAAAAGAGATCGGCCGGGTCGATGCTCTGCCGCCGGAGCTTCGCGTCGAAGTTGTTGCCGCCGGTCGCGAAACCTCCGCCCTGCAGGATGTAGTAGAGGGCCGTTGTGATCTCGCGAACGTCGTTCGGGAACTGGTCCGTATCCCATCCGTTCTGCGGATCGCCCCGATTCATGTCGATCGACCCAAAGACGCCAAGCGCGACCGCGGTCGCGATCTCGTGTTCAAAGCTGTGGCCGGCCAGCGTTGCATGGTTCGCCTCGATATTCAGCTTCACGTCCTTTTCCAGCCCATTGGCGACCAGAAAAGCGTAGACGGTCTCGACATCGTGGTCGTACTGATGCTTGGTGGGTTCGTGCGGCTTCGGCTCGATCAGAATGGTTCCTTGAAAGCCGATCTTGTGCTTGTGCTCGACCACCATCTTCAGGAAGCGGCCGAGCTGTGCCTTCTCCTGTTCGAGATCGGTATTCAGGAGGGAATCGTAGCCTTCCCGGCCGCCCCACAGGACGTAGTTCTCGCCGCCGAGACGCTTCGTCAGTTCCATGCAGTGCCGCACCTGGGTGGCGGCAAACCGGAACACATCCGGATCCGGGTTGGAAGCCGCGCCCGCCATGTAACGCGGGTGGCTGAAGAGGTTCGCCGTGCCCCAAAGCAGCTTCACTCCGGTGGCCGCCATCTTCTCCTGGATGCGATAGCCGATCCGCGCGAGATGGTCGACGTGCTCGCGGATGGTGTGCGCCTCAGCCATCACATCCGTATCGTGAAAGCAGAAGTACGGCAGGCCCAGCCGGGTGAAGAACTCGAAAGCTTCGTTCAGCTTATGTTCGGCACGCGCCTGATCCATCGGTGCAATGTTCCAGGGACGGTGGAACGTGCCGGGCCCGAACATGTCGGCGCCCTCGTTGCAGAACGTGTGCCAGTAGCAGACCGCCATTCGAAGATGGTCCTCCATCCTCTTGCCGAGGACGACGCGGTCCTTCTCGTAATAGCGGTAGGCAAGCGGGTTCCCGGAGGCCACGCCCTCAAACTGAATCGGCGGGATGCCGGCGAAGTAAGACTGTGACATTCAAGAATCTCCTCAACAGGGACAACTTTCGGGTTTCGAAACCGCTGTAGCCATGGCGCTATTTCAAGTCGATTTGAACGACCTGAATGGTGTACGCGGGCATCACATGCTGCACGCGCCCGCCGGTGATGCTCGCAGTGGACTTGACGGGCACGATGCGCTCGGGATGGGTGATGGTGTTCGTGGCCCAGGTCGAGTTTGCCTTCAGGGTGTCGATGCGGGCAGTATGCGGACCCGCGCCGAGCCCGTTCAGGGCGAGCGCGACCGGCTGCCCGGCCGAACTCGCGTTGACCAGCTTCAGGCAGAGTTTGTCCGGTGACGCGGTCACGGAGTAGAAGAACCGGTCGCCGGCTCCCGAAACGGAGGACTCCACGGTGTGATCTCCCAGGCACGAAGCGAACATCACCTGCGCATAGTAGCTCGGCGAACCGTAGCTGTTCAATGTATCGTAGCCGATCAGGTCCGAACTCCACTGCATTCCGCCCGGATTGACATTGACGAACAACGGCGCGTATGCCGACATCACGACCACATCGCTATTCCGTTCCATGCCGGTCATGAACGCGGCATCGCCCAAGGCAGCGCCGAGGTTGGGAGTCGGCGTGCCTTCACGCGTAGCCCATTCGCCGACGAAGATCTTCGGGCCATTGCGATCGGTTTTGTCGTAGTGGCGCGCCTCTTCGAACATGCCCTGTTCCCGCTTGTAGTAGTGGTCATCGACGAGATCGGGAGTCATGCCTTTCACCGGCATCGTGGCAATCACCTGGATATCCGGGTACTTCGCCTTGATGGCCTTGTAGAACTGAGCATACCGGCCGTCGTAGGTCCTGGCCCGGTCGAAATTGTCTTCATTGCCGATCTCCACGTAGCGCAGGGTGAACGGAGCCGGATGCCCGTCGCGCGCACGCACCGCGCCCCACTTCGTGCCGGTTCCTCCGGTGACGTATTCGATCTCCTCCAGGCCTTCCTGAACGTAGGGATCGAGATCCGGCCCCGGCTTCACCACCTGCCCGCCGAGAGAGTAGCCGGCGTAGATGCCCAGGAGCGGTTGCATGTGCAGGTCCTCGCACCATTCCAGGAACTCCAGTAGCCCCATGCCATCGGAGGAGTGGTAGTTCCACGTGGTGGGGTGCGTCGGACGGTCGACCAGCGGACCGATCGTTTTCTTCCAATCGAAGCGCGTCTCGATCCGGTTGCCTTCGAGGTAGTTTCCCCCGGGAAAGCGCAGGAAAGTTGGACGCATGGCGGCCAGCTTCTCCATGATGTCGATGCGGTTCCCGTTTTGCCGGCCGTGATAAGTGGGCGGGAACAGGGAAACCAACTGGAACCACAGAGTCGCGGGTTTATCGATGGTCAGCTCGAGATGGTTTTCGGAGGACGCGGTGGTATTACCGGACTGCATCTCGAACTTGTACTCCTTCCAAGCGCGTCCCGTCACCGAGACCGACGCTTTGGCGAGAACCTGACCGGACTGGTCCGCCACGAGCGCAACCCGCATGGGCAGAGCGCCCTCGGAATCGCTCTTGGCGTATAACGACCCCGTGTACCGGGTATTCGGCCGCACAGCGATTCCCCAGTAGCCTTCGTTGAGGAGACCTGCGGGGCTGTCGACGCCGGCTTTCGTGACCTCGAGTTTCGCGCTCGAAGGGAGCGCCGCCGATGGCCCTTCCTTCGAATCGACGCTCACCTTCGCCGATGCAGTCCCTCTCTCGACCAGGAACCAGTTGAGAATACCCGACCAGTCGGATCGGAAGGTGCGGTTGCGGACCAGTTCCGCGTACAACCCGCCGTCATAGGAGTAGTTGATCTCTTCGGTCATCAGGCCGTAGAGCGTCGGGCTCACCGCCGCTTTCGGCCGGTTTACCTCCACGTTAAGCGTCGCCGGCCCCTGTCCGTGCAGGACCGGCGACGCCAGCGCAGACAGCAGCAAGGCGCTTGCAATCAGTGTGGAACGATTGTTCATGATGTCCTTTGTACAGCTCGCCGATGCTGCTCAGATTAGCGCCTGGCGGCCTGGCTGTTCAGATCGCGGGACTGCCTAACCCTCGGCAACGGATCCATCCTTGTGAAACACGCGCGGTGAAAGCGCGCGACATCGGCCGGCTCCCCGCGAACGGGGGCGTGAGCCGCCGCTCACTTGAAGAGCAGCGGAGCGAAATCGCGCAGACAACGGCGCCACGTCAGCCATTCATGCGCCGTGCCGGCGGACTCGAAATAGACATTCTTGACGCCTGCCTGGCTCAAAGCGTCGCTGAAGGTCTTCGTGCCTGGGCCTTCCACAGAACCAATGCCCAGGAAGAGCACCTTCATCTTCTTATTGAATGCCGCGGCATCCGCAAATACGCCGTTATTCGAGGTCTTCGGATCGAATCCGCCCCGGCCGCCGCTGCTGCCGCTAAACCCGCCGAGGTAGGCGAACTTGTCGGTGTTCGAGAGAACCGTCGTGAACGACTGCATGCCCCCCATCGAGAGCCCCGCCATCGCTCGATTCTCGCGCCCGGGCGCCGTGCGATACGTTCGCTCGACCATCGGGATCAAATCGGTCAACAACATTTCCGTGAAGACCCCGCTCCAGTTTCCGGCGAGTCCGCCACGGCCCCCGGCGGGGACACCGCGTCCGCCCGGCGGCGTCACGTCCGCCATGGTGGGGCGAGCGATGATGCCGCGGGCCGCATACAGGGAGGCATCCTCGCCCGGCTTCACCGCGTTCAGATTGTCCATTACGACAATCATCGGCTTAGCCTTCTTCTCGGCGATGAGATTGTCCAGTATGAAATCGACGTGACCCTGCGTGGTCCATCCCTGCTCGTTCTCGCCCCAGCCGTGAAGCAGGTAGAGAACCGGGTAACGGCTTCGCGAATTGGCATCGTACTCCGGCGGAGTGTACACGTAACAGCGGCGCCACTTGCCCGTGACTTTGGAGTAATACGACCGTTGGCTGACCTGGCCGTGCGGCACGTCCTTAGCGGAGTAGTAGGCTGCGTCCGCCTCGGGCTCGGGGATTTCGATGCCACTGTTGTCCCATCCCAAGCCGAAGAATGTGCGCGTTGCCGGGTCGGCGATCACCGAGCCGTCCACGACGATGCTGTAATAATGGAAACCGACCACCTGAGGCGGTATCGTGGCCATCCATAAGCCATCGGCACTGCGCGTCATGTCATGGGCGCCGCCCAACCGCACCTGCACTTTCTGCGCATCCGGCGCCGACACGCGGAAGGTCACGCGACGATCCGCATGTACACAGGGATACGGAGCTCCCGGAATGTTCAGAGAGGAAGGCCTGCAGTCGTCATTTGCCTGTCCCCAGCAGAGCCCGCAACCAAACAGCGCCCATACGATGATTCTCATTGAGTCCTCCTTTTGGAACGTAGATTCAGTATCACCACGGGATGGCCCGATTGTCCGGAAAGTCACAGAGCCTCCCGAGGGTCGTGGGTTAGAAGAATAGCTTCATACCGATCTGCATGCGGCGCGGAGCGTTACCCTGCGTCGTCACTCTGCCGAAGGTGGCACTGGTGATGAGGTTGGTCGCCTGGCCCCACCGGACACGGTTGAGGAGGTTGAACGCCTCTCCGCGGACTTCCAGGGAGCGGCGCTCGCCGAAGCGGAAACTGCGGCCCAGAGCAACGTTCTCGTTGAAGTTCCACGGTGTACGGAGCTTGGGATTGTTGCGCGTGGCATTGCCGAACATGGCATTCAGCGTCGCCGTCGAAATGCCCGCGTTGAAGACGCTCTTGTCGTACCAGACGTCCTTGTTGGGATCGAACTTCGAACCGGAAACGGGAGCGCGCCAACCCTCATAAGAAGTGATGAACACGCGGCTGCCGGTGCCAATGGGGCTCGCGCCCGAAGCCACGGTATCCGGAAAACCGGATTCGTAGCTCAGGAAGGACGAGAAAACCCAGTCGCCGACGATCATATTCACCGGCTTGTTGGAACTGAAGTGCTTGCCCTTGCCGAACGGCAGGTCGTAGGAGAACGAGGTGCGCATCACATGCGTCTGGTCGGTACCGGCCAGCGACTTATCAAGATGCTTGTTGAAGTGATCCAGGGCGCCGCCGCCGCCGATGGCCGCGGATTCGGAATCCGACAACTGCTTGGAGAGCACGTAAGATGCGAGCAGCGAGAGTCCGTTGGAGAAGCGGCGATCGAGTTTCACCACCAGGGCGTGATAGGTGGAGTTGCCGGCGCGCTCGCCAACCGAGGCGGGCTGGCCGCCGTTGGTATTGATCGCGCCGAATTGCGGGAAGGGGCTGAGCGCGCGCTGCACGGTGTGAGCGGTGAGGTTGCCGAAGCCGGCGTACGGAATCGGGATGTTGGCAAGGCGCGCAGCCGGGGAGTTGATGCTGCTGTTGAGCAGGGTGAAGCCATACTTGTCCAACAGCGACATGGGGATCTGGTTGAAGCGGTCCAGAGCACTGGCGATGTGGGTGCCCTTCTGGCCGGAGTAGCCAACGGTGAGGGACATCGACGGCGTCAGCTCCTTCTGGATGTCGAGCGTCCAGGTATCGTTGGTGCCGGGACGGCCGGAATCGCTGCGCTGCCAGAAGGTGACGTTGCTGTTGTTGTTCAGGGTCGGGTCAACGAAGGGCAGGCTGGCGGCGGAAGGCGGAAGGCCCTTGGAGCCCCACGGGATGCCCTTGTCGAGCGTGGTGAAGAAGTCATTGATGCTGTTGTCGGCGGAGCTGTAATTGGTGTTCAGGATGAACCCGTCGAAGTGGGTGCTGCCGCCGGTGGTTTTCACCGCGGAGAAGATACGGCCGCCGGAGGCGCGGACGACCATGCCGCGGCCCGCGCGCCACACCACACCCAGGCGGGGACCGAGGGCCCACGGATAGGCATCGAACATATCGCCCGGAGTGCGTCCCGTTCCGGAGCCGCTATAGATCATCGCGCCAGGCAGGTTGCCGGCGCCAGGATTAGGCGCGGTCGGGTCAAAGTTGGCAAAGCCGTCGATCTGGCCCGTGCTCAGGTCTTCCCATGATTTCAGGCCGGTGAAGGCGCCGCCGTGGATCGGCATGGTGTATTCGTAGCGCAACCCGATGTTGATGGTGAGATTGGGGCGCACGCGCCAGTCGTCCTGCAAATAGCCACCCAGGTAATTCCAGATCTGGCGGACCAGGCGGGGCGTTTCGAGACCGCCGCTGCTGGCGTAACCGAGCAGGAACGAAGCGAAGGCGTTGCCGGAGTTCTGCGAAGTATCGCCGGGGGTGCTGGTGGCCTGATTGGAGAAGCCAAAGCCGCCGTTGGGACGGTGCTGGCCGTAGCCGTCCCACCGGTCATGAGTGTAGAAGAACCCGGTCTTGATGGTGTGCTTGTTGCGGATGAAAGTGACGTCGTCGGACACGTTGAAGTTACCGCCGGCATCGCCGCCCCAGAAGGCGCCGCCCCAGCCTGAGTAACCAGTGAAGCTCAATTGAGGCAGACCGCGATCGGGGCCCGGGACGCCCGGAATCTGCAGCTTCTCGTTGAATTTGAAAGACGGATCGGCGGTGAGCATGATCCCGATTCCGGCTTCTTTCTGATAGCTGCCGCGGAACGTGTTGATGACGCGCGGGCTGAGGGTGGTATCCAGGCTGATGCGCAGCGACTGGCTCCGGGTCGTGGTCACCGCGCCGCCGTTGAACGGCATAGGCAATCCGGGAGGTCCGTCGGCGCCGAATCCTGCCACGTTCTGGCCCTTCAGATACAGCCCGGACAGGCGGTTCTTGGAGTTCAACGTGTGGTCGATGCGAATGCTGCCCTTGTCCCATGGCGAACTGGTGCTGCCGGAATCGGTGACGTAGTTGTTCACGGGGTCGCCGAAGGAGTTGCCGGTGTTAGTGGGCACCATGTTGGTGGGGCGGAGCGCGATGAAGCGCGTGGCCACGCCGCTGAACCGGTTCTGAGGAATCGTGTTGTTGGGGAACAGGTCTCGGACGTAGCCGGAGCCGCTCGGGGCGAGCCGGGTGCTGGCCGGATCGTAGATGGGGGCCATGACGCCGCTGCGGGTCCAGCCACGGAAATCGCACTGGTAGTTCGCAACAGTAGGAACCGTGAGAGTCTGGATGTTGCGGCCGGCGCGATTGCGGAATCCCTGGTAAGTGGCGAAGAAGAACGTTTTGTTCTTTCCGTTGTAGACTTTCGGGATGTAGACCGGGCCGCCAACGGTGCCACCGAAATCGCTCTGCTTGAGAATCGGGGCCTGGGCGGCAAAGAAGCCGCGGGCGTCCATGGCGTTGTTGCGCAGCTCTTCAAACAAATTGCCGTGCACGGCGTTCGTGCCCGACTTGGTGGAAAACGTGACGGACCCGGAGGCGCGGCCGAACTCGGCCTTCATTCCATTGGTTTCCACGGTGAATTCACCGATGGCATCGATGGGCACGGAGGCAAGCGGGGCGCGCGCATCCTGATATAACGTGGACGCGCTGCTGAGCGGCTGGCCGTCCATCATCATTTCCCAACCGGAGGTCTGGCCGCCGCCGATGCGGAGGTTGCCACCACTCGTCTTGGTTTCGGGGGCGAGGAGCGCGAGCGAGACGACGCTGCGGATGGAGCCGTTCACGAACAGCGGAATATCCTGCACCAGCTTCTCCTGGATGGTCGAGGCCTGGCGGGTGGTTTCGGTTTCGAGCGGTGAAGCCTGAGCTGTCACCTGCACAGATTCACCGACCGAACTGATTTCCAGGACTATGTCCTGGCGCAGGGTGGCGCCGGAAGCGAGTTCGACCTGATTTCGAACGGCTTTCTTAAAGCCGCTGGCTTCGGCCTCGATACGGTACAGACCGATTTGGAGAGCTGGAATGGTGTAGCTGCCGCCTTCGGAAGCGACGGTATTGGATGTGGTCCCGGTTTCGACGTGGGTTGCCGTGATTTTGACGCCGGGCACTACTGCTCCGGACGGATCGGTGACGACACCAGTCAAGGTACCGCGGTTAGTTTGAGCAAAACAGGCCGAAATGCCGAGAACGGCAATCAACACGAACTGCGTCAACTTGGCCATACAGGCTCCTAAGGCTGAGATTTTCGGTTTGCCTGCCGCACCACAATTCTGCCGGGTTTCGATGAAAGGCGAGTCCAGGCTGTGCGGCCGATGGAATTGCATGACTACTCCTCTCCTTCTTGGGCTCGCGCTGAGCCTGCAACGCGGACAGTAGAAAGGACCGGCGCTCCTGGCGCTTCCCTACGGAAGTCCAGTCGTCACAACTCCCCTCTGGTCTACGATAGGCTAACACGCCGCCGGCACCAAGCTAGGTTTGGTACGGTGTCTGGCGTGCAAACCTAATGGAATGTGGGTGTTTTGCTCATCGCGAAAGCTCGCCTTAACAGTTAGCCGCAGCCGTTGCGGCGCGGTTAAGCCGACCGGGACCACTAAAGCCGAAGGGGTGTGATATGATTGCACTCGCCAAGGGAATGTGCGAGAACCAAACCGCGAAGCTGAACGAGTCCCAGGAGCGGGCTGTGCTGGCGGAGCTCAACCGCGTGCTGGAGAGTCCCGCGTTTCGCACGAGCAAGCGATGCCGGGAATTCCTTGAGTACATCATCGAGCATACAATCAGGGGTCCGGCCGGCGCTCTCAAAGAACGCTCGATCGGCGTAGAACTCTTCCAGCTTTCGCAGGACTTCGATACCGGCCAGCACACCATAGTGCGTGTGACGGCCAATGAGGTGCGCAAGAAGCTCGCTCAACATTACCAGGCTGAGAATGGTTCGTATCACCCGGTCAGTATCGATCTGCCGCCAGGGTCCTACTCCGCCGCATTCCGGTGGGAGACCCCGGCGGTGGAGGCGCCCGTCGCTCAGGCTGCGGACGCTCCAATCGCTGAGACGCAGGCTGCGGAGGCGCCTGCCGCCGGAACGCCACCGGGGCAAACGCATCTTCCTTCGCCTCCGAACTGGCTCAGGCACGGGTTGATTGCCTGCGCTGTAGCCGTTCTGATACTCGTGGGCGCCTTTTCTATATGGCGGTGGCGGACGGTGAGCCCTGCCACTGTCGATGCCAAGTCCACGCCCGGATCCAGCCCGGGTCCGGCGGTGACATCGGCCGTCGAGAATCTTCGGATGATCGCGGGCTCCACCGCTCCTTACGTCGATCGCGGCGGGCGCACGTGGGGCCCCGATCGTTTCTTTTCCGGTGGCAATGTGCTCGTCCGGCCGTCCGAGAGGATCTTTCGAACACTGGACCCCGACATTTACAGGCACCTGCGGAGCGGCGACTTTCAGTACGACATTCCGCTGCAGCCTGGAAACTATGAACTGCATCTTTTTTTTGCCGAGACTGGTTTAGCGGATTTCATCAGCGCGGAATCCAGTGGTGAAGGCCAGCGGCTCTTTCGCGTCTCCGCCAACGGGAATCCGATCCTGACTGCTTTCGATGTGGTGGCGGATGCCGCCGGTTCCAACATCGCGGATGAGCGGGTATTCCGCAACATCTCACCAGCCGCGGATGGATTCCTGCACCTGAGCTTCAGTCCGAGGAGAAGCACGGCGATGATCAGTGGAATCGAGGTGCTACCGGTCGTCGCAGGGAAGGCAAAGCCGGTGCGAATTCGAGCCGGCTGGACCTCATCGTGGCGGGATTCCACCACGCAGGAGTGGCAGGCCGACTCCTATTTCCTGGGCGGAAACGCGTTGGTCCGCACCACGAATCCCGCTCAGGAGAGCAACTCAATCGCACCCGACATGGCGCTCTACGGGAGCGAGCGTTGGGGGCATTTTTCCTACGCTGTGCCCGTTGCCGAGGGCCGGTATCGAGTCACTCTGAAATTCTGTGAAGGGCACTACGGAAAGCGCAACAGCGGCGCCGGCGGGCCCGGCAGCCGCGTCTTTGACGTCTACTGTAACGGCGTGGCCCTGTTGAGGGGCTTCGACATCATGAAGGAGGCTGGCGGAGAAGGGCGCCCCATAGACCGCAGCTTTTCCGCGATTCGACCCAACGCCCAAGGCAAGATCCTGCTCACTTTTGTGCCTGTTGCGGGAATGGCGTGTGTGAACGGCATCGAAGTCGTGGACGATTCGAAATAAGCATTTCATTCTCCGCGGCCATTGAACTCCAGGACGCGACCACTTAATACAGCAAGGTTACGATCACCTCTGACGTCGTTTCAGTATTTCCTCGATCTGCTGCCTCCCGACCGGCAGTTTATCGATATTCTCCTGCATCCAGCCAGTAAAATCCGCCTCGATGGGCGCGGACCAGGCAGTGTCGATCTGGCCCGCAGTGTACTTCTTCTCACGCAGGCGCTGGTGGCCGAAGAGGTCGCGCAGGTGTGTGATCTCCGAATACTGGACCACCTGTTCAGCCACTTGCGGCGGGATAAAAAGCACTCCGCCGTCGCGGCCGAGCACCACATCGCCAGGCATGACCGTTGCCGGCCCGATACGGATCGGGATGTTGATGCCGATCATGGTGGAATTCAGACGCGCCCCCGTGCCCAGCATGCCGAAATGGTGCGAGGGATCGTAGAAACGCACGAAGGCGGTGAAATCCTCCAACTCCTTCAGACCGTTGATGTCGCGCACCGCTCCCTCGTAAACGATGCCATTGTGGCTCTTGGCATAGATCGCGTTGCCGACGTTATCGCCGATGGACGGCCCGTCCTGCTTCAGATCGAAGTGATCGCAGACGTAGACGTCGCTGGGTTGCAGCATGTCGACGGGCCAAGCGTTGGTGCCGCCGACGCGCCCGTCCTTCTTTCCCTGCTCCTCGATCACCCGCTCGATGTCCGGGCGGCCGGGGAGCCATTGCGCTGTCAGGGTGCGACCCACCAGCACCTTTTCGGGATGAATGACGAGCCAGCCGTCGGCGTATTCGTGATTGAAACCAGCGGTCCGTAACTGCGCCCACGCTTCTTCGAGCGTCACCGATTTCATGCGCTGCAAGATGCCGTCGGGCACTCTCGGACGGCCGTCCTCAAAGCGCTCGCCTTTCCAATCGGGGGTGTACTTGATGAGCAGTTCGCGACTGAGGATTCCAGGCTGTGCAAACGCCGAAACGGTACAAAAGGCCGCGAGAGACAGTGTCGCGAGACGCATGGTTATCCTCTCCTCGGCTCGAACCACGGCGTGCCGGGCACCTGGGCTTTGCGCGCGGCGTCATCATTCATTTCGACTCCGATGCCTGGCCGTTCCGGCAATACGATGTAGCCCTTCTGGATGATTTCGCCTTCCTTCACCCAGTTGCGCCATAGCTCGAGCGAATCGATCCAGTGCCATTCCTCAACCAGGAAGTTCGGAATCGCCGCGCAGACGTGCGCGGTGGCCATCATGCCGATGGGCGACGTCACGGCGTGCGGCGCCACCGGCACGTAGTAGGAATGCGCCATGTCGGCGATCTTGCGAGCCTCCAGCAGCCCGCCACACTTCTGGAAGTCCGGCATGATGATATCGGCGGCGCGTTTTTCCAGAATCTCGCGGAAGCCCCAGCGCATGTAAACGTTCTCACCACAGCAGATGGGAGTGCTCGTGGAGGCCCGTATGTCGCGCATGGCATCGATGTTTTCGGCCGGAACCGGTTCCTCCAGCCACATCAGCTTGAACGGCTCGAGTTCCTTGGCAACGCGTTTGCCGGTGCCCGCGTCATAGCGCCCGTGCATGTCGACGGCCAGATCGAAGTGCTTGGGATAAAGCTCGCGAGTGAAGGCAACCTTCGCAACCATGTGATCGATCTCGCCGTTCGACGCCGTCCAGTTCACGCGGTCGAAGCGGGCGGGATCGAGCGCGTCGTCGATATCCATCTTGGCAGCCGTGAAACCCATCTCCTGGATCTCCCGGATTCGTGCCTTGGAGCGGTCGTCGCCGGGGATCATCTCCCGCGCGCCGGAATCGCAGTAAACGCGCACGCGCTCGCGTACCTTGCCGCCTAGCAGTTGATATACCGGCAAGCCCAGAGCCTTACCGGCAAGGTCCCAAAGCGCGATTTCGACCGCCGTCAGCGCGGTGACATACTGGCCGGACTGCGCGCCGGCGAAGATGCCGGAGGTGCGGATGCGTTCGAAAGCATTCTCGATATTGAGCGGGTCCTGGCCGATTAGCATGCGCGAGAACGAATTGATGAGCGGCACGTTGCCCATCGAAGCGTCGGTAGACTCGCCCTGACCGAAGATCCCCTGATCTGTGTAGACCCGGACATGCACCTGGTAGCCGTGCACCCGGACTTCAGCGGTGCGGATATCGGTGATCTTCAACTTAGGACGCCTGTATGGGGTGGTGGCATCCTGCACCGCCCGCGCGAGGGATGGCAGGCCAGCCATTCCCGCGATCGACAGCAATCCGCCCTTCAGCAGGGTTCTGCGATTCGGTTCTTCCATAAAGTTCTTCACCTCGGAAACCGTACTCTAAGTCAGTTGAAGCCCAAATACCAGCAAATCGGAAACGGTCTGGCCCGCGGGGAGGCGGGTGGCCAGGGCAAGCGCAGGGAGGCAGGCTGCGGTCTTCACGGTACACCTCCTCGTTCGAAACTGGGACCGGGGGCAAAGCCTTGGTCGCTTATCCGGAATAGTAGCGCCGATTCGGGGAGAATTCCAGGTTGCATACGGTGTCTTCACGAGCCAAAACCCCGCTTTCAGGGGTTAATCCGGGATGACCCGTACGTAAGGACTTCCACCCGGCCCGCCTTTCCGAATTGCTACCGGGGCTTCCGACGTTCACCGTAAACGTTACCGCGTCCACCGCGAAGTTAATACCCGGCTTCGGCACCCAGCGAGCAGAAGGCTCTGCGGTTCATCGCCTATCCCCGGCGAACGGTTCGGCACGATAACTACGTTCGCGGTACACGAAATAGTCGAAATCCGCCGGCCGGCAGGTGCCGGCCAGGTCCTGGCAACATACGCCCACAAAGGCGCCAGTGAAATTGGGCGTTCCCGGTGGCGCCGCCTCGTCCGACAGGATGCTCGCATCCAGGGGACCAGGCAGCCGGGACCACTCGCGGCCGTCGATGCGGTACGCGAAATAGAGCCGCTCGAAATCGACTTCCACGCGCAGATCGACCGGCGTTGCCGTGGGAATCCCGGCCGGCGCACTGAAGACATCCGTCTGAAGCTGGTCGGGCAGACACGACATCACACGGATGTGCTTACCCAACTCCGCGTCGTGCGAGACGTAGAGGTAGTGAAACTTCGAGGCGTTGTAATAGCAGACCAGGCCGGCCATCTGCTGGAAACGGTCGGGCTCGAACTCCATCACGGTCTCGGCGCTGAAGCAGTGCGCCTGCTGGCGCCGGGCGACCAGGGACTGCCGGAAGAGGCTGCCCAGCGTCTCGCGGCCGTAAAGGCGCAGATATCCAGGGCGCTCGGTCAGGCTGAAAAGCTCTTCCGGCCAGGGAGACCGCAGCCACTGAAAATCCAACGGCAGGCTGGGACTGTCGAAGTCCTCGCGCTCCGGCGATCCGAGGAAAACGCACTCCGGCAGGGCCGGCGCGGCGACTTCGGAGTATGGGACGCCCGCTCCATCCACGGTGCGAAGCCAGCCGTCCTCCGACCACTCCATCGGTTGGATCGCGGTTTCCCGGCCCAGCGTGCAACGCCCGCGATTACGAATGGGCCGGCCGCAGAGATGCACCATGTAGGTCTCGCCCTTCTGGGTCTCCACCAGGTCCGCGTGTCCCGCACGCTGCAGTTCGATATCCGGGCGGTTGCGTGCACTCAGAACATGAACGTCCGGGTGCAATTGGTACGGTCCGGTCAGTTGGCGCGAGCGCGCCATGGTGACGGCATGTCCCCATCCTGTGCCGCCCTCGGCGGTCAGCAGGTAGTAATAGCCGTTCCGCCGGTAGAGGTGGGCTCCCTCGGTAAACCCCAGCGGCGTGCCCTCGAAGATCGGGTGGACCGGCCCCACCAGCTTGCGCTCCTCAGGCGAGTACTCCTGCAACACGATCCCCGAAAATCGATTGCATCCAGGCCGGTGGTCCCAGCGCATATTCACCAGGTATTTTCGGCCGTCCTCATCGTGGAACAGCGAAGGGTCGAAGCCGCTGCTGTTGAGGTAAACCGGATCCGGCCAGTCGCCGTCGATCCGCGGGCTGGTCACCAGGAAGTTGTGTGTGTCACGCAGCGACGCGCCGGTTGCCCCTCCCTGGGTCGTGCGGCCGTATCGCTTCACGTCCGTATAGATGAGCCAGAAGAGGCCGTCGGCTTAGCTGAGGCACGGAGCCCAAATGCCGCACGAATCCGGGTCGCCCAGCATATTCAACTGGCTGGCGCGATTCAGCGGACGTGTCAGCAGGCGCCAGTGGACTAAGTCGCGGGAGTGGTGGATTTGAACCCCCGGATACCATTCGAACGTGGATGTCGCAATGTAATAGTCGTCTCCGGCACGGACGATGGAGGGATCCGGATTAAATCCGGGCAGGATCGGATTTCGAATGCGGGCCGCATGGTTTGTCATCTTCAGATTCCTCCTGGTGCTCTGACCGCATGGTTCAGTGTCTTTGCGGAAGACCCCTCCCTGACGGCCGGGGCTCCGAACAGAGCCGCGAGCGTGAGAAGCCGTGAGAGAATCGCCGGCATCCTGGGGGGCAGGCGCTTCCGCCTGCCAACCGGCAGCCCGAATCGCGACAACCGTTTGCTACACGCGCGGCTCTGATCGGAGCCGCGAGCGTGAGCGAGCGGTTTCGCAGTCAAACCGAATCTCCCGGTCATGGAACTAGTCCAGGCTGCAATCCTCGCTCGCCGATCGCGATGTCACGCTCGCGGACGACTGTCCACAGGACCGCGGCGCCCAACAGATCCAGAAGACCGAGGCAGATAAAGAAAGGAGTGTAGCCTACCCTCGCGACCAGGCCGCCGATCAACAACGAGAAGATCAGTAGGCCCGCGTTGCCGAACGTACCCGCCATTCCGGCGGCCGTGGCAACCTCATTTCTGCGAAACAGGTCGGACGACATCGTGATCACTGTTACCGAAAGCGTTTGATGCGCGAAGCCGCCCAGGCTGAGCAGCGCGATAGCCGCATACGGGCTCTGCACGAATCCCACGAATCCTACCCCCAGCATGAGGAATGCACCCAAGGTGAAAGCGGAGCGCCGGGAGTTGATCACGCTGAGGCCGAATCGTTTCTGTAGCCTCATGGCCACCAGGCCGCCGAATACACATCCGAAGTCCGCGGCCAGAAACGGCATCCATGCGAACATGGCGATCTGCTTCAGATCCATGTGCCGGACGCTGCTCAGGTACAACGGCAACCAGAAGCTCAGCGTGCCCCACGTCGGATCGGCCAGAAAACGCGGCAGGGCGATTCCCCAGAAGTTGCGCTGCGCGAGGATCTTCACCGGCGACGGGCGTGAACCATCGCTCTGCAAGTGCTTTTCCTGGCCAGACGAAATAAAGGCCCTCTCCTGTTCCGAAAGGGCGGAATGTCTGGCTGGCGATTGATAGAGCAACAGCCACAGCACCACCCAAACCAGCCCCAGGCTCCCGGTAATGACAAATGCCGCCCGCCAGTTGTAAGCCAGAATGGCCCAGGCAACTAGCGGAGGAGCCACCATGGATCCCACCGAGGCGCCGATGTTATACACACCGCCCGCCAGTCCCCGTTCCTTGGCGGGAAACCACTCCGCCGTTGCCTTCATGCCCGCCGGGTTGGCCGAACCTTCGGCGAACCCGAGAAGCCCCCGAAGCCAGGCAAATGCCTGCCAACTGCCGGCCAGGGAATGAGCCATATTCACGAAGGACCACGAGATCGCGAAAATGGCGAACCCGATCTTCAGGCCGAGCACATCCAGCACATACCCGCAGATCGGCTGTGCCATGATGGCGCCCTGAAAGGCGCCGATAATCCACGAATACTCCCGCGTGCTGATATGCAGTTCCTGCAGCACCGTCGGGGCGGCCACGGCCAGTGTGCTTCGGGTCAGGTAGTTGATGACCGAGCCGAGCATGATCAGACTGATCATCCACCATCGAAGTCCTCTAATCTCGATCATTGGTTATTCACTCAGCCGTACCCAAACTCGCAGTGTAGCAGTCCGGTCAGTTACCGGAATTCAATTCTTTGGCCGGCTCCTGGGGGCGCGGACCTTGGCGATGCCAGCGGCCGGGAAAGGAACGCTTTCTCAATCCCGGAACAGCAACGGCGCGAATTGATACTGGCTGCGCCGCCAGGTCAACCATTCATGAGCGGTCTCGGGCGACTCATAAGATACGTTCACCCCTCCCTGTTGCAGGGCTTCCACGTTAGCCTTACCCGCTTCCCCCCTCTCGCGGCTTCCTGGGTTGCGGTGGCACGGCATCCAACGCCACGGAGAACCGGTTGGAAACCGGAATCCTGGGGATGTTGCGCGACGCTGGACAGTCCAAATTGAGTCAGATGCATCTGAAAGCTAGTTACGGTAGAGGCAGTTGATAAGGCTTGCCGTGTTCCGTTCGAAAAACCAGACTCCTGCCGGCGGGACCCGCGCACGTCTCCCGCGCGCCGGAGACACAGTTGGAAAACCGTCTTTTTGGGGACCCGGATGGGCTCGGCCGACTTCTGCTCCAGCAGACCTTGCAGCCGCACGATATCTGTCTCGACGGTCAAGCCACCGGTGCCACAGATGGTGTTCCTGTACCGCAATCGGGTGCCACGCCGGTGCCACCACGGCCATTCGTAGCGCCTTTCGCGCAGCCCCTGGTGTACCAGGTCTACGTGTTTGCATAGAGGGTGTGGCTCTCATACTGGACATTGACCAGTCAAGCCGCGCGGACAGGCTTACGCAGCGGGCGAAGTGTTAGTTCGATTGCGGGACCCCATCGATCACTTAGGGCGAGGGCTCGTAGCTGTACGATGTGCTGACCCG
>JBGPKH010000030.1:0-28524 GCA_041485845.1 Bryobacteraceae bacterium
CACTCCGCCCGGGGCTGGACTCTGACCATTTCCCGATGTGGGGCAGGTTGTCCACATGCGGGCGGGTTGTCAACCCGCCCCACCCGGCCGGAAGGCCGGGGGTGCCCTCCGCGCCGGCGGTGTCTCCATGACGGCCCAACCAACCGGCCTCAAACCCGATCAACGTCCCAAGCCCCGGCGCGGTCCGCTCGTTGCCTTCTTCCTGCTATTGGCGTGCCTCGTCGCGGCCGCCATCATCGGCGGATTGATGCCCCGCCTCGCGCGCCAGAAAGGCCTGCTCGCGGCCGCGCAGGAAGTGGGCGAACGCCGGCCCGTGGTTCTGGTTTCCCCCGCGCACATGGCGGCCTCCAAGGACGGCATCGACCTGCCCGGCGACCTCGTGGCAATGATCGAGTCCCCCATCTTCTCCCGCGCCGATGGCTACCTGAAAGCCAAGCTCGTCGACCTCGGCTACCACGTCACCGCCGGGCAGCCCATGGCGGAAATCGAAACTCCGGAGCTCGATCAGCAGATCAGCCAGGCCCGCGCCGCCCTGGCGCAGACGCAATCCACCCTCAAGGAGCTGGAGGCCGAAATCAAGCTGTCGCGCGCCAATCTCGACCTCGCACGCGTAACCGCCGAGCGCTGGCAGCGTCTCCAGGAACAGGGCGTCATCTCGCGCCAGGACGCCGACACGAAGCTGGCCGACCTCGCGGTCAAAGAGGCCACCACCCAAAAGGCCGAGGCCACGCTCGCCACCGCGCAGGACACCATCCGCGCCAGCCAGGCGAGCCTGCGGCGTCTCGAGGAAATGAAATCTTTTGCCCGCGTGACTGCCCCCTTCGACGGGGTCGTCACCGCGCGCGACGTCGATATCGGCACCCTCATCACCGCGGGCAACAAGGAGATGTTCAAGGTTGCCAAAATCGAGCCGTTGCGCGTCTTCGTGAACGTGCCGCAGACCTTCGTCGAGCACATCCACAGCGGCCAGACCGCGGAAGTGCGAGTCCAGGAGCGGCCCGGGCAGGTCTTTCCCGCGCGCGTCAGCGGCATCTCGAACTCCCTCGACGCCAACTCTCGCGCCATGCTGGTGATTCTCATCACCCCCAATCCCGGCGCGACGCTCTATCCCGGAATGTACACGCAGGTGCGCTTCTCGACCGTGCAGTTGAAGCCGGCCCTGCGCATCCCCGGCGACGCCATGGTCCTCGGCAAGTCCGGCCCGACCGTCGCGATCGTCGGCCCCGACCACATCGTGCACTTCAAGTCCATAACCATCGGCCAGGACCTGGGCTCCGAAGTCGAAGTGACCTCCGGCCTGTCACCCGGCGACCTGGTGATCTCCAACCCCAGCGACGCCGTCCAGGAGAACGCCGTGGTGGAGGTGAGAAACCGGTGACGCCAGCCCGGCCTACCTAAGCACCGCCGGCTCGCGCGGCCCCAGATCCATCCGCGCGTTGCCGCCGGTCCGCTTACTTCTTCCTCCCGTCCTTCAAGTGCGGCAACACGAGCGGCTCCTGGATCACCCCGAAATAGCGGGCCATCCAGTAGGGCGGCGTGTAATCGACGCCCGCCGTTTCGATAGTCCCGATGCCTCCCCCGAACAACTGGAACGGGTCCAGTTGCCAAAGGAAATCCGAAGGCGGGCGCGGTTCCACCGGGAGCGGATTGCACGCTTGGCTGCCGCAGGCCGGAACCTTGCCGCGCAGGTCTACGAACACATCGGTACGCGGCCGTTTGAGCCACGCCTCCAGGACCGCGCGAGTCTTCGCGTCGCGGGCCGCGTCCGGACCGTGCAGCGCGCGGTCGATCATGTTGAAGAGCGCGTTCAGATGGTTGCCGGTGGTCTTGCGAACCGTTGAGAATCCCTTCTCGTACCGTCGTCGGACGCGCTTCGGCCGAGCGCCTGTACGGGTATCCGCACTCGGAAATCTGCGCTCAACGGATCCCCATCGTGCCCGCCGCGAAGACCGGCGAGTTCGAGGAGTTTATGCGGAGGTGGGACGGGGCGAGGCGGTCCTCGACGTCGAAGCCATGCGGTAGCCGAAGGAAGGCGAGCCAGACTGAGCTGCACTTCGAACCTGATCCGCGTGCAGACGCCAGCGCGCCCTCGGCCGCGCCGTCGGTGAGGACGCGGCGCGCTACGCTCGCCAGAACAGAAGCGAGCCGTTGACGACCGGTGGCGGCGGGTTGGGCGGCGGTCTTTTCAGTAAACGCGCCGGCTGGCGATCATCCCGTGAGGACCTCCCGCGGGTTCGCCAGGCGCCGATAGCGATGAAGGGCCCCAACAGCCGCCGAAACACGCATTGCCGACCAGGCGCCAGAGCGTTTTTCCGGCCGCCCGGTCCGGCATTTTTTTATGGTCGCAATTTGGATGCTCCTGCTGCCGCCTGCCGCTCCCGGCGCATTCGCCAAAGCACGAGGTAGCCGGCCACGTAGGCGAACACGCACCACATCGAGCCGTAGAAGAACAGGAAAGGCAGGCCGATGGCAGCGCTGAAGTTGGGCGAGATCAAGACGCCGCCCTCGGGCAGCGCCGGGGTGGGACGGGGACCGAAGTCCACCAGCACTTCCCCTTGGCTCGCACGGCGGCTTTGGTCGCCCTGGAAGTTGACATTCATCCGATACTGGCCAAAACGGCGGTCCTGGACCACCAGTTTGACGTTGCCCTCGTCGTCCGTCGGCCGGCGGCCGAAGTCCAGCGTGCCCAGCGAAGTCTTGAGCGCGAACCCCACGGCCTGGAATGCCAGCGGCTGGCCCTTGGCGTCACGCAACTGAGCCGACACCTCGACCACGGGATAGCCCTTGTCTTTCAGGGGACTCTTCGAAGGCCAAAGCTCCGGCATCCCCCGGCTGGAAAGGTAGACCCGTCCGGATGCAGCCGGGGGGATCCTGGCATCCTCCATTTGGGGAACGTCTGCGGACGGCAGCGCCTTCCAACTGACTGAGAGCGCCGTCGGCTCCTGGGCGCGAGCCGGCGACGCGCTCCACAGCACGCAGGCCAGCAGAATCGACAAGGGAACTGCGGTCTTCCACCCGGGCCGGAACACGGTGGAAGTTCTGGCCGGCGCCGCCGGCCGCTGGATGGCCCGTGTCTCCCAGATGGAAACCACCGGGAACGCCTTGGCCAACAGCGTGTACAGCAGCAAGAAGGCGGCAAACGCCGCCGCGGTGATCGACCATTCCACCATGCTCGGAACATAGTGGCCCCACGTCTCGGGCATTCCCTGAATCGGCAGGAAGGGGCTGGAGAGGGTCGGCACTACGATGAGGTAGCGCTTGGCCCAAGCTCCCACGATCGCCAGGAAGGAGGCCAATCCCAAGCCTGGAACGGTGAACTGCCGGTACCGCTTCGGCCCGAGCACGGCCACCATCAGCAGCATGGGGAGGGCCACGCCGACCACCTGCACGACCCAGAAATACGGTGCGTAATCGCCATACAGGAGCCGGTCGAGCAGGAGTTTTTCGCCGTTTTGAAACTTGTAGCCGACGGTCAGGTATTCGTTGATGTTGAAATACAGGTAGAGCAGGGAAAACGACAGCAGCAGCAGGCCCAGGTTGCGGAAGTGCAGCGGTTGCAGATACGCTTCCAGCCGCAGAACGCGGCGGAGAACGCACATCGCGAGAACCACGGCCGCCGCGCCCGAATAGATGGCCCCGACGACGAAATAGGGTCCGAAAATGCTGCTGTCCCAGCCCGGACGCAAGGTCATGGCGAAGATCCAGGAGACCACCGTGTGAACCGAGATGGCCAGCGGGATGATCGCCACCGCCATCACCGAAATCGCTTTTTCCAACAGATGCCATTCCGAGGGAGAGCCGGTCCACCCGAGCGACAGGAAGCGGTAGAACCGGCGCCGCGTACGGCCGATGCCGGGCTGCGCCGCCAGGATTCCCAGATCCGGAATCAACGGCAGGAAGAAATAGAGGAGGCATCCGGCCAGGTAGGTGCTCACGGAAAGCACGTCCCAGACGATCGGCGATTGGATCCGGCCATAACGGATCAGGTTTAGCGCGCGCTCCGGACGGCCCAGGTCCACCAGGACCATCGTGCCGCCGATGCACAGCGCGACTACGGTAATCCCTTCGGCCATGCGGGTGATGGGACAGCGCCAGCCCGAGTCGGTGACGCGGAGTATGGCGGAGATCAGGGTGCCGGCGTGGCTGATGCCGATAAAGAAAACGAAATTGGAGATATAGAGGCCCCAGGAGATCTGGTCGCGCATGCCGGTCTCGATCAGGCCGAATCGGATCTGCCGGCTGTACGCGAACAGTCCCCACAGGATGATGGCGCCCAGGAACGACACCCAGACACGAAAGCCGCGTCCCGACATGCGGAGCGACTCCAGGAGATTCATTTCTCGTTCGTTCACGTGTCCCCCCTCAGGCCATGCCCGCGTCATGCTGGTGCTTCTCTCCCGGCGACGGGTACTTGCGATTGACCGGCGGCAGGTAATACACGCGCGGCTCGGTGCCCAGTTCCTCCAGGAGCCGGAAGCCCGCGCCTTTTTGCGCGATCTTGGAGAACTGCATGGTTTCTCCTTTGGCATTGGTAACGGCGTCTTCCAGCTCATCGCCGAAGTACAGGGCGCCCATCTTGCAGGCCTCGGCGCAGCCGGGAAGCATGCCCATGCGCAGCATCTCGGGGCAAAGGATGCACTTCTCGACGACGCCCTTGCGGTGGGGATAGTTGTGCTCCACCGAGTAGGTGGCCCGGAGTTCCTCGGCCGTGTGCGGCGGTTCGGACCAGTTGAAGAAGCGCGCCGAATACGGGCATTGGGCGATGCAGTTACGGCACCCGATACAGCGCTCCTGGTCCATCATGACGATCCCGTCGGTGCGTTTGTAGGTGGCTCCGACCGGACAGCCGCGCACGCACGGCGGGTTGTCGCAGTGCATGCAGGTGCGCGGCAGGAAATAGGAGCCGGCGGCCGGGTTGTCGGCAACCTCGTAGACCTTCATCCACTCCTGGGGCGACGGGACAAAGTGCATCTTGGTGCAGGCCTTGGTGCAATCCTTGCAGCCGTCGCACTTGGCCAGGTCGGCCACCATCACCCACTTGCGATTCTCGGGAGCGACCGAGCGCGCGGGCAGGACCTCGCGGAACAGGCGGCCCGCGAGAGTTCGCATGGCCACACCCGAGACCACGATCAACCCCGCGCCCCTCGCCAAGAACTGGAAGAAACCGCGCCGCGTAGTTTCCATGGGAATCACCTCACGGAGTGACGACGAGCTTCATTTTCATGTCGTCATGTCCCTTGCCGCACTTGACGGTGCACTCGACCACGTATTCTCCAGGCTCGGCGGGGGCCACCACCGGAAACTTGAACGTGCCTTCTTTCAGGCGAAAATTCCAGCCTTTGTCCTTCAGGGCATTGATGGTGAAGGTGTGGGCCGCGCCATCTTTTTCATCCCACTCGCCGCCCTTGCGCGAGGTGATGCGCAGAACCGCCACCTCGTTGACCTTCATTTTGATGACCGCATCCTTCTGCTTGGGAACTTTGAAGCGGTTGTCCTGATCGGCGGTGACGTCGATGATCCGCGGCCCCACGTCGCCCGCCACGGCGACCACGCGCCCGGCAACCAGGGCGCACATTGCTGCGAAAACTACGCTGCTCGTTCGATGCATTTTGTCTCCTTTACACTAAAACCGGTAGTCCAGCGACACGGACAAGATGTGCACGTGGTATCCGGGAACATCGGCCCCCAGGAAGATCGAGGTGTTGGCACGGGAATCGAAGGGGACCATGTACGGACTCATGCCCGCAATCTGGAAGTCCGCCCGATCGTAACGCTCGAAGCGGTACTCCACTCTGGAGAAAACGTTGTTGGCCAACTGGTAGCGAACCGCGCCGGTGACCGTGTGGAACCGGTTGCCGGTCTCCGGATAATCCTGAATCGCGGTCACCAGGAAGCCGGAGAGCAGCCGGTTGCCCAATGTACGGGTGGCGATATTCCCCTTGGCCATGGAGAGGCTGTAAAAACTGTCCACGGTGAGCTTCCTTCGCAATCCGGATGCGCCGATGCCCGCGCCGATGGTGTGGATGCCGTCGCGGATGTAGCTCTCCCAGTCATTATTGGGTGTGCTGTTGGCCGGAGCGCTGCCGGTCGGCCCGGCATACTGCCGCGAGCGCTGATCGGATTTGTACCTCTCGTAGGCGTAGTTGCCAAATAGCGAGATGTTAGGGCCCAGGAGATAGCTCGCGTCGATGGTGGTATCCACACCGCGGCTGCCCAGGACGCCGTAGATCGTGTCGCCGAAGCGGTCCTGCAAGGCGCCGTAGGAAGCCGTCAAGCTGAGGCGGTCCGTGGCATCGATCTCCAGCAGGGCATCGGCCTTGTTGCGCGTGCGGGCAGCCTCGTCGAACATCCGCCACCCATCGGGAAGGGGCACGGCGCTGGCGCCCTGGCCCATCGGGTTCAGCTCCTGGTTGAACACGTAGGCCTGCGGTTCGCGCTGCGCATGCTTGAAGGAGCCGCGGAAGAGAATCCACTTTTTCGGGTTCAGATCGAGCGTTACCGACCCGATATGCTCCTGAGACTTGGCCACGTCGCGATGGGTGCGGTCGAGGTTCTCGAAGTCATACCCCAAGGTGAGCGCGTCGCCTTTGTGCAGCAGCCAGGTGGCTTCCACGCCCAGGTTCTGGTGGTTGAAGGAGTAGGGGAGGCTCTGCCGCGCCAGGTTGGTGATGCTGCTGTCGGCCTGGACGTAACTCGGGAAGAGCAGGCTGGGTGTGTCGTTGGTGTAATCGTAATCGCGATAGTGCGCGGTCACCGAAAGGGTCGGCAACGGGTGGCTGGCGAGCGTATAGTTCATCGACAGCCGTGTCTTCGTGGCGTTCAGGCTGGTGGCGGGAAGATTCGGGACGCCGGCCAGCGAATTGATGGTGTAGGGCAGGAACGGGTCGTTCTGGCGCATCCACTGAGGCGAAACGGCGGCCATGAAACGCGTGGACTCGGAGAGATTCACCGCGCCGGCGAAGTTCAGCGATTGCGCGTTGTTGTCCGGGTAAAGCGCCATTCGGCCGCGAGCGGAGCCGCCTAAAGCATCCGTGTCGCGAAAGGGATTGTCAAACACCAGGGTTGACGCTTCGTTATTGAAGACGGAGGCTGTGTAGTCGGCCTGGAATCCGCCACGGCGGTTGCCGTATTCGACTCCCGCCTTGGCCTGATGGACCCGGTAATCGATGGGCTCGGGAAGCTCCAGCATGTTGGTGGAGCCGTTGACGATCGCACCGAACGGGCGATGGCCGTTCTGGTTCTCGTGGGCATACTGCAACAGCAGCGTCCACGCGCCATTGGGCGTGTATTCAAAGGTCCCGGAGCCGAGTTTGCGCTTTAGCGCGACGTCCAGCGGCGTGGCGCCCAGCAGCATCACAGGCAGGCTTGCCGGATTGGCGATGAGGTTGGCGCGGACGGCCGCCGGGATGGTAAAGACACCCGCGCCGGCGGGAGTGAACAGGGAGACGGCCGTATTCGTGAAATCGTGGGGTGTAGAGTTCCAGTCCAATACGAAGTGGTACTTGCCAGTATCGCCAAAGGTGGCGCGGAAGGCCCGATCGTTTTGCCAGCTATTCCGCGTCTGGAAGGTCAGAAAATAGTTCTTTTGGAACAGGTGATCCAGGCTCGCTTGAAAGCCCTGAATCACCAGGCCGGGACGGAGATCGCGATACTCGTCGAATTGGGAGGAGTTGCGATCGCCGGCCAGGGCGCGCACTCCAATTTCGATGTTGCCGCGTTCCGGACCTTTTTCCTGAGCGTGGAGAACCGGACCCAGCAGAAGAGCAAACGGCAGAAGCAGGGCGGGTTGGAACCGGCGTCCAAGGATTGTGGTTCTTCGCAAGTTCATCCTGGTGCTCCTTCAGCGTTGGAACCTGCTGCCCGAGGGGTGGTTGGACCCATGGATCTGGGAATGACAGTTAGTGCATCCCCGGTTAAACACGTACCGCGTCGCAGCCAATTGAGGCTGCCCGGGATGGCCGGTGGAGTCGTGACACTCCTGGCAGAGCCGCGGCGGGTTGCTCTTCAGCAACTGGGGCCGCATCGTGCCGTGCGCCTCATGGCAATTGAGGCAGTTCTCCATGACCGGCGGATGCTCCCACAAAAAAGGACCGCGCCGCTCCGGGTGGCACTTGTAGCAGGTCTCGTTGACCGAGGCCGCGACCAGCAGCTTCGGATTGGGGCTTCCGTGTGGATTGTGGCAGCTCGCGCAGGTCATCTCACCCTCGCGCAACGGCATGTGCGAAGAACGCTGCAATTGCGCGCGCCGCATCGGGTGGCATCCGAAACAGACCTCCATCTGCGTGCGCTTAGAGAAAGTCAGGTTGCCGGTGAGAGGCTCCTTGAACGCGGCTGCCGCGACAGCGGCCGGGCGGTTCTGGTGAACCTGGTGGCAGGTCAGGCAGGAGAGGCCTCGGGATTCGTGCGCGCTGCCTTTCCAAAACAGGCGCTGGCCTCTTTCGTGGCATTGCAGGCACTGGGCAGTCTGTTCCCTGGCCGACTGCGGCGAGTCCTTGCCGAACCGCAGAATGAACTGGCCGCTCGGCGGCCCCATATAGGCCACTCCCTGCGCCCGGGCCCGGTCGTGCTCCCGCGCCTTCTCGACGTGCTCGCGGCCCGCGCCGTGACAGGCTTCGCAGCCCCTGGCCTCGAGCTCGTTTCTGGGAGCGTCGAAGAAGACCCTCGCCATTTTGGTGGCGGAAAACCTTCGATACCCCTGTTTATGGCATTCCTCGCAGGTGTTGCTGCCGAGATAGGGGGACTCGTCCGCGCGTTGTCCCCAGGCGCTGAGCGCCAGACCTGACAGCCCCGCCAGCAGGAGTAGCCCTTTCATCGGCAAGCGTGTTTGCACGTTGGAAGCCACTTGATCGCGCCCCGCGCAAAAGGGCTTCTCCTCTGCACGCCGCTGCCTGCGGGCGAGATACAGGGGAGAGCATATCGCGGAGTAAACTGTCCGAATATCGTACATTTGTCCGAACACCATACATACAGGTCCGGATATCCCCATTATTTTGGCCGTCTGAGCTGGGGTCTGTTTTGGCGATCAACTTGCCACGGAACCTCGCATGTTTGCCGTTCTGATGAGACCACGGAAGAATGACGCGGGGAGTTGGGCACCCACGGAGTGGCCCTCGATGGCCAGTGCGCAGATCATTGCCGAGTACTCCAGTCTGTCCGGCGGGTGCACAATCTCTCTCGTCGAGATAGCCGCGAACGCGCGGCTGGCTTTCCGCGAGTTGCAGAGCCACGAAGGTATCAGGGCGGTCCGGGCAGGTACGCTCGAACGGGGATTGGACTTGGCGCGCGCGATGATCGAGGGACGCGGACGTCCTATTTTGGGTGCCCGGAGTCGTTCAGGAAGCTGGGAAGGTCGCCAATTTCCCCTCCCCAAAGAGGTGCGGGCGGCGGGTTCGAGGAACTCGAACCCACTGGATTGAGCGCCCCGCGGCCGGGGTGTGACGGCTCTGTCGCAGCCTCTCTCGATCGCGGGTGGTGACTTTGAAGAGTGGAGATGGACCGTCATGAAAACGTTCGGACAGCTCTCGGTGCGTTCCACCAGTCGCCGGGCGATGTGTTTTCGGGAGGGTTGCGCGCGGCTTCAAGGAGCCTGAATCGGGTACAGGCAATCGGGAAAGAGATGCGCGAAAGTCGCAAAGAAATAGGGAGACGTGACAGTTCTGTGACAGGCGCCTTGAATGAAATAAAAGGAGATCAACGTGAACTATCGGAAGCTACTTTATGCGTCGGTAGGATTAGTGTTGCTCGGCGTCGGCATCATCATTGCCGGAGATGACGTCAAACCGCAGTATAAACCGAACCAAAAAGCTTACTATCTGACAGATGCCCAAGCGTCATTTGTGCGGCCGGGTCTCAAGTTGGAGATACAAAAAGTGGATTTCGCCCTCCTCAACGTCACCGTGACGTTCAGGATCTCCGACAACGCAAACCAGGGGCTGGACAGGCTAGGCATCGAAACACCTGGGGCCGTCAGCACCAGTTTCGTGCTTGCCCGCATCAAGCCGGGAGATTCCCAGTACACCAATTACTTCACCACCCGCGTAACCACGGCGCCTGTTCCGGGTTGCCCCGGCTGCGGTTCCACAACTGTGGGCTTTGACTATCCTGCCGCCGATTCCGGCGGAACTTACGCGAGCCTGGACAATGGAGTCTATACATACACCTTCGGCAACAAGCTGCCGGCTAACTTCGAGGCGAATGCCACCCATACGCTGGCCATGTATGCCCGAAGGAATTTGAGCGAGTTCGGCTTTCCCCTGAACTCGTTAGGGACGGTGGCCAATGCCCTCCGGGACTTCGTTCCTTCGGGCGCAGCCGTCACCCAGGTTCGGGATGTGGTGCGCACGGAGAATTGCAACCAGTGCCACAATCCACTGGCGCTGCATGGGGGCTCGCGCCAGGAGATCAGGTTGTGCATCCTTTGCCATAATCCATCGCACATGGACCCCTATACCGGAAACTCCCTCGACGCTAAGGTATACATTCACAAGATCCACATGGGCGCCAACCTGCCCAGCGTAAGCGGCAGACCGCTCAACATCCTCGGAACCAGCGGGGCCCCTGTCACAAATGGAATTGCCACAGGGGCCACGCAGGGTCCCAGGCCCGGTGGCAGTGTGCCTGCCGGAAAGCCTTACCAGATTATCGGGTTCGGGCGATCGATTCAGGACTTTTCCACGGTAGTCTGGCCGCAGGACGTTCGCAACTGCACCACCTGCCATCAGAAGGGCACGCAGTCGGATAACTACAAGAACAATCCCTCGCGGGCGGCTTGCGGCTCCTGCCACGATGACGTGAATTTCACCACCGGGCAAGGCCATGTGGGCGGGGTTCAACTGGATGATAGCCTGTGCAGTACTTGCCATCCGGCGGACACCGGTTTAGAGTTTGACCTCTCGGTTGTAGGAGCGCACACGATCCCGACAAATTCCAAGCAGCTAAAAGGGCTCAATGTGAAGATTCTGGATGTGTCGAACACCAAGCCGGGCGACAAACCGGCGGTCTCCTTTACAGTCACCGACAATACGGAAAATCCTGTGGACGTCTCCAAACTGGACTCCTTTGGACTTCAGCTCGCAGGCCCGACTGCGGATTATACGTCGGCGATAGGGTTGCCGGTCCCCAGCCCCGAAGACGCCCGCAAAGCCACAGCAACGCGCACGGGCTACACTTACACCTTCACCAGCGCGCTGCCAAAAGAGGCCACAGGCACCTTCGCGGTTGGCGCGCAGGGGTACCGGATTGTGACGATTCCAGGCCCGCTCGCCGGGCAAAGCTTCAATCTACGGGAGTCTTTCTTTAATCCCGTTTTCACTTTTGGAATCGGCGGGAGCAAGGTTGTACCGCGCCGCCAGGTCGTGGACGTCGCCAAGTGCAACGTCTGCCACAAGACGCTCGCCCTGCACGGCGGCGCCCGGAGGAACACCGAATACTGCGTGATGTGTCACAACCCCAAGGCCACTGACACCCAGACTCCCGCGCAGACCGTCAATTTCCGCACACACATTCACCGCATTCACCGGGGAGAGGAGTTGCAGACCGATTGGACGATCAACGGGACCAATAATTTCAACGGCGTTCGTTTTCCCGGCGACCTGCGAGACTGTGCCAAGTGCCATGTAAACAATTCCAACCAGTTGCCGCTGCCGGACGGACTGGCGGACGCGGTCACGCCGCGCCTCTTCTACTCGCCGATGAAACCGACAGCCTCGGCCTGCCTCGGCTGTCACGACGGGATAGACGCCGCGGCGCACGCTTATCTGATGGCGGCGCCTTTCGGCGAGTCCTGCGCGGTCTGTCACGAGGAGGGCGCCGACTTCGCAGTCAGCAAGGTGCATGCGCGCTGACGCCGGCTGAATCCTCCGGAGACCGCGGCTAGCCCCCGGCTAGCGCTTTAGAACAGGGCTGGCCGCGGTCTTTGGGGGGCCGGCCGTCACGGTGCGGGACACCGGGCGCGCGGAGAATTGCAACATCTGTCACGACCCGCTTGCCCATCACGGCTCAAACGCGCGTCGCGAAGTCCGGCTTTGCGTCCTCTGCCACAATCCAAGGACCACGGATGCGGTTAGAGTGCGATGAACTTTTGCAGGAGTGACCGTCCATGGCACGAAGCTGCATTGGCCGGGAAGAAGCGCCAGCGCTGCATGGCGCGTCGCCGTAAAGGAGGGTTTGTGAAGATTCCGATAGTCCGAAAAAGAGTCGCTCTCTTCATTTTGCTGGCGGCGGCAATCATTGTGCCCGTCAACGCCGACAGGAACCACACCCGGGCCAACGCGCCCAACCAGAAGCAAGGCGCAGGAATTGGCATCGCTCCAGCGTTAGATCAAGCGCATCGGAAGGATTCGCCTTGGGGGAAGGCTCTCTCCATGACGCCCGCGGAAATTGCCTTTGTCCGGCCCGGCCTGCATCTGCAAATTCAAAAGGTCGAGTTCAGCGCTCCCAGTGTCTTCGTTACCTTTCGCATATCGGATGACCAAAACCAGGGGCTGGACCGGCTGGGAATTGATACGCCCGGGCCGGTAAATATCGGTTACACTCTGGCGCGGATCAAACCGGGCGCCCAGCAGTACACTTCGTACTACACCGCTCCGCCCTCTGGCATTACCCAGCCCAAGGATTTCACGGACCAGGGTGGCACGTATCAGAGCCTCGGAGACGGGGTTTACAGATACACCATGGCGCTAAAACTGCCGGCCGACTTTGAAACAAACTCGACGCATACCTTGGGCATGTGGGCTTCCCGGGTCTTGGACGACTTCGGACTGGGTGTACCGAACGCCAATGCCGTGTTCGATATTGTGCCTTCTGGAGCTCCGGTCACGCAAGTGCGGGACATCGTGCGCACCGAGGTCTGTAACCAGTGCCATGACCCCTTAGCGGCCCACGGCCAAGCACCGGCCGACTTCGATCGCCGGGAGGTGCGCATCTGTATCCTTTGCCATTATGACGGCCAGATCAACCCCGAGACCGGCAATACGGTTGATGAGCGGGTTTTTATCCATAAGCTTCACATGGGCGCGAACCTGCCGAGCGTGAGCGGCAAGCCTCTCAACTTTTATGGCACGAGCGGAAGCGGCACCGGTACCACCGCGACTGGGGCGACGCAGACTCCGATGCCCGCCGGCTATGACCCGGCACAGTTGCCCGGGAAACCCTACCAAATCCCTGTGCCCATTGAGAACGAGGTGTTCGATGCCTCCACGATCGTATTTCCGCAGGACGTGCGCAACTGCACGACCTGTCATCAAAAAGGCACGCAAGCGGACAGTTGGAAAACCAACCCCTCTCGCGCCGCTTGCGGCTCGTGCCACGATGACGTGAACTTCGCTACCGGGAAAAACCACTTGGGTGGAGTCCAGTTGGATGACGGCGACTGCGGCTCCTGCCACCCGCCGGATTCGGGATTCGAATTCGACCTCTCCGTTGCGGGAGCGCACACGCTACCCACCAGTTCCAAACAACTAGCCGGTCTCAACGTGAAAATCGTACAGGTAACGAACGCGAGCCCTGGGGGCAATCCTCGGGTTACCTTCACCGTAACCGACAACAAAGGGAACCTCGTGGATGCTTCCAAGCTGGACCGATTACGCCTCACCATCGCCGGCCCTACCTCCGATTACGCAACCGACCCGCCCTGGCAGGAAGATGCGGGGAAAGCCACACCGGCAACGACCGGATACACTTACACGTTTACCGGGGCACTTCCCAAGGACGCCAGTGGCACATGGGCCGTGGGAGCCGAGGCCTTCCGGGTGGTTTCGATTCCGGGGCCTCTCCTGGGGCAAAGCTTCAGCGTCCGGGAGTCGGCTTTCAATCCCGTGTTCTATTTTGGGATCGCGGGGAGCCAGGTGGTTCCACGACGGAAAGTGGTGGACCTCAACAACTGTAATACGTGCCACCAGACCCTGGCCATTCACGGCGGCGCCCGGCGGAATACCGAATACTGCGTCCTGTGCCACAACCCCAACCATGGCGATGGCCAGACGCCTCCGGAAACAGTCAATTTCCGCACCATGATCCACCGGATTCACATGGGTGTAGAGCTGGACAACACCTATAGCGCGGGAGGAACCACGGGCACGAACTTCAACGGCGTCCGCTTCCCCGCCGACCCGCGTAATTGCTCCAAGTGCCACGTGGGAACTACTTATATGCTCCCCTTGCCCGGTGGGTTGATCCCCACGCTGGCGGCCCGCTTCTTCTATTCACCGCTCCAGCCGGCCGCTTCGGCGTGCCTGGGTTGTCATAACGGTGAAGATGCGGCTGCTCACGCTTTCCAGATGACATCGCCATTCGGTGAATCGTGTGAAGTGTGCCACAAGGAGGGTGCCGGCTTCGCGGTCGGCAAGGTTCATGCCCGCACAAGCGTGTGGCCGCCTGAAGATGCCCGCTGAAGACGTGCCGAAAGCCGGGCCGTACGTCCGATTATCGGACGGCGTCTGAAACTCTTACACAACCAGAGCCGCTTGCGGACCGTCCCGCATTGGCGCGTCTGTCCCGATCTGGTTGTGCCGGCAGGCTCTCGAGTGGGCTGGTATGTTTTGGATACTGGCGTGCTATGCGCACACAGCGGCTGGGCAGCGAGGTGTTGCATGATTCCCAGGCGGCAGATGGTGTTTTGGCTGGTGGCCGCGTTTGGCGCCACGAGCTTATTGACCGCCGCACTGATTTGGCAGCGGCGGAGCGAACAGACACGTTGGTCAATCTTCATGGTCGGCGATCCCCACGCCGGCGCTCATCTATTCTTTGAGAAGGACGGCTGCGCGCATTGCCACTCGGTGAATGGCGTTGGGGCCAACCTGGCGCCGGATCTCGGATTCTCGCAATCGCAGCAAGCCAGCATGGACCAGATCGTCAGCGCCATGTGGAATCACGCGCCCCGAATGTGGGAGCGGATGCAGGCCGAGAAGATCTCCTACCCGGATCTTGGCAACGAGGACATGACGCATTTGTTCGCTTTTCTCTATACGGCGCGCTACCTCGACGAGCGGGGCGACCAGGATAGCGGTGAGCGTCTGTTCGGGAAGAAAGGCTGCGCCCGGTGTCACGCCATGCGCGGGGGAGGCGGCGGGGTCGGTCCGGATCTCGCCACCGTGGAGGGGGTGGACACGCCGATTCGCTGGACTCAGGCGATGTGGAACCACGCACCCGCGATGGAGAAACACGCCGATCGTCTGCAAATGCCTTGGCCGCTTTTCGAGGGGCGCGAGATGAACGACCTGCTGGCATACGTCCGCGCCAACTGCGGCGGCCGGCGCCGCGAGACGGAACTGCTGCCGGCCAACCCGGATCGCGGCAGAAAGATTTTCCAGAACAAGTGGTGTATCCGGTGCCATGCAGTGGAAGGCAAGGGTGGGCACGTAGGACCGGACCTGGGAACCAGGCGGCAAGGGTCTCTCAGTATCGTCCAGTTCGCCGGGTTGATGTGGAATCACTCGCCGGAGATGTGGCGCGCCGCGGAGACTCACTCCCTCCCCCGGCCGATATTCGAGGGTCAGGAATTCGCCGACCTATTGGCCTATCTTGCCACCCTGAACTACTTCGATCCGGGGTCGTCTTCGCCCATGGGGCAGACAGCGTTTTCCGAGCGTGGCTGCGCCGGCTGTCACGGCCATCAGGCTGAAGGAACCGGCGACGGGCCGGCGCTACGCGGCAAGGGACGGCCGATCACGTCCATCACGCTGGCCACCGCCCTTTGGCAGCACGGGCCCAAAATGTACCGGCGCACCCGGGAACTTGGCCGCCCCTGGCCCACTTTGAACGAAGCCGATGTGGGCGATGTGGTAGCCTTTCTCAACGCCTCGGGGCGGGGGCGCTAGCTTAAAATACTTTCCGGCGCAAAATTCGGTTTCCGGCGATGAAACCACTCCCTGACGTTCGCGGCTCGGAAACAAGTCCTGTGGCTGCAACAGTCGTTTCAGAGCCACGAGCGTGAGCGAGTGGTATTCTGGCGGCTCGTGGCACTCTTGCGCCGGAAAGCAGCCGCACGGCGCGCTCGCGATTCAGGGCCACCCGGCTGGCAGATTCGTCCGAATGCTATCGGGTATCCGTGTACGCCAGAGAACTTGGGCAACCGGACCGGCCTGACTTTCATGCCGGTGAGGGACCGCGGGAAGGTAGTCATCCCGCGGTCGAAGGCGCGGCGGCGGCTGTGGTCTCCAGCTTTGCCAGCCGCTCATCCATGCGGAGAACCGCGGCTTCCAGCAAGCTGGTCTGGGGTTGACTGGAAAATACCGGGTTGTTGACCCACCAGTCCATCCCCATCTCGCGGGCCTTGTCCACCGAGCAGATCACCAGCCGGATCTGCAACGACAACAGTTCGATATCGACCAGCTTCACTTTGATATCGCCGGCGATCACAATGCCCTTGTCGAGCACGCGCTCGAGAACATCGGACAGAGTGGAGCTCTGCACGGAGTGCGTCATAACCTGTTGCTGCATGAAATCTCCTTGTCTACAAAAGCTTTCCCAGGGGCCCCAGGTCCAGGTTCAGGTCGTCCTCCGCGAGCCCGAATTCTTTTCTTAACCGGTCGATCTCTTCGGCCTGACGCATGAGGGTCAGGCCCAGACGCTCGATCTGGTCTTCGGTCAGCGAGCCGGCGTCGATGCGCCGGACGGCCTGCCGCTCGAGCAATTCGTGCAGGAGTTTCACCAGCGTGAGCACGAGCTGGCCGAGCCCGTTCTTCACGCTCTCCGGATCGAGGTCCAGCCGGAGCCGGGCCGCGGCCGCGGGCGTTCGGCCTGGTACGGTTTCCATCACGCGCGCAAAGTCGGCAATCGACTCAGACTCGATGCGCGCCGTTCCATTGGCTGTCAGTGACGTTCTCCTTTCTCATCGCCAGGGCTCCCCGGGCGGTTTCCACCGATGTCAGCACCAGTTGTAGAGCCAGGTAGACGAGCTCCACCCCGGCCACCGAGATGGTGACCTCACCGGACACCACGGCGCCCTTATTCAATACGCGGTCGAGCGCCTCGCAAAGCGAGACGCGGTCGAGGTCGTCGAGCCCGGCCAGGTCGAGCGCGCGACGGTTCTCCCGGTTCATAAGGCCCCCACCAACTCCGGGGTTTGGATCTGGTAGAGCTCTCGCGCCAGTTCCTCCAGGGCTTCCGTCCCCTCAGGCGGCTGTCTCAGCCGGTGCACCAGTACTAGTTGTTGCGCGGGGAAGGCTTCGCGGAAACGGGCGGCCTCCGCGCGTTCTCTCCGCCGCAGGCCGGTGCAAAGGGCGCAGTCTTCGGGCGGCGTCATCAGGTTCAGAAAGATGGCGGGGACGTGAATGCCCAGGCGGCCGCACGCCGCCATCAGATCCCTGGTCTCTTCCCACGCCATCCGCGCCGGAATGGCGGCCACATAAAGAGCGGAGCGGGCGGGATCGCCGAGCAGCTCCCGGAATCGTTTCAGGTTCTTCGAAAGCTCGACCAGTTGCCCGGTGAAGCGCGGCAGGTTCAACACGCGTTCGTACTTGAGCAGAACCCCGAAGAAAGTCTTGAGCCACTGATCGATGAGCGCGGGAAGCTCGATGAGCCGGATGAAATGGCCGGTGGCGGCGGAATCCAGCACCACCAGGTCGTAGCGGCCGTGCATCAGCAGGTCGAGAATGCGCGTCAGAGCCATCACCTCGTCGAGGCCGGGCGGGGCCAGGTCCATCATCCGCTGGATGACCACGCGATCGAAGGTGAGGTCAAAGCCGGCGGAAACCGACTCGAACAATTCCTCGACATCGTCGGCGTAGCGGGCCTTCAAGGCCTCGAATTCGGCGTGGGAGTCGATTTCCACGGCGCTGAGCCCGGCCCCGATGGGAACCGGCCGGGGCCCGATTTCCAGGTTGAGGCAGGCCGAGAGCGAGTGCGCCGGGTCGGATGAAAACAGCAGGACCCGCTTTTCGGGGAAGTCTTGCGCGAGGCGCAAGGCCGTGGCGCAGGCGAGCGTGGTCTTGCCCACGCCGCCCTTACCGGCGAACATGACCAACTGGACTTCCGATGAGGGTGACTCGACCGGCGTTTCCACTGTGGGGCAGAGCATCGTTTTTGGTGGCCTGCCGAGCCCGGCGGACAACGAAAAACGATCGTCCGCTACACGTTCCAGGGGGAGCACGTGGTCCCACAAACGAGTCAGCGGGTCCTCGCCGCGAATCTCTTCGGCCAACACTTCCACGCCCCACATCTCCGCCGGGCGGCCCGCCGCGCACAGGCGCAGGATCTGCCGCTCCTCCCGTGCGCGGGCGCTCGAGCAGGTGTCACAGGCGCGCGACGGATGGAGCTGGTTGACGATCACGTTCTCCACGTGGAGCCTCCTGCGCCGGACCTCGCCGAGCATCTCGAGCGTTTCCCGCGCGGTGAGCGGCTCGGCGGTCGCGATGGGAACAAACTGGCAGCGCCGGGGGTCGCGCAGGAGCCGTTCCATGGACCGGATGGAGGTCCACCACTGGCGCAAGAAAGCGTCCAACGGGTCGGCGCCGGCCAGGCGGCTGAATACTTTCCGCATGTACCGGCGCTTGGCGAGCAGCGCGTCGAGCATGGAAAGCCAATTTCGGATCAGGGCCGGCATGGCCAGCAAACGGAGCGTATGGCCGCTCGGCGCCGTGTCCACGACAATCGATGCGTAGACCCGGTTTTCCACCCAGCTCACGATTTCCAGGAAGGCCATGAGCTCGTCGAGGCCCGGAAGGCTCAGGCTCAGGAAGCGCCCGATATCCTCGTCGTCGAGGAACGTGCCGGCCGCGGCGATGGCATGCAGCTTCTCTCCGTTTTCGCGGCGGAACTTTGCCAGGCATTCCTGCGCATCCAGCTCCAGCACGGTGAGGTTGGCGGGGGGGACCATGCCTGCGAGGCAGTCCTGAACGGAGTGCGCCGGATCGGTGGAGACCAGCAGAAAGATCTCTCCCTTCCGTTCCTGCGCCAGGCGCAGGGCCGAGGCGGTGGCGAAGGTGGTTTTTCCCACGCCGCCCTTGCCGCCGAACAGCAGCAGCCGGAGCTCCGGGTTGTTCAGGAACGAGGGCTGCGCGTTATCCGTCCCTGTCATGCGCCGGGGTCTCCTCGAGCTCATCCTCACTGCCGGACGCGGAACGAGCTTCAATTTCATCCAGCCGGTCGAGCAGCGTTTTCTCGTGGGATTCGAATTCCTCCTCGGTGATGGCGCTGGTCTCCAGTTGCATATAGAGGTTTCTGAGCTGCTGCGAGATCGACTCCGGCTCGTTGGCGATCTCCTCGCTCGCCTGGTTGTGGATTTCGCGGAAGATCCACAGAATACTGCGCACCGGAAAGAACAGGAGATCGTCCACCAGCAGCATCCGCTAGGCCTCCAGCGTCACGTCGACGAAATTATGCGGGGCCCACGGGCCGTTGTAGTCGAAGGCGAAATTGTTGTCGAACCGCTGCGCCGCCTGAAAGACCGCCGAGCTGAAGCTTTCCTGCGCCTGGCGTTGGACCAGGCAGGCGAGATTCATCACCTCCCGCTCGGCGCGGCATTTGCCCACATTCACCTCGCAGCCGGCGCGCGAAAGAATCCCCTCGACCTGTTCGGTGTGGTTGTCCCGGTCCTCGCCAAGGAGCCGGTCAAACGTGCGGCCGAGCTCGATCTTCTCCTCCTGCGTGGCCAGCCGGCCGCCGCCCAGAAGGCGGTCACGGGCCGTCCGCAGCTCCGCGTGCGTGTTCACGAAATACTCGAAAATGTTGGGCACGTCCCAACTCACCCTGAGCCCCATTTCCACCTTCCCGGCGACGCGCTGGAGCTGATCGAGAAAGGTCCGCTGATTGCGCTGCAGGATCTTGCGGATCTCGCTGGGATCGTCGGCCAGGATCCCGAACGCCATGGGCAGCGGCGTGGTGGTGGCCAGGAGCTTTTTGAGAACCTCCTGGTGCGCCCCCAGGTTCCGCCGCTCGGGCCGGACCCTGGGGCTGGAAACGCCGCCGACCACCGCCGCCAGCCGCCCTTCGACGATGGTGGAGACCTCCTTGCCGTCCAGACCGGCGCAGCCCCAGGGCTGCACATCGGCGGCGTAGAGGATGGCAAACAGGTATTGCCGCCCTTCCGCCGCCGCGACCGGCGGCGCCTGGGGGTCTCCCTTCAAAACGGCTTGAGCGGTATCACTCATATGTTCTTCTCCAGTGGGGCGGGCCTCCGGGCCGGCCCCGCCGTTGGCAGGCCTGGAGGCCCAGGCTACTCAGTACCGGATCCGGAATCCGCTCGCGCGTACGCGCCCCGAGGACTTCACTTCAAGGCCCGGCAGCCGCCCCGGCGCCCGCGCCGCAGTGCCGGTTACCGCCGCCAGCAGTTGCTGTTTTTCTTTCTCGATCTCGCGCAGCCGCTCATCGATCTCCGCGATGCGCCGCGCCGCGCTGGCGCGTTCGGCGCCCCGCCGCGCCTTCTCCATTTCGAGCGAGGTAATCTGCATGTACCCGCGGTAGGGCAGCGACGAGCAGTCCACCCTGCTCGAAAGCGTCCTGATATTCTTCAGACCACGGCCGATGGCTGGCATCTCAGATCACTCCTGTCCCGCCGGCGCTTTGGCCGCGGCCCGGGCTTTCGGCCGTTTGCCGCCGCCGGAGAGGACCTTGGCCACGGCTTCTTCCACCTTCTCCGGCATCAGCGAGAGTCCGTCGCGGGTCACCTTGGCCGTGTCGGTGTGCAGCACGTCGCGGTAGACCCACTGAAACACCGGGTCGCCGAACCTGGCGTGCGCGTGCCGGTGTGCCAGGATCTTGGCCATGGCGATGGTGGCGCGGATGGTTGGCCGGTGATTGCTCACGCCCACGCCGCGCAGTTCCCGCACTACATCCACGATCACTTCGGCGTCCTCCCGCGAGACGCCCGACTTGCCAATGGCCACCCGAATCTCGGTTTCGCGGTCCAGGTTGCCGATGGGGATCGTGATCAGACGGTCCATCAGCGCATCCTGGGTCTTGTGCACTCCGGCATACTCCTCGGGGTTCGAAGTGAACACGGCGCGGAAGTCCGGATGAACGTCGATGTAGCCTTCACCCGACCGCCGCAGGCTGGGCAGATTCAGGATTCTCTCCTCCAGCACGCTCAGCAGCGCGTTGTTGGCCTCCGGACGGGAACGGTTGAACTCGTCATATACCAGCGTGTGCCCCTGCTGGCAGGCCATGGTGAGACGGTTGTCCATCCAGACCGTACTCATGTTCTCCTCGGTTTTGATCACCGAGTGGATGTAGTTGTCGATCAGTTTCGACTTGCGGTAGCCGGTGTCTCTCCCGATCAGGTCCGAGCTGCTGAACTCGTCGTCGCCGTGAATCAGGGTCACGGGCCTTCCGCGCCGCGCCGCCACATGGAAGGCCAGCGTAGTCTTTCCCGTCCCGGCCGGACCGGCGAAGTGCACCGCATACCCGACTTCCAGATAAGCGATGGCCCGCTCGGTCAGGTCCTGAATGTGCGGCGTGGCCACGAACTCATCGCTCGGCTCGGGCGTCACGTGGTCGCCTTCGGGTTGAATGCGGACCAACTCCGGCATTCGCTCGGCTGCATCCATCGTCACCATGTTGAAGCTCTTTCTCCCTTTTCTTTAGTCCATCGAGGCGGCTGAAAATATCAAGGTTATTTCTGGCGTGGGGCGGGCCTCCAGAGCGGGCCTGCCTAGCGACTGGGCAGGCCTGGAGGCCCACCTTACTCAAGCCCGGCCGGTCCAGACGCTACGCACTCCGGCCAGGTCCGACTGCATGGCGCTCTGCTGCGCGGCTATGGCGCGTTTCAGATTCTGCAGAAACGACTGCCGTTCGCTCTTGGTCCTCCGCGCCATCCCCACGCGCATGCTCGCGAACTGGCCGCACAGGCCTGCCACGGATTGCTTCCGGTCCCGGCTCTCCTGCGCCATGTGGTTCATCAGATTCCCGCGGTCCGCGCGCAGAGCGAGGATTTCGTCGCGCAGGCGGGTCATATCGTCGGTTAGCATTGGTTCTCCTTGTGTTGCCCGCCAGCCGCAGGGGAAAACCCCATCCTGGGCATCCCAACAGCCGGCGGGGGTTTGGTTTCGTCGCTTTAGGCCGGCGCAGCAGCGCTGGCGGTAAGGCCGATCGCCTCGGCATACTTCAGGTAGGTTTCCACCGAAGCAATCACTACACGGGCTTCGATCGACAACAGCTCGATGCCGACCAAAGACACCTTCACCCAGGCATCGATCACGATACCTTTGTCGAGAATGCGGTCAACAACCTCTGCCAGGCTCGATGAGTCCGTGGCCTTTTGTACTTTCGCCATGTGTTACTCCTTTCGAAGATATGGACCTCGTATATTGGCGGCCCGGCTGTCATCCATGCAGTCCGAGGTCCGCTCCAACGCCCCACGGGCCGGTCTCGAAACATCTTTCTTTGCTGCGTGTTGGCGAGTATTCCCCGGCGCCGGCGAGGAGTAAGGCGGAATTCATTCCCTAGCTCCGATTCCCGCACTTAGGGGATCCGGGCGCCCCAGCAGAGCCTTCTGAACGGAGCGCACGATGTCGCCATGGAGAAACGGTTTGCCCACAAAATCCTGAATCAATCCGCTGGCCAGCGCCTCCTGAATGACAACGTCGTCCGGGTAGAAGTAGCCGGAGACGATGATGATCAGGATGCCGGGCGCCAGCGCGCGAATCCGCCGCGCCAGCTCCAGGCCGTCCAGATCCGCGAGTTTGGCGTCGAGCAGCGCCAGCGCATAGGGGAACCGGCGCACCTCCTCGACCGCCTGCTCGGCCCGCAGCACGTGTTGCGAGGGGACGCCGTGCTTTTGGAGAACATGCCCCAGCGCCCAGCAGGTATCCGGGTCGTCATCGACGATCAGGCAAGTGGATGGCCGCATCGGCGCCCGGTTCCCCCAAAGCCGGAAAGTTTACGGTAAACGTGCTTCCCTTCCCCGGTTCGCTTTCCACCTCAATCGAGCCCCCGTGCTGTTGCACCACGGAGTAGCAGATGGACAGGCCCAGGCCGGTGCCCTTTCCCACCTTGGCGCGGGTGTAAAAAGGATCGAAAATATGATCGATGTCGCAGCGGGCAATCCCGCAGCCCGTATCGCGGACGCGCGCGCGGACCGTCGCCGCGCTCCGTTCGGCCGAGACGGTCAGCGTTCCCCCGTCCGGCATGGCGTTGAGCGCGTTCAGAAACAGGTTCAGGAAGGTGTGCTCGAGAAGGCTCGCGACGCCCTTCACCCGGACCCCTTCCTCGAATTGGCGAACGATGTCGACCTTCTGAATGTGCGCCTGGTTGACCACCAGCGTGATCGCGTCGCGAAGAACCGGCGGAAGATCGATCGCCGACGCGTCCACGCGCGCCGACGGGTTCGCAAAGCGCAGCAGGTTCTCGATGATCCCGGAGGCGCGGTGGATTCCGATATGGACCTTCCCGGCGCACTCCTTGCGAAACTCGGGCGTGATGTCGTCCTCCATCAGAAACTGCGCCGCCGAGGAGGAAATCGCCAGCGGCGTGCGCACTTCATGGGCGATGCCCCCGGCCATCACGCCCAACGCCGCGAGTTTCTGGGACTGCAGAAGCTGGGCCTCGAGCTTGCGGCGCTCGGTGAGATCCCGGCCGACGGCTACAATGCCGGAGATGCGGCCCGAGTCGTCCTTCATGGGCGAGAATACCCAGGAAACCGGGATGCGCGTTCCGTCGCGCCGCACCAGGTCGTATTCGGCCGCGCCCGAGCCGCTTTGGGGCGCTTCGATGGCGAAGAAGGCCTCCAGCTCCGGCTGGCAGTCCGCGGCGCAGCAGGCCCACAGCGGCCGGCCTTCCACTTCGGCGAGCCGGAGCCCAGAAAGCCGTTCGGCGGCCCGGTTCCAGGTGAGAATCCGCCCGTTCGTGTCGGTCGAAAGGACCAGTTCGTTGGCGCTCTCGACCACGCTCGCCAGGTGGCGCTCCACGCGCCGGATTTCCTCTGCCAGGTGGAGCTGCTCGGTGACGTCGTCCATCAACAGCATCGCCAGCTCCACCCTCGCGCGCCAGATCATGGGGATGATGCTGTAGTAGTAGGTCCTGAGCGGCACGCCCGGAGCGCGATAGGTCAGGCGCTGGCCGTCGAAGGCGTTCCGGCTGGCAAAGACTTCGTGAATCTGCTTTTCCAGTTGCAGCTCTTCCACGATCACCCGGGGAAACGCCTCGATCAGAGGCCTGCCCAGAGTTTCCGCCTCGCTGCGCCGCGCCTTTGCCAGAAAATTGCGATTGGCCAGCACCACCTGAAGATGCTCGTCGATCAGCAGGACCGAGGAGGGGATGCTGTCCACCAGCATCCGGTACATGGCCTCGGGATCCGCCTCCAGCAGGCGCTGGTAGCGCTGGCGGCCGCCGAGCATGGACATACTGGTCATGGTTGAGCGAGGGTCGCGAAGTTGTAGGGCGGCCAGGGGCCGCTGACCAGGACTTTCATGTCAAGGGGAACCACCGTCTTCATCTGCCGGGCTCTTCCGCGGAAATCTTCCACCGAGTCCCTGGGCACCAGGAAGTAAAGCGAAACCAGGCGGCCATTGTCCGCCGGCCGGGCTTCGTTTCGCTGGCCGGCATAGAGTCCCTTCAACTCGCAGGCGATGCGCGCCGCCCACGTGCGCTCATCCGGTCGAAGACCGGCGTGACGTCCGCGGACCGCGGCCAGATACCGCGCCCCTTCCCTGGCGGGCTGGGGCTCTTCCGGCGGGGGCGCCCACCACAGCCGCAACCCCATTTCGGAGCGGCCCTCCAGCCGGCCGAGAAGCTCTTCGTACTCCACCCGCCGCTCGCGAATCCGATCCAGGACCGCGGATTCTTCCACCACGCAACCGAAACGAATGGGAATGACCGTGCGGGAGGCGTGGAACCAGGCGATGGCTCTCTCGTGCGCCAGCAGCCGGGTCATTTCCACCTCCGGGGCCGGCTCCGGCCAGGGTGAAACGGCGGCCGCCAGACCGTGACCTTCGATCACCAACAGCTCCGCAGGGCGCCCGGCCGGAGCTTCCCGGCCGTCCGGTTTGAAGATGCAATGCAGCAGGCAGTTCATCGCGGTTCCTCAGTCTCCGCGGGCCGGCCGAGAGCCGGCGCGAAGCTGTAGGGCGGCCAGGGGCCGGTGACGACGAAGTTCAGGCCCAGGGGGCCGTGCCTTTCGTCGAGCCGGGCGATCCTTTGGCGGAAGTCCCCCTCCTCGCCCGCCGGCAGAAGGAACGCCCAGTTGAAGATCGCATCGGAGGGTCCGCCGGCCTTCCAAACCCGGCGCTCGCGGAAGGCCGGAGCCTGCTGCCGGAGCTCCCCGGCAGCCTGCTCACAAACGGCGCGCAGCCACTGGCTCCTGGCCTCTTTCGAGGCCGCCTGGGAGCGCTTGGCCGCGAGGTACTTTATCCCAGGCGATTGCTCGCCCAATGCCGGCGTGAGGTTCTCGCTGGTCACCGTGCGGTCGAGCATCCCCTTGACGGACCACTCGCGCTTACCGCCCAGATCCCGAAAGAAGCCGGCGATGGGATCGCGGCTGCCGAGCAGAAAGCCGCGTACGCTCTCCAGCGACTCGAACAACGTGGCAAAGGGCGCGGGCAGCACCGGCGACTGCTCCATCACCCGCTCTACGACCGCCTCGTGCCAGGACACCCGCGGAGCCAGCCAGGCCAGGTCTTGCAAGCGCTCCTCGGCGCTTTCGCCGCAGAACTCCTCGCGGCGCACTTCGCTCAGCACGGCGCGCGCGGCGCCGGCGTCTTCTACAAACACGCCGGCCTGAGCGAACTCCAGCGCACCGCCGGGCGGCGCCATACAGTAGAGGTAGTAGGCTGTTTCCCGCGCGCTCACGTTTGGATTCCCCCCATGATTTTCCCTAATAGCTGGCCGCTTCGCCGGCGCTTACCGCTTCTCCATCTCCTCCAGCGCCGCCTCCACGTCGGCCGGCTCGATCGCTACGCGGATCTCCTCCTCCGGCGCACGCTTTCCGCCTTGGACCGCGCGGCGCACGGCATGCAGCGCGGCGCGTGTACACACGGATTCGATCTCGGCGCCGCTGAAGCCCTCCGTGCGCGCCGCCAGCGCCGCGGCGCCGACGCCCGATCCCAGCGGTTTGCGCCGCAGGTGCACCTCGAAGATCTCCCGCCGTCCGTCTTCATCCGGCGGAGGAATCTCCACGATCTCGTCGAAGCGCCCCGGCCGCAGCATGGCCGGGTCCACGCGGTCGACGCGGTTGGTGGCGCCCAGCACCAGCACGCCCTTGAGCTCCTCGATACCGTCCATTTCCGCCAGAAACTGGCTCAACACGCGCTCCGAGACGTGCGAGTCCGAGGCCTCGCCGCGCATGGGGACCAGCGCGTCGATCTCGTCGAAGAAGATGATGCAGGGCGCGGCCTGCCGGCCCTTGCGAAAAATGTCGCGCACGCCCTTTTCCGATTCGCCGACGTACTTGGATAGCAAGGCCGGCCCCTTCACCGCGATGAAATTCACGCGGCTTTCGGTGGCGATGGCCTTGGCCAGCAAGGTCTTTCCACAGCCGGGCGGGCCCACCAGCAGGATGCCCTTGGGCGGATGAATGCCCGCCTGGGCGAACACGCTTCCATAGCGCAACGGCCACTCCACCGCCTCCACCAGTTGCTCCCGGACACGAACCAGGCCGCCCACGTCCTCCCAACGGACATTGGGGATCTCGACAAACACCTCGCGCGTCGCCGAGGGCTCGATCTCGCGCAGCGCGTCCAGAAAATCGTCCATCTCCACTTCGAGCTTGGCCAGTAGTTCGTACGGGATGCGGGCCAGCGCAAAATCGATTTCCGGCAGGATGCGCCGCAGCCGGTTCATCGCCGATTCCCGGCACAACGCTTCCAGATCGGCCCCCACGAAACCGTGCGTGATCTCGGCCAGGTGCGGCATGTTGACGTTTTCCGCCAGCGGCATGCCGCGGCTGTGAATGCCCAGGATCTGCTCGCGCCCGCAGCGGTCGGGAATGGGAATCGAGATCTCGCGGTCGAACCGTCCCGGCCGGCGCAGCGCTGGGTCGAGCGCGTTGGGAAGATTGGTCGCGGCAATCACGATCAGGTGCTGGCGCCGGGCCAGGCCGTCCATGAGGGCGAGCAACTGCGCCACCACGCGCTTCTCCACGTCCCCCACCACGTTCTCCCGCTTGGGCGCGATGGCGTCGATCTCGTCGATGAAGATAATGGCCGGGACCTTGCGCGAGGCCTCTTCGAAAATCTTTCGCAGGTGGGCTTCGCTTTCCCCGTAGAACTTGTGGATCACTTCCGGGCCGCTGACGGAGAAGAAGCTGGCCTCGGTCTCGTGAGCGATGGCGCGCGCGATGAGCGTCTTGCCGCACCCCGGAGGGCCGTGCAACAGCACGCCTTTGGGCGGGTCGATCCCCAGCCGCTCGAACACCTCGGGGTAACGCAGCGGCAACTCGATCATCTCGCGGATGCGCTGGAGCTGGGACTTCAGCCCGCCGATATCCTCATAGCTGATATCGCTCGACGCCGCCGGTTCCTGCGGCTGGTCCCTGCCGACCACCAGTTGCGTGGCCGGATGAATCAGAACCGGACCCTTGGGTACGGTGCTCTCCACTTTGAAGTCCGCCCAGCGGCTGCCGAACAGCGTGGCCCGGATGCGGTTGCCCTCCATCACCGGCAGCCCGTCGAGCAGGCTCCCGATGTAGTTCAGATCGCGCTCGGAAGGCGTGATATTGACCGGAGCCAGCACCACCCGCTCGGCCGGGCGGCAGGAGATCTTGCGCACCGAGACGAATTCGTCGAGCCCCGCGCCGGCGTTTTCGCGCACCAGCCCGTCCAGTTGAATCCTGGATTGCCCGCGCATCTCCTTGTGCGCCAGCATGGCCTTGCACACGGTTTTGCGTTTTCCGGAGACCTCGACAATGTCTCCGCTGGCGGCCCCGATCTTTTCCAGATCTTCCGGCCCGATGCGGGCAAAGGCCCGCGCCACGTCTTTGTTGAGCGCTTCGGCGACGCGGAGCTTCAGGGTGGCTTCCTCAACTGTGGTCATAGATTAGTCACATACGGAGCAGGCCTGGAGGCCTACCCTGGTCCTAGATAGTTTCTGGCGCAAAAATGCCATTTTCGGCTCCAAGACCACTCCCTGACGGTCGTGGCTCTGAAATGGCTGTTGCACCTACAGGCCTTCCTACGGAGCCGCGACCGTGAGGGAGCGGTAGCCTGGCCCAAAACCGAATTTTGCGCCGGAAAGTAGCTAAGCTCGTTCGGGGACTGCGCCCCGAACGAGTGGCCCCTGCGGGGCCACAGGAAGTCAGGAGTCGAGGAAGGCAGAAGCCGGGCCGCCACGATGTCCAGGGGGCGCCGCATTCTGACTCCTGTCTTCCTGTCTCCTGACTCCTCAACATCGGCAATTTCTTGTCGATGTGGGCGCTGTAGGCGCCTATTGGCGGCTGCACTTGATCTCCACTACCCCGTTGTTGCAGCTCACCTGCGCTTTCTCGCGCGAAAAGCTCTCCGGCAGCAGGACCTCCTTGCGGTACTTCTTGTCCCCTTTCTGCGCCGTGATGGTGAGCAAGTCGTCCTCGATTTCGATGTGGACATCTTCGGCCCCGATGCCGGGCATCTCGGCCACCACCAGAACGTGGTCTTTCTCCTCGAACACGTCGACCGCCGG
>JBGPKH010000031.1:0-28221 GCA_041485845.1 Bryobacteraceae bacterium
GATCAGGATAGTAACCGGACCGCTGTTGCAGATGTGGACCTCCATCATAGCCTGAAACACACCGGTCTCTACAGGCACGGGCCCTTTCCTGGCGGACTCTACGAAGTAATCATAGAGAGCCTGCGCCCGCTCGGGCGGAGCGGCCTGGTCGAAGCTCGGCCGGCGCCCCTTGCGGCAGTCTGCATATAACGTGAACTGCGAGACGATCAGGAGCGAGCCGCCGGCTTCCAGTACGTTGCGGTTCATTTTTCCCGCTTCGTCGGGGAAGATTCTTAGTCCTAGTAGTTTGTCCAACAGATAGTCGGCATCGGATGTGGCGTCGGACCTGGAGACTCCCAACAGGACAAGGATTCCCGTACGTATAGACCCAACGGTACTATCCTGAACGGTCACATGAGCGGACCGGACGCGCTGTAGGACTAATCTCATGGTTCGTAGGTTAATAGAATCCTATTCATCTTGACACACCTATGTTATATTGTGTGCGAAAGGTGAACCTATGGCACGAACCGCAAACGTTGAGGACCCGGCCATATTACAGATGGCGCTGGTCGGCTATGAGTTCGAAAAGCGCAAGATCGAAGATAAGATCAGCGAACTGCAAGCAAGACTAAAAGGCAAGCGGGCAGCAAACCGCGCTGCCGGCGCCAAGGCGGCCGGGGTCAAGCGCATCCTGAGCCCCGCGGCCCGCGGGCGCATTGCCGCAGCGCAGAGAAAGCGTTGGGCGGAGCATCGCAAACGCACGGCGCAGGCGGCTAAGGCGGAGTAAGCTAGCTTCACCGGTTTGACTTACTCCGTTCCACGGCAAATTCCCATCCGAAGCGGACCGCGATATCTTCGACCGGGCCGGCCGCCGCAATCGCGCCGTTTTGAAAGAAAACCGCACGGTTGGAATTGGCTTGGGCGAAGGGAATGTCATGTGTCACGAGGATCTTGGCTTGCGGTAAGTTCGCCAGGAGCGCGGCCAACGAGCGTTGGCCCGGCGGGTCTAAGAACGTTGTAGGTTCATCCAGCACCAGAATCTCGGGATCCATCGCCAGGATGCCGGCGATGGCGACCCGCTTCTTTTCGCCCGCGCTGAGGTGGTACGGCGCCCGGCCGGCAGCGCCGGCCATACCGACGGTGTCGAGCGCCGCCTGGGCGCGCGCGGCCGCCTCCGCGGGGCTCATCCCGCGATTGAGCGGGCCGAACGCCACGTCCTCCAGCACGGTGGGCATGAAGAGCTGGCTGTCCGAGTCCTGAAAGACGAGGCCGATCCTGGCGCGGATCGCGGGGATATTGCGCTTCTCCATGGCGAGCCCGCAGACTACCACGCTGCCTTCGCCTTGCAGCAGCCCGTTCAGGTGCATGACGAAAGTGGTTTTGCCGCTTCCGTTGGCGCCCAGCAACGCCACGGTCTCCCCGGCCTCCAGCCGGAAATCGACTCCATTGAGGGCACGAGTGCCATCTTCGTAGGTAAATTTCAGGTTACGGACTTCGATGAGGGGAGGCATTAGCGAACCTTTTCGACTGCGACCCGCCAGAGAATGGGAGCGAGCGAAGCCAGCACCGCGAAGAGTGCATCGGCTGTTCGAAAGCGCAGAGCGCCGAGCGTGCGAAAGCGACCTTGAAACCCGCGTGCCAGCATGGCGCGGTGGATGTCTTCGGCCCGCCCGTAGGAACGCGCAAAAAGCACGGCCAGCGCCCCGGCGGCCGCGCGGAAACGCGACCTGCCGCGCGACGTGCTTCCTATCAGGCCGCGCGAGGTAGCTCCCCGCGAAGCGGCCGCCTTGCTCATATGCTGAGCCTCTTCCGAAATCACGAATAAGTACCGATAGAGAAACTGGGCCACCATTAACAGAAACCGCGGAGAGCCGGTCATTTCCATTCCCCGCATCAAGGCGGGCAGCGGAGTAGTGGATACGACGGCCATCACGGCGAGTGCCGAGAGGTAACTCTTGAGTAAAAGGGCGATACCGCGGGCGGGATCCCCGGCCCACCAACAGATGCATACAAATACCACGGTAAAGGGGAGCACAATTCCGGCGCGTACGACTGCGGCGGCAAGCGGCAGGCGTGCCCCAACCAGCGTCGCCAGCAGTAACATCAACAGGCCGGCAGATAGAGTGACCAGATTGCGATGCGCCGTCGCTAAGACTACTAGAAATACCAGTAAGGCTGATATCTTGGCGCGCGGGTCGAGCCGATGGATGGCGCTGTTACCCCGGCTCCATCGCTCCAGGACTACGTGGTGCAATCAAACACTCCTGTTGCGGGATACCGCGCGGCCGATGAGCAGACACGCGCCATAGATCAGTGCCAACCCGGCCAGCCCGGCACCCGCCTTACTGAGCCAGGAGGAACTCAGGAAAGCCACCTTGTAGCCGCTCAACGGGGTGGTGATCAGGGTGCGAGCGTGAGATGCGATGCCGGCCTGCCGGCCCAGTTTCTCAATGCCGTCCGGACCGGTGGAGGCGAACAACACGCCGACAGCGGCCAAGAGGACCGCGCCCAGGCTTACCGCACCCAAGGCGAACGATCGTCCCGCCGCAGGCTCGCGCACGAAGCGCGGCTGAATGGATTCCAGCGCCTGTATCACGGCCAGGGTGATGGCTCCCTCCAGGAGGGCCGATACCAGGAACAGCGCGAGCGAAACGCCGAGCACGGATGCGGGCATCTTCACGCCGGAGATCGCCAGTTCCGCAAGAGCCAGTACGGCACTTACCAGCACAGAGAGCGTGCCGCCGGCAAAGAGTGATAACTTGCGCCACTTACCGCCGCCCCAGAGATAGAACGGCAGATAGCCCGCCAGCACGCCCACAATCGCCATATTGACCACGTTGGGACCGAGCGCAAGGATGCCGCCATCCTGAAAGATCAGCGCCTGAATGGCAAGGATCGCGGCCATCACCACACTGGCCGCGGCAGGCCCGAGGGTAAACGCCAGCAAAGCCCCGCCTACCAGATGGCCCGTGGTTCCAATCCCCACCGGGAAGTTGATCATCTGCGCGGCGAACACGAACGCGCCCATCACGCCCAGAAGCGGGACCTTGCCTTCGTCAAACTCCCGTTGCGCGCGCCGCACGATGAATCCGGCAGCCGGCACGGCGGCGGCGTCCAGAGTGGCCCAAACGGGAGTAGCGAGAAATCCGTCCGGAATATGCACGGCTGCCCCCACAGTATCACGATTCTAAGAATCGTGCCACCGCATTCCCGGATTTTGCAGGTGCTAATATGTGTACGCATGAGCGGCCTCAGCCGGATTGGCGTTGCCATCGACACCGAGCTTTTGGACAAGTTCGACCGTCTGATTGCGCAGCGCGGCTACACCAACCGCTCCGAGGCGTTCCGCGACCTCATCCGCGACGATCTGGTGGAGAAGACCTGGGAATCGCCCGACAGCCAGGTGGTGGGGACCGTCACCCTGGTCTACGATCATCACGTGCGCATGCTCAGCGAAAAATTGACCGGCATCCAGCACGACTTTCACCGTTCCATTCTGTCCACGCTGCACGTGCACCTGGATCACGACCATTGCCTGGAAGTGCTGGTGGTGCGGGGCAAGTCGGCGGACGTCCGGAAGGTGGCGGATGCCCTGATCAGCACCAAAGGAGTAAAGCACGGGCGCCTCACCATCACCACTACGGGAACGGAGCTGAAATGATCGTGGGCACCGGGGTGGATGTGGCGGAGGTTCCGCGCATCCGGGCTTCCATCGAGCGCTTCGGCGCCAAGTTTGTCGATCGCATCTACACGCCGGGCGAGATCGCCTACGTGGAGCGCAAGGCGAACCGGTACCAGCGCTACGCGGCACGCTTCGCGGCGAAGGAAGCCGGCATGAAGGCCATCGGCACGGGTTGGAAGCGCGGCGTGACCTGGCGCGATTTCGAGGTAACCAACCTCCCTTCGGGAAAGCCCACCCTACGACTCCACGGCGTGGCCGCAGAAATCGCCGCCAGGCTGGGTGTGCGCAACATTTCGCTCTCGATCACCCACACGGCCGAGTTAGGGATGGCCCACGTAATTCTGGAAGGGTGACGCCAGCGGCTCTCCGTTAGGATAGGGCTACTGCAGCCGGGGGCGCATCTGGTCGTTGGAAACCAAGACGTCGAAGATGGCCAGCACCTGCTTGCGGTAGGCATAAACGCGCCGCAGGTTCTCGCGGAAGCAAGCCTCGAAATCATGCGCTTTCATCCACTTCTCCAGCATGGGCCTGGGTACGTCGATATCCTGCCGCAATGTTTCGATGTCATGGCCCCGGAGAAAGAGGCCGTAAAAGAAGGCGGCTTCCCGTTGGGGGGCCAAGGGATCGAATTCGTCTCTCGCCGTCATAACGTCTCAGCGAAAATGCCAGTATACCGGTGCCCCGAACTCATTGGCAAGTCCTATTCCGGGCGGCTCCGGCCTGCTAAGATGCCCCTCTGGGGGAGAGATAAGTGCCTACTCTGATCACCGCGCCGGCGCGCGTCGAAGCCGCCGGTAACAAGCCCAAGCTGATCGATGAATACATCGGACGCGTGAACTCCGGCGGCGATCATATCAGCATCGCTCACATGTCCAGCCCGGGCGGATGGCAGGAACCTGGGCAGACGCCGGAATTCGAGGAATTCACGCTGGTTCTGAAGGGAATGCTGCGGGTAGAGCACGGTGGTGGAGAGATGGAGGTCCGGGCCGGTCAGGCGGTGATCGCCCATCGCGGAGAATGGGTTCGCTACAGCACCCCGGAATCGGAGGGTGCGGAGTATATTCAGACCTCCTGACCTCGTCCCCGCAATTCCGGGATGACATGGAAATCGGATTAGTCCCAGAATCCGCCGCGGAGCTCCGGCCTGCCCGAGCCGCCCGCCCTTGGCGGGTTCTCTTCCTGACCCGTTCCCGCTAGAAACTGCCGCATGTCCAGCGTTTCAGTGTGGGGCGATAAGCCCAATCAAGTCAGCAGCGTAAAGAGAGGTTAAGAACGGTATTGAGCTGAGAATCCTGATGCCATCCAGTCGCCTGGCGGGATCAGGAACCGGAGTCGGCTTCGGGCACCATTCAGCAAAATCGGGTCAGACCAGATTCCTTGAGATCAGGAGGTCTGATATTGCCATATGCCTGCCGGCGTTTTCGATGCAGACGATGCACCGTGACGGATGATCGTCAGACGCCGCAGCTCGCGCTCGCACTCAAGGCGGCGGTGCCGCGGGTACGAAACTCGTACCGCTCGATGCGCACGGCCGCCCGGTCGGCTTCCGAGCGGACAATACGGCCCATCACCACGAACTTCAGCGGGCAGGTGCCGCCCAGACGAGCGGGCCAGCTCACGGACAATTCGACCGTGCGCCCCAGAGGGAGCTGCTCCTCCGTGGTGAATAAGATCCCACGGCTTCCGATGTTCACGGTTTTGCCGGCGCCGCTAGTCTTGGGGGCCGCCCTGTGTAGCACCTTGTATTGGACTTCCTCGTTTAGTGGGAACCGGCTGGTGCCTCGCCGATCCGTCCTCGCACCAATCTTCGGGCCTGGTATTTCGATCCTTGGGTTCATTTCTCAACCATCATGGGGGAAGGTGATGTTTCCAACAATAGACCAAAAGCTCTAATTGGCCGATTATACTGGTACTTTGGTAATGCGTCAGGCGTATCTTTCGTCCAAGGAGTTACCCGATGCGCTTCTGATATTCTGGCCTCATGGATCAGGATCAGCTCCGCTCACTCTTCGAGCAGGTGCGCAGCGGCGACGTGGACATCGACGCGGCCATGACACGCATGCGCCATCTGCCCTTCGAGGATCTCGGATTCGCCAAGGTGGATCATCATCGGGCGCTACGCCACGGCATGCCGGAGGTGATCTTCGCGAAGGGCAAGACCCCGGAGCAGGTGGTGGCGATCGCCGAGCGGTTACTGGACAACGGGCCCAACGTCCTGATTACGCGGGCCGGTCCCGAATGTGCGGAGATCGTCCTGAAGCGCCTGCCGTGCGGCGAATATTATCCGCTGTCGGGGGTGGTGCGGTTTTGGAGGGACCGCCGGATCCGCGGCAAAGGAAAGGTCGCGGTGGTCTGCGCCGGCACCAGCGACATGCCCGTTTCGGAGGAAGCGCAACTTACGGCGGAAGCCATGGGCAACGAAGTGGATACCATCCACGATATCGGGGTGGCCGGTATCCACCGCCTCATGCACAATCGCGAGCGGCTGACCGAAGCGCGGGTGATCGTGGTCTGCGCGGGCATGGAAGGAGCGCTGCCCAGCGTCATCGGCGGCCTGGTCTCCTGCCCGGTCATTGCGGTGCCCACCAGCGTAGGCTATGGCGCCAGCTTTCACGGCCTGGCGGCGCTGCTCGGTATGTTGAACAGTTGCGCGAGCAACGTCACGGTAGTGAACATCGATAACGGATTCGGCGCGGGCTACGTGGCGAGTCTGATCAATCAACTGTAAGCCATCCCGAAGGCGTTACTCCGGCAAGGCGACCTTCCGGCGGAGAGCTTTCAGGCGCGGATCGCCGCGCAGGAGGGCATATCCTGGGGATGCCAGCGTCCTGCCGATGGGAAAGGGCCCTGCCGCGGCGGCAGCGCGATCCAGGGCTTCGAAAGCGCGATCCTTGTCGCCCAACGCGGCAAAGATCCGGGCCTGGTTAAAGTTAAATGGATTGAACGGGCTGCCGGCCGCCAGTTTCTCCGCCTCTTCGGGCCGCCCCGCAAGTGCATACGCAGACCCGGAAGGCCCCGAAAACTGTGCGCGATTGGCCGTCCTTCTGCCCGGATGGAAAACCCTTTCTCCGCGCGCGGCTCAGTATTCGATTTCCAGGGCCAGCAGCGCGGCGCCGAAAGTCTTGCCCTGCGCGTCGGTGCGCAGGGAGACCGTGCCGCCGCCCCCCAGAGCCCGATGAAGCAGGAAGTTCAGGGCGCCCAGGTTGGGCAATTCGAAGCGCTCCACCTCGCCCTTGACCAGTTCACCGAAATGTTGTTTGACCCGTTCCGCGGTGACTTCGCGGAGCAGCACCGGGTAGTGGCGCTCTTCATAGGCGATGACACCGATGTTGCACGTGTCGCCCTTATCGCCGGAGCGTGTGTGAGCGATGCGGGATAGCGGAACCTTCATGCGGAGGCCTCGAATCCATTGTCGCATCCAGTACGGAATCCCGGGCGTCTCGGTGGGCTTTCCGGTCCTTCCACACCGTTTTCCGTGCCGGGACTGGATGTGGGTGCGATCACCTCGGGCACGAGCAGCGTGCTGCGGACCAACTTCCGCACGGCCCGCTACAGCGCCGCTTTGATGATCGCCCGATAGCCCTCCAGCACCTCGCGGCCGCGGTCGGTGATCCGGCAGATGGTCAGCGGATACTTGCCGCGGAAGGTCTTCTCGATGGCCACGTACCCTGCTGTCTCCAGCTTCGACAAGTGGACCGAAAGGTTCCCCTTCGACAGGCCGGTGGACTGGTGCAGGTACTGAAAATCCGCCTCCTTCACCGCCGCGAGCAGCGCCACTACCATCAGCCGCGAGGGCTCGTGAATCATGCGGTCCACTTCGCCCAGACGTTGGATCTCAGCGCTCATCGTGCATGAATCGCAGAAACACGACTCCTCCCGTGATGAGGTAATACAGCCCCTGCAAACCGAACAGGACCGCCATGCCGATCTGCACCGGAATGCTCGAAAGCGCCAGCAGGACGGCGCTCACCAGCAGGAGAGCGCCGCCCGCCATCAGGCGGACCATCCGCCCCCGCCAGCCGATCAGCCCGCCGAGCAGCGCTCCGAGCGCGCCGGTGATGGGCAGGAGCAGTCTTTCCTCATGGTTGACCGCCAGGAAGACCAGGGGCGCCACGATCGCCATCACGGCCAGCGCCCACAGGTAGTTCCGTTTCCGGAAGGGCACGTGCTCGACGTAGCCGGACCGTTGGATCAACCACTGGCTGCGAACCCGTTTCACCATCGGCTGCAACCCAAGACACACCACCGGCAGCCCAAACGCGAAGGCGAGGATCGCAGTTATTTGACCAGGCGAACGCCTGGGAAGAACTTCCTGGGCGTAGATCAGACCCCCCGTCACCAGAAAGGTCAGACCACTTCCGATCTCAGGCAGACCGTCGCGATTCCAGGCTCGTTGCAGAAGCCGGTTCGCCAGGACTTTCGGATCGTCTTTCATAGACTAGTCCATAGTACAGACTAGTTGACATCAATGTCAAGAGTTTTCCACGCTATACTCATCTCTAACTAATTATGTGGAAGAAAATCCTGCTGATCCTTTTGCTTGTAATTATCGGTGTGCCGGCCGCCGGGTTGGCTTATCTCTATCTCCGCAAGCCCGCCCAAGCCCCGGCCTCCTCGATCAAAGTGGCTATGACCCCCGAGCGCATCGCCCGGGGAAAGGACCTTTTCCAGAACATTTCGGATTGCGACGGATGCCATTCCGAGCGCGACTTTACACGAGTGAACGGACCCGTAGTGGAATCCGGCCGCGGGCGCGGCAACGTCATGTCCTCGCTCTTGAAAGGAATGCCCGGAACGGTCGTAGCGCCCAACCTCACGCCCGACCCGGAAACGGGCATCGGGAACTGGACCGACGGCGAAAAGATCCGCGCCATCCGCGAAGGAGTGGACCGCGACGGCCGCGCCCTTTTCCCCATGATGCCTTACACCAACTACGGCAAGATGAGCGACGAGGACGTAGAATCGCTGGTCGCCTACATGAACACGCTCGCTCCGGTGAAGAATCCGCTGCCGAAGACCCAACTGGCCTTCCCGGTCAACCTGTTCATCAAGGGCGTGCCGCAACCCGCCGGGAGCGTTCCGCCACACGACCGATCGGACAAGGTCAAGCACGGCGAGTACCTGGTGACCATCGGCGACTGCCAAGGTTGCCACACACCCATGGAAAAGGGTCAACCGGTTCCCGGCAAGGTGCTGGCGGGAGGCGAGGTGTTCGCAACGTCCATCGGGACGGTCGTGTCGGCCAACATTACCCCCGACACGGAGACCGGCATCGGCAAGTGGAGCGAGGAATACTTCCTCAAGAAGTTTTACGACTACAAGGAGTATGCCGCCGGTGGAGCGCCGAAGATCTCCGGGCCGGAGGCGTTTACTTTGATGCCATGGCTCAAACTATCGCAACTACTGCCGGAGGACCTGGGCGCTATTTACGCTTACCTGCGCACGGTGAAGCCGGTCCACAACGCGGTGGAAACGCACCCGGGGGCGAAGGCTCCCGCGGGGAGGTAGAAGAAGACCACTCCCTACGGTCGCGGCTCGGAACGCGCGGGTAAACGCGCGCCGGTTCGCGGTATGCGGGACGACACGTTAGATTCCCGCCGCGCCGCAGACTGAAACGTCGAGCCCCATTTCGCGGAACATCGCGGCCTTCGTGGCCAGGGCCAGCCTGGCCGCCGCGGCATCCGGCGCGTAGGCCACCTGCACGTGATTCGACTTGTGACGCGCCATCAACTGGTCGCGGGTAATGCCGTCGAGTACGGCGTGCATGATGGGCCACTGGGGAGTCGTAATTTGCCAGCGGCGCTCCGTTTCTTCCGGCGGCAGCTCCACCACGCGGGCGAGACCGATATCCGCCTGGAGTGCGCCGCCGGCGACGAAAATCCGGCTCCACACGACATGCCCCGGCTTGCTCACGCCCTTCACGCTGCCGCCGCCCAACCGGAAATACATGGGTGGCTGGCGCTCGCTGACCGTGCCGGCGTATCCACCGATGAAGTGCTGGGGAGGCGCGGCGCCCGAGATCTCGAACACCCACACGAACTCCTCGCGCCCGTTCACCTGGTACGGCTCGCCGTAGCGCACGTCGTGGAGCGTGGTTTCCGGATCGTACCCCAGCTCCGACCAGATCCGGTTGGTCACCAGGGCGTCCAGGCCGGCGCACTCGTCCACTTCGTTGAAGTGCGGCAGCGCGCGTCCCTCATACAACACGCGGCCGTTGCCGCGCGCGGTCACCGGGGGACGGTCCACGTTGTTCAGCAGCCCTTCGGCCAGGTCCGAAGCCGGCGCCAGGTCCTTCAGCCCCTGCTGGTACTGAATGCCGATGGTGTCGCAGCCGAAATCGTCGGCGATGCGCAGCGCCGCGATGTACATCTTGCACTGGTCGAGGATCTGGCCGTCGGTCAAGTCGGTTTCGGGATTCGGTCCCGTGCGGAACACCATGCCCTTGCGGTCCAGCCATTCGCGCACGGCGCGCGCCTCCGCGTCGCCCACCTGCTGCATCTCGGCGATGAGCGCCGACTGGCTCAGCCGTTCCTTGAAGACGCCGGTGGGGTGCAGGAGCTCGTCGGGGATGATGGCGTTGTACATGCCCATGCAGCCTTCGTCGAACACGCCCAGGATGGCCTTGTCGCGGCGCAGGCGCCGCGCGAGGCGTGTGCCGATTTCCTCCGCCCGTTCCGGCAGGCGGAACTCTTTCAGCGGGTGCACATGGCTCAGATCGTGCTGGATGGTCTCCCCCGCCAGCCAGCGGCGCAGACCCTTCAGGAAGAATTCGTCGGTGAAGTCCTCGCTCCACAGGGTGCTGTAGGTGACTCCGGCCTTAGTGAGCGAGGCGTTCAGGTTGAGCAACCCTACCAGACCGGGCCATTGACCGCTCCAGTTGGCGACGGTGAGGATCGGCCCGCGGTGGGTGTAGAGCCCGTGCAACAGGTGGTGGCTGTACTGCCAGACGGCCTCCACGACAACCAGCGGCGCCTCGGGCGGGATCTCACGGAAGACCTCCATTCCGTGCTTCTGACTATCGATGAATCCGTGGCCCTTCTCCGGGTGGCAGGAATGGCCTCGTCTGACCTCACGCCCTTCGCCCCGGATGGCGCTCATGACGGCCTCTTCGGCGCGCGCCTGTGCGGGCCAGCACCTCTGGTTGGCGGAAAGGCGCAGGTCTCCGTTGGCGATGATGACTACGGTATCCGGCATAAGCACATTTTGACACCGCTTACACTCCGGCGTCTACTGGAAGAGCCATTTTTAGCGATAACGATCTAGGCGCCTGGCCGCAACGCTGGCGCTTCAATCCGCCGCGTCCTGCGGTTCTGATTTCGCAGAATAGTCAGAGCAAGCGTTAGAGGGACAAGCGACGTCGAGGGAGTTTACGGTCGCGATCTCTCCAGAACGGCGGCTGGGGTCAACTTCCGAGTGGGAGATGCCCTGGAGTTGACCGACTTCGATCTATACTGCGGCGTCACGGAGGACCTGTGTCAGGGTGGCGAGTCCACATCTTCGGATAGGCCGCGCAAGCGCCCGGTTGGCCGTCGCTTCATTTGCCGGGGAGGCTCTGCGCGGACGAAAGAAGCGTCAGGTTGAGGGCGGGCCACCGCCCGAACCCGGTGTCAAAGGTGAGCGGCGAGTACGAGTGTGCTTCGGCAAAAGCGGCCAAGTAGGCATCCGTCCAGGAACTCGGTCCCACGCCAGCCTGGGTCATGAGCTGGCGCCAAGCGAACTCGAGACGGGTCCGGCTCGGTTGCGAAGACCAACCTCCGATCGGCACGCAACTGCGCGAAGGTCTCCCATGCCTGGACGATAGTCCTCGGATCTTCGCGGACATGATCTTTCACGATGAAGGACCGGGCGAAGACTGCCTGTATCTCAACCTCTGGATGCCCGAGGCGGCCGTCGCCGGGAAGGCGCCGGAGCAGGTGCGGCTGCCCGTGATGTTTTGGATCTACGGCGGCGGCTTCGCGGCCGGCTCTTCGTCCGAACAACGCCAGGACGGCGGCAACCTGTCGAAGAACGGCGTCATGGTGGTGAGCTGCAACTACCGGCTGGGCGTGTTCGGGTTCTTCTCGCATCCGGATCTGGCCAAGGAGTCGGGCCACAACGCTTCGGGAAACTACGGCCTTCTCGACCAGGTCGCCGCGCTGCGCTGGGTTCGATGAGCGCCGGGCGCGCTACGAGTTCCTCGACAGCGTCTTCCGCCACTGATTCGCGGGCGCGCGCTCCAGCGAGATCGGCCACCGTACGCGCGACTTTCCGAACCAGGATCTCCCCTCCGGAAAAGAGCAGGCTCATGACGCCCAGCGAGGCTGGTTCGTCGACCACGCGGAAGCACTCAGCCCCCGCTGCCCTTTTCCGCGTCTCGGCTACGCGGCCGGCCGCCGCGAAGATTAATTAGAACGTCAGCCGCATCCCGAACTGGAACCGCCTCGCCGCTCCCGTGCCGGTTACCCGTCCGAAGGTGGTGCTGTTCATGCTGCTGCTGATTCCGCCCAGGTTCACGCGGTTGAAGGCGTTGAACGCCGGGCCGCGGAATTGCATCTGCGCGCTTTCGCCCAGCCACTCGATGCGGGTCAATTCACGCTGAACGGCGAGCCGGATTGCAGCACCGTGGTTTCGCTGAGTTGCCACCCGCGCAGACCGCTCGCGAATCGAGAGGTTCCCGCCGTTGTAATTCGATCCCAGGTTGGACTGCCCGTAGCTGATGCTCCCGAAGCTCGGGTTCACCTTGTGACCCGAATTTCCCACGTAGTTGGCTTCGATCGTGGTGCTCTCGTTGAGGGCGTACTGTCACAAACCGCGCGCCCTTGACGGCTCCGGGCCGTTCCGAAGAGCTCTGCCTGCCAGCTTGCGACGCCCGCGCACGCCAGTGACATCCAGCTTACGGCAGGACCGCCAAATCCGTTCACGCTGTTTTTTCGTTAATTCAGTAGGGCGGGCCTCCGGGCCTGCCTACGACTGCGGCTGACGGCGAACCGGGCACGGCCGCAAGACGCTGCAGGCTGTATAATGTTGCCGGAGCGCGCATCCGTATGACGGGGTCTCCAGAACAGGTTACGGAGCTCTTGTTGCAGTGGGGAGACGGGGATCGCGCCGCCCTCGCGCGGCTCACCACGCTGGTGTACGACGAGTTGCACCGCCTGGCGCGAATCTACATGGCCAGGGAGCGGCCGGACCATACGCTGCAGGCTACCGCGCTGGTGAACGAGGCCTATCTCAAGCTGGTGGATACCAGCCGTGTGCGCTGGCGGAACCGGGCGCATTTCTTCGCCATGGCCGCGCGTCTGATGCGCCAGGTCCTGGTGGATCACGCGCGGTCGCGCCGCAACCAGAAGCGCGGCGGGGATTGGCTGCGCGTGACGCTGGATGAATCCCTGAACCTGGGGCGGGATTTCAATTCGGACCTGCTGGCGCTCGATGAAGCACTCGGGACCCTGGCCAGGCTCGACCCGCGCAAGTCGCAGGTGGTGGAGCTGCGTTTTTTCGGCGGGCTTGCTCTGGACGAGACCGCGGAGGCGCTGGGCATCTCGGAGGATACGGTGGGACGCGACTGGGATTCCGCCCGGGCGTGGCTGCTGCGCGAGTTGAGGCGGCGGTGAGGCGCGGACGATGACACCCGAGCGCTGGAAGCAGGTGGAGAACATCTATCACGCCGCGCGCGAGCGCGACCAGTCCGCCCGCGCGCGGTTTCTCGACGATACCTGCGAAGGCGACGACAACCTGCGCCGCGAAGTGGAGTCCCTGCTGAAGGCCGCTGGCGGGCGAACGGATTTTCTGGCCCGGCCGGCGCTCGAACAGGCGGCGGAAGCCATGGCCGAGACCAAGCCGGTTTACGCGGGCCAGCGCCTCGGACCCTACCAGTTGGTTTCGCGGCTGGGCGCCGGAGGCATGGGCGAAGTGTGGCGTGCGCGCGATCCGGCCCTCCGGCGGGATGTTGCCATCAAGGTGCTGCTGGCCTTGCACTCGGGCGAAGAAGACCGGCTCCGGCGTTTCGAAATCGAGGCGCGGGCCGCGGGCCGGCTGAGTCATCCGAACCTGCTGACGGTGCATGCCGTCGGCAATGAGGGCGGCCTGCCGTACCTGGTGACCGAGCTGCTCGAAGGAGAGTCCTTGCGCGCCCGGCTGAAACGCGGTGCGCTCTCCACGCGAAGGACCGTGGATTTCGCCATCCAAATCGCCAAAGGTCTGGCGGCGGCCCACGAACGGGGAATCCTGCACCGGGACCTGAAGCCCGAAAACGTCTTCATCACACGCGACGGCAGTGTCAAGATTCTGGATTTCGGACTGGCCAAGTTCACCAGGCCGCATTCCACGCCCGGACAGTCGCTGACCGCCACCGGAGTCATCATGGGCACGCTGGGCTATATGTCCCCGGAGCAGGCGCTCGGAGAAGAAGCGGATCACCGCAGCGACATTTTTTCTTTTGGCGCCATCCTGTTCGAGGCGCTGACGGGCCGCCGGGCATTCCGCGGAGACTCAACGGCGGAAGCGATCATGGCGGTCGTCAACAACATTCCGCCCGAGATCGAGGCCGCCCCGGCGTCTCTGCGGAGGATCGTCCGGCGCTGCCTGGAGAAGGACCCACTGGACCGGTTTCAATCCGCGCGGGACCTGACGCAGGAGCTCGAGAACGCGCGGCAGCCGGCGGTAGAGTTGCCACCGCGGCCCATTCCGGCGCGGTCCGTTTCGCCGCGGTCTTCGGCGGAAGACGAGCCGAAGTCGCGCACCGGGCTGATTGCCGGGATCGCGCTGGCCTTCCTTCTGATCGTCACGATCGGATACGCCGTCGGCCGGTTCAGACGGCCGGCGGTCCCCGTTCCGGCCCCGCCAAAGCCAGGTCCCACGGTCGTCGTAAACCAGCCGCCTCCGGGCACCCCACCCCTACCTCCCAACAACCCGGTTCCACCCGCGCCGGATCCTGGCACGCGACAGCCCATCGAAGTGTCTGTAGTTACAGACCCGCCCGGAGCCACAGTCAGACTCGATGAAAAGGACAATTGTCAAACGCCTTGCGCACCCCGGTTAACGCCGGGGAACCACACCCTCTCGCTGGACAGGCCGGGATACCACATCTTCCGGCGCGAACTGAATGTCACGCCCAACATGCGGCTGGGGACGATTCGACTGACCCGGATGGGCGCCGACATCTGGCTGGCGAGCGAACCCACCGGCGCCAGCATCCTGGTGGACGGCAAACCATGGGCTGAAAAGACCAATGCGAGGATCTTTCTGGAGCCGGGCCAACATCGGATCGACCTGGAAAAGGGTGAGCTGAAGGGTTCCATCCCCGTCGAAGTGCGCGACACCGTTGGGCAGAGCTTTCGGATTACTCTGGCTCGCTGACCCGCGGGCTTCCGAATCGTGCGGATTTCCGCGCCGCAATTCCGCCTCCTGAGTTGGAGGGGAAAACGATGAAGAAGACGATGTGGCTGATGGCAGCGGGCGCCATCCTGGCGGCCGCTCACGCGGCGGCCCAGGACCCGTCGCCGGAGGCCGCCATCCGCCGCCTGGAGACCGACCTCCGCACCGTGCAGGTGGAGCTCCTGCACTGCCGTCTGGAGATCCAGTCGGGAAAGGTGGCATGGCTCGAGCGCGAACTGGCCCAGGCGGCCGAAGAAAAGCAGCGTCTGGAGCGCTCCGAGCAACTGCTGTCTCTGGAGGTCCGCCAGGTCGAGCAGCGGCTGACCGACGCCGCGCTGGACGCCGACGAACGCGCTGAACTGGAGGCGCAGCGCAGCGAGGCGCTGGGGAAGCACATCCACCAGGCTCGCGTCGCGCTGGACGCCGCCGGCCGCCGCCAGGCCGCCATCGGCTCCCAGCTCCAGGCCGAACAGATCCAACTGCAATCCTTGTGGCAACGCGCGGCGGCTCTCGGCAAGCCGCAGACGCCGCAACCATAAATCCACGGCTTACTGACGTGCGCGGCTCAGTAGATTCAGTGCAGAGCCGGGACGAGTGCCCGGCTCAGCCCGCGCCACTATAGCTCGCAATTTCTTCGGCTGCCGTCGTTTCCGGCGGGAGATCCAACGGTTCTTCCCACCGCCCCCGCGACGGGCTCAACGGCCGTGTGTGCACCAGCGGAAGAACGTGTCTCGGAGGATCGTTCCATGAAAAGCAAGACTGCCAACCAAACGTTTGCGCGCATCCGTGTAGCGTGCGCGCTGCTCGCCCTCGCCCTGCCGGCGGCGGCACAGAATACCGTCTCCACCCACGTGGCGTCCACCTGCACCGTGGATGAGGACAGTACCGCGAAGTACGAGTTCACCGGGGGCGAGCTTCGCTTCCGCGGAGCCGAAACCGGAGCCATCACCGTGCGCTGCAACGTCGTCGACCAGCGCGACGACGGGCAGGACCCGCGGTGGGGCGTACTGGAGGTGGTGTACCGCGATCCGGACGGCGCCGGGGCGAACCAGGTGACCGCAACGCTGAAGCGGGTCGGCAACACCGGCGTGACCAGCACGGTCGCGGGCGCCCTCTTCAACAGCAACAGTTTCGCGGGGGCGGCCGGGGTGCAGATGCGTCAGGCGAACTTCGCCCACGCGTTCAACTTTTTCAGCAACGCGTATTACATCGAGATCAAGCTGGCGCGGAGCGCGGCCACCACGCAGGACAATCCCGCCGTGTTCCTCGCGCGGCTGGCGGTTCCAGGGCCGTTCTGAGTGAAAGAGTCGGGAGTCAGGAGAAAAACCATGAATACGCCCGGTATCCTCTTGCTTGCCGCCGTCCCACTGGCGACCGCAACCGCACAAAACGCGTGTGAGAAGAACGGCGTCAGCAACCGCCTTCTGCAACACGTCTACGTCATCCACTCGCCCATCTACCCGCGCGCCAACGAAGCCGTCACGTACGCAGCCACTGCCCGTGGGAAGGAGGCCACGGGCACGGGCATCGCCAGGATGTCGATCGAGGTGCGCCAATACCACCTCGGCGCGGGCGCCGCCTTGCCTCTGCCGATTAACCTGGTCAACGCCTATGCCAGTTCACAGGATTTCCCCGCCCACCCCATGGAGGCTGCACTCAACCTCAACGTGAAGCCGTATCCCGAGGACACGTGGGTGCGCTACAGCGCCCGGGCCGAGCTGGCCGATGGAACCATCCTCTCCGACGATTCGATCCGTCATGTCGCCAACCTGCGAGAGGCCACCATCGGGGTTTTCAAGGGCGCGATTCCGGTCTACCGGCGCGGTCTTCACGCCGACAAAATCGACTTCCTGTTCATCCCCGAAATCGACTACGGAAACAACGAGACCCAGTACCTCCGCGACCTCGAAGACCAGGTCAACCGCATGTTCACCGACCCGCCGTACCGCTTCAAGCGGTTTCGGCGCTACCTGAATATCTATGCCAACGTGTTGCGCCCGGCTTTCCAGGGAGAGGTCGCGCCGTTCGACGCCCCGCCCCCGCGCCTGCTGGACAAGCCCGACAACTTCGACAACGCCGGCGCCGACGACGTCACCTGGCCCGACGTGGCCCTGATCATGCACAGCCAGGTCGACTTCACTGACTGGGGACACCGGGGTCTTCTGGAAGGGCGGTTCGCGACCGTCCAGCCCAACACCGACGTCATCAACATGGAAGCGGTGCACGCGCTGGTGGAATTGTATGACGAATACGGATTGAAGAGTCCGTTCGCACCCGAGGTGGAGGGCGAGCACCCCAACCTGTTCGACTCCGAGCTGGCATGCCAGCTCCACGTGGCGACGCACCCCGGCTTTTCGGACTCGCATTGCCAGCAGATCGCCGAAGACTCGGACAATAACGATCCCGGCTCCAACTTCAACTGGGCCTGGTGCCACGATTATCAGGGACTACACAATATGGACAGCAACGGCACGGGGCCCTTCGGGGTGGAAGAGCGGTGCCGTTTTTCGTGGGTGGTGTCGGAGGTCCTCGGAGACCCGGCCGGGTCCGCCTACGGCCCGATCTGGGTGCGGGGTTGTCCCGGCTTCCCGTGCGATCCGCTCAACCAGACAGCCACGTCCGCGCAGCTTCCCGAAGAAGAGACGGTCTTTCGGGACGGGTATCTGACCGAGAAGCAACTACTCGAGAACGAAGTGCTGGGCAAAACCCTGGGCCTGGCGGTTCAACTCAGCGGCACGAAGGCCTCATTGTTGCGGGCGGCGATCCGCCCGGGGCCGCCTCCCAACGGCAGCCTGATGGACCGCCTCCACAGCAGCGGCCCGAAGCCCCTCTTCCGCGTGCAATTGCTGCGGAGCGGCAGCCTTCTGAAGGAACACGGCGTCTCCGATCCGCGCCGCATCGGCGCAGAGCGGGGTAAGGCGGAGCCGGGGTCTCTCAGCGACGTCCAGTGGGACATTCGGCTTCCCTGGGCCGGCCTCCCGCCGGACCGGGTCCGGATCCTGGACCGCACCGGCCGCGTCTGGCTGGATGCGTCCGTAGTCCTGGCGCCGTAGGGAGGTCCGATGGAATGGAGGCGCAGGGGGCTTGGCCTGCGCCTCCTACGCGCGCCGGAAACCGTGCTCGCCGCGCTCCCGGCCGGCCGTTGGTCTCCCGAGCCGGGCTCCAACGACGAAGGGCGCGCGATGAGGCAGGTTCGTACCCGTTCTCCGCCGCGGATGTCCGCGGCCGGTCGGCATTCAGACACATGTCTCCCGAGCTTCGGGCCTCTCGCGCGCTCCGCAAGCTGGTGATCGATGCAGGTTTTGACCCGAGCGCGATAGTCAACTGCCTTGCAGGCAGGCAACGAAGTAGCCGGCACAAAAGGTGAATCCGTCGATCACGTTAAGCGAGGCGCCACGAATCCCACCCTGAAGCCCAGGATCCCGATTTCCGGGTTTCGACTACGCGACCGGCCGCCGCGAAGATTAGAACGTCAGCCAAAGCGAAGCCTTCGGATCCGCTTAAGAACCGTTTCTCCGCGCCGAGAGCCGATGAAAGCCTAAGGAGATCCACAACGTTGGAGAAAAACGGCCGCAAGGGCGTCTTCCGCCACTGAATCGCGGGCCGTATCAGTCCAGTGGCTCCGGCGTCACTACGAAGCTGAACGCCCGCGTCGAGCGTTCTCACAACTCGGGGCGCAGGTGCAGCGTCTTGCCGGCTACGACGTAGACTCTCTCGGCGAACGGCGGCCGGCCGCCTTGCCGAATCTCGATGGTGTAGCCGCCAGGGCGCAAGTACATCGATTTGTTCTGGTGCGTCGTGCCCGCGTAGGCGCCATTGATGAACACCCGCGCGTCCTTCACCTTGGTATCCAGCTTGACTTCACCCGCGTTGGGATACCCGTAGTAGACCCCGCCGTAAGCCGGCCCCCAATAGGGTCCCCAATACGGGCGGTACCATGCATAATAGGGGCGGCGCACTACCACGACCCCACGCACAGCGGCGGAAGCGGTGATCGGTCCCAGCGTCATCAGTGCAGCCGCCAGAATCAGCAATCCCTTTTTCATTTTCGACCTCCGGCATGGTTACCGGCAATCGCCTTGCCAAAAAGTAAGTCCTTAATTGCCAGGCGATTCGCGAATTACTCCATTGGCCGCAGGTCACCAGGCTGGTGGCCGAAATCAGCCACACCGGCAAAAAAGTTGCCGCCGGCAGGCGGCGAGGCAGGCTGTCGGAGCCGGGCCGCCGTTGTCCGGCGCGGCAGCCCATCGCACGAAAAATCAGGAAGAGCCTTGCGCCGAACGTTCGGCGCAACCGGCGCGCCGTCTCGCGCCCAACCCCTGGGCGCGCCGGCGGGTTGCCTGGTCCCAAGCCCAAGCTAGCAGTCAGCACCCCTGGCGTAACGTGCGCGCCCGCTACGGGAATGCGGTGCAATGTCCGGATGGCGCGCAAAGGCGCCGACGCATTTCGATGACCGTGACGCGGCTCAAGGGAAGCTATCGGAAACGCGCAGTTGCTGACGGCGCCGCCACTCGGAGGCGACGTCCCGGCTGAGCCGAGAGGCTTCCAGTTGTTACACAACTCGGTACGTTGCTGCAACCGCACCCGGAATAACTTGCTCCCTGCCGGCAAACTTGTGATTAGACTAATCGTCTATGACTCCTCGGAGTTCGTCCAGCATTTCCGGAAATGGGAATGGCTCGCCGGCGCGGCGAATTCGTATTCAAGTCCGCGGCCCATGCATTCATTCTCTGCCTCGCTTGTAAGACCGTTAGACCGTCTAATTCGGCATTATCGCCAAGACACTCTTGCTGGGTAATTCCTGGAAAGCATAATTGTCTCCCAAACAGAACCTTCCAGTAACTCCTGTTGAGTGAGGCCAAAACCTACAGGCTATAGAAGTACTAGTATTAGCCGGCTGCATCTTCTCAATTCTCAATTCTCAATAGATTGCGTTTGAGACACCGCGCATCGTACCGTAGTGTTGTGGCGTCGCCAACCTAATTCATATGAAAAAGCTCAATGTGTCAATTGGGGCACTGATTGGGGTAGTGCTCACGTGCGCAGCACTTGATGCACAAAGTCCGGTCCCTGGCAAGAATGTAAACATGGTCTCCGGGACGCAGTGGCCGGGAGGCGATCCATTCCTCCAGCGCCAGAATGAACCCTCGATGGCGGTCTCATCGAGAAACCGGCAACACTTGCTGGCCGGCGCCAATGATTATCGGACGGTCGACCTCTCTCTACTGACCAACGATGAAACCGGCGATGCGTGGCTGGGAGTATTCAAATCCCTCGATGGCGGGCTGACCTGGCGCAGCACACTACTTCCGGGCTGTCCTTATAACGTGCCGGAATGCAACGGTTCGCCTCTGCAAGGAACCGCATTGACGGCAGGATCGGACCCCGTGGTGCGTGCCGGCAGCAATGGCATGTTCTACTATGCTTTCCTGGCGTTCAGGCGCGGCGAAAAGGGCCGCGGGACGATCGCGCTGGCCCGGTTCATCGACGACAACAACAAAGAGAAAGTCACCGACGACCCGATACGCTACTTGAGCACGTCCATTGCCGATTCCGGAAATCCGGGGCAGGTGTTTCATGACAAGCCGTGGCTCGCAGTCGGCCTGCCGCAGGCGGGCGGGCCGCAATGCAGGATTCCAGCTTCGGGTTCCACGCCGGAGCAAACCTTCCCGGCAGGTCCGGTTTACGTGGCTTACACCACCTTCCTCGGCGGTGAAACCGTGGCGAAGCTGAACGTGACTACCTCCAACGATTGCGGCGCCACCTGGAATAATCCTGTTTATGTAAGCCCGGGTTCGAAGCTGGTCCAGGGCGCCGCCCTTGCGGTAGATCCGGTATCGGGCGCGGTTTACGTGGCCTGGCGGCAATTCGCCGGCAATGGCGACCCCAATGCAATCAAGATTGCGAAATCGACTGACGGCGGCAAGAAGTTCAGCGCCCCGCTTCAGATCGCCACGATCGATCCGTTTGAGCAGGGTAGTTCGATTGCCGGTTTCCGGACCCAGGACTTTCCCAGCATCGCAGTGGATGCCAGCGGGCGGGTCTACGCCACCTGGTCGGATCGAGTGGGACCGGTCGGCTTGAACGGGGTGCGCGATGCGCGGGTCGTGATCAGCACCTCGTTGGATGGATCCGCCTGGACAAGTCCAGTCCCTGTCGAGAATACGCCGGCAACCGGGTATAATCCCGGGCGCGGGCACCAGATCATGCCTTCGATCTCAATCGTCGCGGGCAAAGTCATGGTGATGTACTACGATCTTCGTGAAGACGCCACCGCCGGCGAATTGCAGTGCCTCTCCCCGGCGTGCCTGGCGTCGCGAAACGCCAACCTCTTCGATGAAGTCCGCCTCGCGGTGGGCGACCTCTACCCTTCGCCTCCCAATAGTAACCAGCTCTCAAAAGTATTCGGCGCCGGTATTCAGGATGCCGCTCCCCCCGGGCTGCTGCCCCTTCAGCGCCGCCACACGATCGACGTGCGCGTCGCCCAGGCCGAGCAGCCAGGCTCGATCATGCTGCCGTTGGGCGCCTTTCAAGCAACCCGCGTCTCCCAATATCCATATGGTGTTCCGGAAAGGCTGGGCCCCAGCACGATCAAGCAGCTTCGTTTCAACGTCCCGAATCTACCGATGTTCGGTCAGGGCACCAAGGCCTTCATGGGCGACTACATCGATATCGCAGCGGACTCCATCGTGCCCGCGACGGCCGGTCAAGCCGCCGCGTCCCCCAGGTCCGGCGCAAACCCGGACTGGAAGTTTAATACGTCCCCGTCGAATTCCACCGTGTTTCACGGCGTCTGGACCGACAATCGCGATGTCCGCCCACCCGTCAACGGCGATTGGACAAACTATACGCCCCTGATTACGCCGACGCAGGGTCCTCCTGGACAGGCTTGCGTCGTCGGGCAGGCGGGCATGCGCAACCAGAACATTTACACTTCCCGCATCAGCCAGGGCCTCATCGTCAGCTCGCCACAAAATTTCAAGCAGTTGGGATCGAACCCGCTGAATCCGGCACAACTGTTGCAGCGCGGTTTCGTGGTTACCGTACAGAACGCCACGGGCGCGATTCGGACCTATCGCCTCACGATAGTCAACCAGCCCGTTGGCGGAAAAGCCTCGTTCCTGCAGACACCGGTTCCGGGCAAGCCCGATCCCCTGGTGACCCTCGACGCTTCGATTGGTCCTCGATCCAGTATTTCGCGAACGGTTTTCGCGACGTCTACGGATCCACACGCCAGTGTGACCGTGAATGTGATGGAAATCAACAGCCCCGGAGGTCCCCCCAAGAACGGCGGCCTTCAGGATTCGATCACGCTAAACGCCGATCTTACCAATCCCAATCTGAGCGCCGACCTCACCAATACGGACATCACCAGCAAAGAGGTCTATAGCGCGGACCTGACCAATGCGGATTTGACAAATTCCACTCCGGTGAACGCCGACTTAACGAACGCCGATCTCACCAACGCCGACCTGACGAATGCCGATTTGACCAATGCCGATCTCACCAACACCGGCCCCCCCAACGCGGATCTCACCAATGCCGATCTGACGAATGCCGACTTGACCAACGCCGATCTGACCAACGCGGACCTCACCAATGGGACCATCGGCGACACCACCTTCAAGATCAAAAACACAGGCAACACCGCGGCAGTATACAAAATCAACACCCTGGTGCGGGCTCTACCGGCGGGCTTCAAATCGCAACTGATCGTCTATAGGGTCTACAAGACCCCGCAGCTATTGCGTGCATGCACGGTGCAGGAGGTCGGCCAGGTGGAGGTGATCGCGAACATTCCGAACCCAACGGTCAATCCCCCGGATCCGGGAAGCGCGGATCTGACCAATGCCGACCTCACCAACACGACCCTCTCGCTCGCGCCGGGCGAAACCGGTTATATCACTTACCGCGTGATCGACCCGGATAAGACCTCCGGCCCGAACATCTGCGGCGGCCCGAATTTCCCGCCGTGCCAGGCAAATGATTTCAATCCGACAACGTCGGTCAAGGCGGTGCCCGTGCCGCAGGCCATCAGTACGGGAGCCACGGCGCCGGCGATTCCCCTGTTGATTACCAGCTTGAGCCTGGCGGATGGTGTGCGAACCGTGTTCTACTCGCAGCCCGTTCAGTTTTTGGGCGGCACTGCGCCGCTCACATGGACCATCTCGTCGGGCGCGTTGCCCCCGGGGCTCAACATCAGTCCATTGACAGGGGCGATATCGGGGACGCCAACCGCGACCGGCGCCTTCACCTTCACGGTGACCGTGATCGATTCCGCCACCACCCCGCAGCAGACGGATTCACAAACCCTGACCATCCGGATTTTCGATCCCCTCGTGGTGGCGCCCGCCGCTTTGAACGACGGCGTCACCGGATCGCCGTACTCGCAGGCGATTTCAACGACTGGTGGATTCGGCAGTGTGACTTTGCAGCTTCTGGGCGTCCTGCCTCCAGGCCTCGGATTCAACCCCGTCAACGGGTTGATTAGCGGTACCCCGACCACTGCCGGAACGTACCCGTTCACCATCACGGCGACCGATTCTGCGACGCCGCCCCAGGTGGTCCCCAAGAACTATTCCATTCGCATCGCGGCGCCGCTGGCGGTCACCACGCCTTCCTTGCCACCCGCGGCGTTCAGCATTGGCTATAACTTCGCACTCTCAGCTAACGGCGGCCTGGGAAACAAGACCTGGGCCATCACTGCCGGCGCCCTTCCGACGGGTATGAACCTCAGCACCGGTGGGGTGCTCGGCGGAGCGCCGACGGCACTTGGCGGCTTCGCCTTCACGGTGCATGTGGTCGATTCGAGTTCGCCGGCGCCGCTGGCCGCGAACAAGGACTTCAGCCTGATCGTTACACTTCCACCGGGAGCCACCCTTAGCTTCCAGACACAGCCATCCAACACCACTGCCGGACTGCCCATCACTCCCGACATTAAGGTGAAAGCGCAGACGGCGGCCGCCGTTCCCATTCCGGGCGTGGCCATCACCATGGCTGTGAACAGCAATCCGTTTGCCGGAGCGTTGATCGGAACGACGACCGTCCTGACGGATGCCGCCGGAATCGCAACCTTCTCGAACCTGATTCTCGACAAATCAGGCTCCAATTACTCGCTGGTAGCCTCGGCTCTCACCTTCAGCCCTTCGGGCGACGTGCAATACGTGCTGCCGCCGCCCTCGGTGGAGCTCAACACCCTGGAAAGCGATACCAAGATCCGGGTCTTCCAGGAAAAGAGCGGGTTCACGTTGCCCAGCGCGATTGGAGTCGATATCGCCGCGCCGGGCACTTACAATTCGCTCGCGAGCCTGACGCCCGGGAACGTAAGCGCCGGCGCCCTGGTCGATTGCTATTATCTGCACGCCGATCCCGTGGGCGCTTTCCCGAACACCTCGCAATTTCAGACTGGCTCCATCACGTTTTCCAGCGACATTCTCGGCGTCATCGTGCTGGACCCGACTTTCAACCTGAGCGACAGCGTCCTGGCGTTGCCCGGCACTACCTATGGGGTGAACGCACGCCAGTTGGAAATGGGGAATCCGTTCGACTCGGTAATCGAGCTGGCCGACCGGCGCACCCTCAACATCTCCCTTGCGAACAACACGGCGGTCGACGATATCCGTGTCATCACCGCGGCTGCGGGCACAATCGCCACCACGGCCGTCTCCAATCCGTTCAACAGCGCGGCCGTGTCGGGGTTCATCACGACGGTGGCCGGAAGCGCCTGGACATTCACCAACCCGAGCGGTTTGGCAACCACAGCGCCCCTCGGCCTCGGTTTCACGGCGGGCGTGGCGGCCGATGCGGCCGGCAATTTCTACATTGCCGATCCGCCGAACCATAGGGTCTTCAAGGTGACCACGGGCGGCGTCCTGTCGGTTGTGGCGGGAACCGGCCTGGCCGGATTCACGGGCGATGGCCCGGCCACGGGCAACCGGCTGAACTTCCCGAGCGGCGTAGCGGTTGATTCTGTGGGCAACGTGTATATCTCGGACACCGGCAACCAGCGAATCCGCAGGGTCTCGGGCGGTATCATGACCACCATCGCCGGGAACGGCAACTTCGGCTTCGGCGCCGACAACGTGCCCGCAACTACCACGTCGCTCGCGAATCCCAACGGCCTGGCGGTGGACAACGCCGGGAACGTGTATTTCGCCGACACCAACAATAACCGCATACGGAAGATCAGTGGAGGAGTGATCGCCACCGTCGCCGGAAACGGCGCCTTCGGTTTCACCGGCGACAATGTCGCCGCAACCACGACCGCGCTGGCGAATCCCTTTGGCGTCTTTGTCGACGGCTCTCTCAATATCTACATTGCAGATACGCAGAACCACCGGATTCGCAAGGTGGATGCCGCGACCAATCAGATCGCCACAATCGCCGGTACCGGCGTGCAAGCCTCCTCACCCGATGGGCCGGCCCTGAGCACGAGTATCGACCGGCCGCGCAGTGTGCTGCTCGACTTGAGTGGAAATGTCGTGTTCACCGACCACGGCGGCAACAAGATCCGCAAAATCGTGGCGGGATCCGTAAGCACGATTGCGGGCGACGGTTCTTTCGCCTTCGCGGGCGACGGCTCCGCGGCAACCGCCGCCAGTCTGGCCAACCCCAGCGGAATGTCCATCGACGGTTCGGGCAACCTCTACATCGCCGACGGGCCGAACGAGCGCATTCGCAAGATCGCCGGCGCGAACATCTCCACAGTGGCGGGGAACGGACTCTTCAAGTACGCGGGAGATGGCTTCCCGGCGACCAGCGCCTCGCTGGACGGGCCCAACAGCGCAGCGGTCGATGGCTCGGGCAATCTCTACATCGCCGACGTCGGCAACCAGGTGATCCGCAGAGTCACTCCCGCGGGCGCGATCGGCACTTTCGCTGGAACCGGCAGCCTCGGAACCACCCTGGGCGACGGCGGGGCGGCGACAGCAGCGCCGCTCAGCTACCCGTTCGGCGTCGCTGCCGGCACGGGCGGCGTCTACATCACCGATACGTTCTACCGCGGGCGCATCCGGCAGGTCAACGGGGGGATTATCAGCACCCCCGGAACGGGCTTCAACAACGAAATGGGAGTCGCGGCCGACGGGGCGGGGAACATCTATATCGCCGACAGCGCAGCCAACCGGATTCGGAAAATCTCCGTGCCCAGTATGACGTTGACTACGATTGCGGGCACGGGGGCGGCCGGAGGCACGGGTGATGGCGGCCCGGCCACGAGTGCAACTCTGAATTTCCCGACCGCGGTGGCAATCGATCCTTCGGGGAACGTGTACGTGGCGGACCGCAACAACCACCGCATCCGGAGGATCGACGCCATTACCGGCATCATTACGACCGTTGCGGGCGCGGGCACCGCCGGTTTCAGCGGTGACAACGCCGCCGCAACCGCGGCGCAGTTGAGCTCCCCGAACGGCGTAGCGGTTACTGTGACCGCAGGCGGAACGGTTCTATATATCGCGGATACCAACAACCAGCGCATTCGCAAAATGACCGTTGGCGGCGTGATTACCACGTTCGCGGGCACCGGAATTTTCGGATTCACCGGCGACAACGGGCCGGCGACCAACGCATCGCTGGCCTCCCCTCACGGTGTAGCCCTGGATGCTGCGGGGAACGTGTATATCACGGACACATCGAACGACCGCGTGCGGAGGGTGATCCCGTAGCGCCTGCCAAGGTTACCGGCGCGCTACCGGTTTTCCAGCCGGCGGCGGGCGTCGGCGACCATTTGGTCGGGCTCGGCGTTCTTCTTGACATCGAGGAAGTCGCGGTAGGCGCCGGCGGAATTGGCGTTCAACCCATCCAAGGCGCGCCCGAGATAATACTTCACCGCCGGCGCCAACCGGTACGTGGGGACCTCGTCGAGATATACCGCGGTCGCTTCACCACGGCGCTTCCAGCACAGTTCGAATTCCTCGCGGGCCGCCTGGAAATCCTTGGCTAGTAGGAAAACCCGGCCGAGCTCGTAATGGCCCATCCACGTATTCGCCCGCTGATTGGCTTCTTGCATAATGGGGACAGCCTGTCCGGGATTCTTCCGGGAGACTGCCATTCCCTCGATCAATCGCCCATATGCTTTGACTTCATTGCCCATCCGCGTGCTGAGCTCCTGGCCCAGGGCACGCGCTTTCGCCGCCTGACCCGCATCCAGATAGACCCTTGCCGCATCCAGCAGGACGGTCGGTTCCTTCACCAGCGAAACCGCGCGGCCGGCGGCCTGGATTGCGGCTGCAGTATGTCCCAGGGCCAGGTGCGCGGAAGACAGAGTATTGAGCTTGTTTGCGGCGTTGGCGGCGGACTTGTTTTGCAGATCGCTCGCGATTCCCTTCTCCAGTTCGGCGATCGCTTGGGAGGTCCGGCCCTGATACAGCAGCAGGTCGGCCATCCCACTTGTGGCGAAAGATGCTCCGCTCGCCCCGAGTTTCGCCGCATTCGCATAGTTCTCGGCCGCTCGCTCCACATTGCCCTGGGCCAGCGCGCACAGTCCGAGCACGACATGGGATTTTACAAAGGCGGGGTTCATCTCGATCACGGCTCGCGCTTCGCGTTCGGCGCCTTGAAAATCGCCGGCGTACATCGTGAAAAGAGCTACGTTATTCCGCTGCCCCACGTTCTTGGCCGAGATTTCGATGGCACGCCGGCCCTCTTCAATCGCCTTCGGCAGGTTGCGAAGATTCAGAAATGCAACCGCCATGTTTGCGTGACCGGCGGAGTCCGCCGGATAGTCTCGGACAAGGGGGCTGAATTCTTCGATCGCCTGCTCGTAGTTCCGGAAGGTCACATAGTATGTGCCGCGGGTTCGGTATTTTTCGCGATCGGTCATCCTGTGGATGCGGGCAAGCGCCATCTGATAATACCTCTCCGCCTTTTCCCATTGGCCCAGATTATTGAACATCACCGCCAGCCCGGCATACGCGCGCCCGAGATCCGGGTCCAATTCAATCGCCTTCAGATAGCCCTGAATCGCCTCCTCGCTCTTGCCCGCGTATTGCAGTTCCTGCGCCATGCCGTAGGCGTGCGCCGCTTCCACTGATGCGGCGGTGAACGTCTCCGCGGCAGCCAATTGCGCGGACTCGGGAGTGGCATCCCCGAGTGCGTTGCGGACGGAGGCTGCCAGCGTTCCCACGGTCGGTAAGACACGCTCTTTGCTGGACGCTTCCGTGTCACGGGACGCGATCCTCTTCCCGGTAACCGCGTCGATAGCC
>JBGPKH010000032.1:0-28027 GCA_041485845.1 Bryobacteraceae bacterium
AGCCTTCCGGTAGTTCCCAGTTGAGGAAGCTGAGGTCAAGGTCGTCGTATTGGACGCCGGCCAGCCGGTAGTTCAGCCCCATGGCTTTCTTGAGCCGGAACTCCCCGGGCTTCTCTTCACCCAGGAAGAAGGCCAGGTGCTTGATGCGGAGGGTTTGCAGGAGGCGGTCGCCCACCGAGGCCAGCATGGTATCGAGGTCGGTCTCCGAGCTCAGCTCGCGGGCGAACTCCACCAGGGTGCGGCGGTAATCGTAGCTGTCGCGGTAGAAGTGCTTGTCCAGCCACTCCTGCATCCAGTTGCGAATCGGCTGGAACAGGAAGGCCCCGATCAGCATGACGGTCATCACCGCCGGAGTGCCGAGCTCTTTGAAATATCGTTGCACCACGCCGCCCAGCGAAAACACAATACCGTAAGAGATTGCCAGCACGCAGATGGTGGCCAGGGTGTACGCGTAGCCGCGGCGGAAGATGATGTCCACATCCATCAGCCGGTAGCGCACGATGGCGTAGGCCAGAGTCAGCGGAATCAGCGGCAGGGAGAGAACCGACATCTTCTGCCACGGACCCGGCACCTGTCCCACGGCGTACGGCAGCACGTACAGAAAGGCATAGGGCAGGATGCCGCAGAAAGTGCCGTTGCGCAGCCACTTGAGCTGCTGCCGCACGATGGGGTCCTCAGATTTTCCGTATTCCAGGCTCAGGGCAAAACCGCCCAGGACGTACGGCACGGTCGAAAAGACCGTCCACACGCGATCCAGCAACCAGCGCACTTCGAGCAGCGGAACCGAGACCTTCAGCCCGCCCGAGGAGAACCCCATATACAGCAGAAACAGCACGGCCGCCGGCACGTACAGGAGGGCCACGCGCGACGGCCGGCGCAACCAGCTTCGGGGCTCCGGAAAGGTCAGGCAGAAGTGCAGGAACACCGTGGGCGCCAGCAGTCCCGCCGCCAGGTTGCCCAGGTAAATGACGGTATCGAAGGTATTGAGCTTTCCGGTGAAGTGGAAGCTGAGGAAGATGAACGACGCCAGGCACAGCACGTAGAAATGTTGCGCCTTGTGCGCGCTCCCGCGGCGAAAATAGACGAAGAGGCCAATCACCAGGTAGGCGGCCCCCACGACGTATTGGTAGAGGACGGCGCGATCCAGCGGCACCTCGGCCACGATCACGTTCTTGATGTCGAAATCCACGCCGTTGCGGACCACATGGTAGGTCGCATTGCCATAGGCCATGAAATTGGTCAGAACTTTGGTGACATCGATGGCCTTTTGGATCCCCACCCCGTTGATGCTCACCAGGCGGTCGCCCTGGTGAACTCCCACCCCGGCCGCCTGGCTGTCCGCAGGCACATAAAGTGCCGACACCCCAGCGCTGCGGTCGGCCCAGATCACCCCATCGCTGTGCAGGCGGAAGTGATACTGCGCATCCAGATTGATAAAGGCGGCTACACCGGCAGCCAGTGTAAGGATCGTCAGGATGGCTGTGGACAGTTGGAACTTGAGTTCCTGAAACATGGTGGCCGCCGTCTCTTGCGTTCAGCGAGACAATTTTCCTCAGCCGCACGTGCACGTTGGATGCCGTGCCAGATTCACAATTCTGTATCCAGATTAGCCGATTTTTCTATAGCTTACAAGCCACGTGCTGCGAGCCCTCCATTTTTTGGGAGAAATACACTATGCGGAAGTGTATCTTCCCTGGAGCTCTCGAAACGGCATCCATCAGGCTGTTCGCCGGAGGGTAAGTGGTTTCTGTAGTACCTTGTAGCACCTTCGGAGGTATGGGGAGACGCGGGCAAATGCTGTACACTGTTGGTGCAGTGGCGTGCGCTTCAGGGGAACATGATGAGAACGGCGATCTCCGCACTTCTGATGGTTCTTCCCGTATGGTCTTACGGAATCGGCGATCCCAAACCGTCCGACAGCCAGCAGCAAAAAGCCAATGCCGGACCGGTTGTGCAATCGCCTAAAGCCACCATTCCAGCCGGCCCGCGAGGCGCGGACGCGCCGCCAAAGACAGCGCCTCCGTCAGCCGGGGAGACCGACCCGGCGAAACTGGCGGCGCCCGCGCCCGGCGCCATACTCTCCGGTGGCGCGCCCGCCGGTGAGAAGACCTACGTCATTGGCCCGGAAGACGTTCTGAACGTTCTGGTATGGGGCAACGCGCCGCTGACCGGCGACGTGACGGTTCGCCCCGATGGCATGATCACCCTGGGTCTGATCAACGAAGTCAGGGCCGCCGGCCTCACTCCCGAGCAGTTGACCAACGCCATTACGGCCCGCCTCAAGGACGGCGGATACATGCAGTCGCCGCGCGTCACGGTCAAGGTTCAACAGGTGAACAGCCGCAAGGCCTGCATCGTGGGCGAGGTTTTGAAGCCGGGCTGCTTCCACCTGATCGTCTCCACCACGGTTCTGCAAGCCCTGGTCAATGCCGGCGGTTTCAAGGATTTCGCCAACCAGAAAAACATCATCGTGCAGCGCGGCGAGAAACGTTTTTCCTTCAACTACAAACGCGTGATCGCCGGAAAAAACCGGGAACAGAACATCCTCCTCGAGCCGGAAGATTTGATCATCGTGAAGTGACCACCAACCCTATGGGAACCGCGCAGAACTTCCAGACTAGCTCCCGCCGTCCGCCCGATATCGAAGACTACATCGACATGCTGCGGCGTTACCGCCCCTGGATCGCCGGCCCCATGTTCGCCGGGCTGGTGATCGCGGTAGTGGCGGCTTTCCTTTCGCCCGACACCTTCGTTTCCACATCCATCCTCACCATCAAGCCCCAGCAGGTCTCCGAAAAACTGATCCCCAGCGTCATCAACGCCTCTCAAATGACCGAGCGGCTCACGCGGATGCAAACCGACATCCTCAGCCGCACCACGCTCTCCGAGATCATTCAGAAGCCCTCGCTCAACCTCTACCCTAAAGAGCGGCTGAAGAAGCCCCTGATCGATGTCATCGAGAAAATGAAGAACGTCGATCTCAAGATTGCGCCCTATAACAATCCCACCGCCGACCGCCGGTTGTCGTCCGCGTTCATCGTCCAGTTCCGGTACACCGACCGCCACGTGGCTGCGGCCGTGGCGCAGGAAATCGTCAACCGGTTCGTGGAGCAAAGCGCGACCACCGTTCACAACCAGAACAACCTCACCGTCAGCATTCTGAAAGACGAAGTGAAAAACGCCAAGGAAGCCAAAGACAAGGCGGAGGCTGCCCTCACCCAGTTCGAGATTCAGAACTCCGGCCGCCTGCCCTCGCAGGCAGGGGCGAATTCCCAGGCGTTCATACAGATCCAGATGCAGGTGATGAACATCGGCCAGCAGATCGCCCGCGACCAGCAGGACAAGCTGATGCTCGAAACGCAGCTTCAAAATCTGCGCAACGACCAGAATTTCGCCTCCGCCAACCTGGAGCAGACCGCCGGCGGCGGCATCGCCGTTCGCAACGAGAAGCTCATCAACCTGAACAAGGAAATCACCAGCCTCAAGTCGGCGCTGGCTTCTTTGAAGCGGGTGTACGGCCCCAACTATCCCGAAATCGCCAATACCCAGGCCCAGATCGCCGTTCTCGAGCAGGAGCAGAGCGAGATCGAAAAGCAGGATGCCGCGCAGCAGGCCGGCAGAGTGGTCCCGGCCAGGACGGCGATCAATCCGGCGGCGCAACAGGCCTTGCAGAAGTATCAGGCACAGCAGAATACTCTCCAGGCCCAGTTCGCCTCGAAGAACGTGGAGATCGTGGAACTGACCAGGCAGAGGGCGGGACTCGAAAAACAGATGGCGATCTACCAGAAGCGCCTCGAAGAGGCCCCGCTCATCGAGCAGAAGCACACCTCGCTGGTCAACGACCTCAACCTGGCCAAGGCTCATCACGACGAAATGATCAGGCGCCAGCAGCAATCCGACACCGCCCAGAACGTCGAGGACCATAAGGCCGGCGAGCAACTGGAAATGCTCGATCCTCCGAACGTCCCGGAGAAGGCCATCGAGCCCGACCGCTGGATCTGGGCGGGCGCCGGCACGTTCGCCGGACTGCTTGGCGGGCTGATGCTGGCCGCCGCCAAGGAAATCAAGAACACTTCTCTCAAGAATCTCAAGGATGTGCGGGCCTATACCAATCTGCCGGTGCTGAGCAGCATCCCGCTTCTCGAAAACAACCTGCTGGTGCGCAGGAAGCGCCGCCTGGTTTGGCTGGCCTGGTCCACCGCCATCATTTCCGGCGCGATCGTAATGGGCGGATCCGTGTACTACTATATGTCCAACGCGTAGCACCGCAAGGGAGTCGAAATGAGCAGAGTTCACGATGCGTTACGCCGGGCTGAGCGGGGCGGGCCGGCGCCCGGCGACACGCCGCCAGTGGTAACGGCCTATCGAAAACCCGAGATGATTCCGGTGAACGGCGCGGCTGCTGCTTTACCGCCGGTCCGGCTGAACCTGCATACCGGCATGCTGGGCGATGCGCCGATGGTGTCTTTCGACCCGGCCCCCGAATCCCATCTCCTGAACCTGGCCAATTCGCATGAAACACCGGCCGAGGAGTTCCGCACGCTGCGCACGCGTTTGAACCACCTGCAAACGCTTCAGCCGCTGCATACGGTGGTTGTGACCAGTCCGTCTCCGGCGGAAGGCAAGACCTTCACCGCGGTCAACCTCGCGCTGGCCCAGGCGCACCTGGCCGAGACCCCGGTCCTGCTGGCCGATTTCGACCTGCGCCGCCCGCTCATTCACAAGCTCCTGCAAATCGATCGCGCGCCCGGGCTTTCGGATTTCCTGACCGGCCAGTGTAATTTTTCCCAGGCGCTGCGCCGCGTGGAGGGGATGAATCTCTACTTCCTGCCCGCTGGCTCCCCGGTCAAGAACCCGCTCGAACTGCTCAACACCCGCCAGATCAGAGTCCTCTTCGAGGAATTGCCGGAGGTCTTCAACTGGGCCATCTTCGATACGCCCCCCCTGCTGCTCTCGGCCGACGCCAACCTGCTGGCCACTCTGGCCGACGGCACCCTCCTAGTGGTGAAGATCGCCTCCACGACTTTTGACAACGTGACCCGCGCCATGCAGTCCCTCTGCGAGAACAACGTGCTGGGAATCGTGGCCAACGGAGCCCGCGCCTCGGAATTGTACAGCAAATACGCCTACTACTATTCCAGGACCGAATAGAGTCCCTCAGATCCGGCCCCTCCGTCCCTACCCCCGCTTCGGTGTGCGGAACATCGCGATCGCCTCGATCTCCACCAATAGCTCCGGCCGGCAGAGGATCGCCTGTATCCCCGTCGACGCGGGCAGCGGATCGAGCCCCTGCTCCCTATAGAACTCCGTACGCTCTTCGTTGAAAGCCGCGTAGTCCCGCTCGATGTCCCGCAGATAGCAGGTAGTGCGCACGATGTCCTTCCAGGTGGCGCCTTCCGATTCCAGCAGCGCGGTAATGTTCGCGAAGGTGCGGCGCGTCTGGCGCCGGAAATCCCCGATGTGAAGGCTGCGCCCCTCCGAATCGATGCTCGCCGTTCCCGAGATCAGCAGCACCGCCAGCCCGTTCAGGTCGATGCGCAACCCGCGCGAAAAGGAACTGGGCCTGGGGTAGTCGTAGGCTTCCTTCAACACCCGAAGATTCGAAATCGCGCGTTTCCCGACCGGCGCGTCCGCAATTCCCCGTAGAAGTTCCGCTTCCAGGATCATGATTATAATACCCTGTTATACCGGAATAGTTTCGGTTCGTGGTGAGCCTCCTGTTTCCGCGAGCTTCCGCCGCCTGGCCCCCAACCCCCAACCCCCAACCCCTTACAATAACCTTCATGAGACCCACGAAGGGCCAGGTGGCTTATCGGCAATAGTCCGGCCGGCCGAGCCGCGTTTCGCTACCCCAACTTCCGCTATTACATGACGGCCCGCTTCCTGGCAGTCATGTCGTCGGAGATGCAGGCGGTGGCGGTCGCGTGGCAGGTCTACGGCCTCACCCATCGCCCGCTCGACCTGGGCCTCGTCGGGCTCTCCCAGTTTCTCCCCGGTGTCCTCCTCTTCCCGATCGCCGGCCACCTCGCCGACCACATCCCGCGCCAACGTATCCTCCAGGTCTGCTTCGCCGCCTTTTCCCTCTGTCCCCTGTTGCTGCTGGCGTTCGCCATGCACGGCATCTCCTCGGTATACCCCATCTACGCCGTGCTTCTGCTGAATGGCGTAGTGCGCGCCTTCAACGGACCGGCCAGCCAGGCCCTCCTTCCGCTGCTGGTCCCCACCGGACACTTCCCCAACGCCGTCGCCTGGGCATCGTCCATTTTCCAGGCAGCCATGGTCACCGGCCCGATGGCCGGCGGAGTGCTGTACGGAGCCGCCGCCAGTCCGCTCCCGGTCTACGCCGGCGCGGCGATTGCCTACCTGACCGCGCTCGCCCTGGTCTCGACGATTCGCCTCGAGGGCCAGCGGCGCCCGCAAGGAACCGCTGCCATGGGCCTTGTGGGGGAGGGCTTGCGATACATCTGGCACAACAAGCTGATCCTGGGCGCCATCAGCCTGGACCTGTTCGCCGTGCTCCTGGGCGGGGCCGTCGCCCTCCTGCCGGTCTACGCCAAAGAGATCTTGAACGCCGGAGCCTTCGGGCTCGGGGTCTTGCGCAGCGCACCAGGGGCCGGCGCCGTGATCATGGCGATTGTCCTGGCTCACTGGCCTTTGCGCCGCCATGCCGGCGCCGCCATGCTCTGGTGCATCTTCGGATTCGGCGTCTTCATCATCGTCTTCGGAGTGTCGCGCGAGTTGTGGCTGGCGGTCACGGCGTTGCTCCTGGCCGGCGCCTGCGACATGGTGAGCGTCATCGTGAGGCACACGCTGGTCCAGTTGGGAACGCCCGACGGGATGCGCGGCCGCGTGAGCGCCGTCAATATGGTGTTCATCGGCGCCTCCAACGAAGTCGGCCAATTCGAATCGGGACTCACCGCGCAATGGCTCGGGACCGTCCCGGCGGTGATTGCCGGTGGTCTCGGAACGCTGGCCATCGTGGGCATATGGGCATGGGCGTTTCCCGTGCTCCGCCAGGTGGACGGACTGGTCCCCGCAGCCCCGAACAAATTCGCAACTCTTGACAGAGGGGCAATATAAGAGTGCCCGCTCCGCCGTAAGGCATCGGGCTTGCAGAAGCAACGCCCGGCTGGCTTCGGTATGCCGGGGTGTTTCCTTTTGGCGGGTGGTTTGCACACCCCGTCGGGTCAGCCAGATTCGCCCCGGCCCGCCTCGCTGCGGCCCCGACTCACACATCCGGGAATCGACGGACACTCGCCGCCTCCCGAAGGGACCGTGCGATCATGTTCGTGGGTATGCCATGAACAGTCGATTCGTGCTGATGGCGGGATTCGGCGGCCTGCTGCTCCTGATGCTCTTCGCCGGCATCGACAGCCTGCAGACTCTGCACAGCATCCAGATCTCGAACGATGACGTCCGCGAAGACTTTCTCCTGCGGACCCGCGTGCTGGAACGCATCCGGGCGGACCTCTACGTCTCGGGAACCTACGTCCGCGACTACCTGCTCGAACCGGAGAGCGGCAAGGCGGAGGGCCATCGCTACAGTCTCCTGGAAGCGCGCAAGGACATGGACGCCGCCCTCGCCCAATATCGAACGCTCCTGACCCCACAGGAATCGCAGCCTTTTCAACTGCTGAGCCAGGAGCTGGCCGAGTATTGGAAGGTATTGGAGCCGGTGTTCCACTGGAGCGCCAGGCAGCGGAAGCGCGACGGGTTTCCATTTGTTCGCGACGAGGTCTTCCCGCGCCGCATGGCGATTTTGCGGATCGCCGACCAGATCCGGGCCATCGACGAGTCGCAACTGAACGCCGGAAAGATGCGCATGGACCGCACGTTCTCGCAGTTCCGCAGCCGGCTGGCCGCCACCATGGGGCTGACCATCGGGCTCGGCCTGTTGCTCGCGACCTTCAGCATCCGCAAGATCCTGGGTCTGGAGACGGCCAGCGCGGCTCACCTGGAGGAGATCTCTCGCGCGCGCGCCGAGTTGCAGCGGTTGTCCGCCCGCCTGGTGGAGGCACAGGAGGAGGAGCGCCGCTCCATCTCGCGGGAGCTGCACGACGAGGTCGGCCAGGCCCTGACCGGGGTGCTCGTCGAGATGGCGAACCTCACCCGGCTGATTCGCGCCCGCGAGCTGGATGCGGTGGCGGCGAAGGCCGGCGAGATCAAAAGCGAAGTGGAGAGCTCCATCCGGGTGGTGCGCAACATGGCCTTGCTGCTGCGGCCGTCGATGCTGGACGATCTAGGCCTCGTGCCGGCGCTCGAATGGCAGGCGCGCGAGGTCGCGAGGCGCAGCGGCGTGCGCATCGAGGTGGATGCCGGACAGGTCTCCGAACACCTGCCCGAAGGACACAAAACGTGCGTCTATCGCATCGTGCAGGAGGCTTTACATAACATCGTGCAGCATGCCGCAGCGCGCAACGTGAATGTCACGGTCCGGCAGGATGAGGAAGGCTTGCTGCTGGACATCCGCGACGATGGCAAAGGGTTCGACCCCCAGCGCCAGCGGGGCATGGGCCTGCTGGGCATCGAGGAGCGGGTCGGTTATCTGGGCGGCACATTTGCCGTGGAATCGCAGCCGGGACATGGCACTGTTCTGCGCGTCCGGCTGCCGCTCGAGAGCCGCGCGCGTGAGCCGGCGGAAGTAACATGAACACGACACGCATTGTGCTGGCGGACGATCATACGGTAGTGCGGAAGGGCCTCCGCATGCTGTTGGAGAGCTATCCCGATTTCCTGGTGGTGGCCGACGCCGCGGATGGCCGCCAGGCCGTGGCGCTGGTGGAAGAGCACCGGCCCGACGTGGTGGTGATGGACGTCGCCATGCCGATTCTGAACGGCATCGAGGCCGCCCGCCAGATATCGGCCAAACTGCCAAACGTGGCCATCGTGTTCCTCAGCATGCATTCCGACGAGGCCTACGTGCTGAAGGCGCTCAAGGCCGGGGCGCGCGCCTATCTTCTCAAAGATTCGGCCGAGCACGACCTGATCAACGCGGTCAAGGCGGTGAGCGAAGGCAAGGCGTTCTTCAGTCCCGCGATCAGCAAGATGCTGGTAGAGGACTACATGCGGCAGATGCGCGATCGCGGCGTGGAAGACAGCTTCGAGCTCCTGACCACGCGCGAGCGCGAGATTCAGCAGTTGTTGGCGGAGGGCAAGAGCAACAAACAGGTGGCCGCAGTGCTGAATTTGAGCCTCTACACCGTCGAGACCCACCGCGGCAACATTTTCCAGAAGCTGAACCTGCACAGCACCGCCGAGCTGATTCTCTACGCCATTCGCAAAGGCGTGATCACCTAACTATAACTAGGCAAGGGCTTCGGTAGAGTCCCCGCTGACACGAGGCAGGCCGGCGGCCGGGAAGCTGTTCGCCGGCGGCCGGCCGTTCGGCGCCGGCCACGTGCGGAGTCCCAACATCACCAGCGACCGTGATCGGCCGGTGGAGCGAGCAGGATTTTCTCACCCGTTTCCAGATCTACAAACGCTACGTGGAGACGGGCGCGCCTAAAGTGGACCCTGCGCGGTTCAGTCCCATGCCGTGGCTGGGGCTGAGCCAGTTGGCTCCCGAAGACCTGCGGGCGGTCTATGCGTATCTGAAGTCGCGGCCGGCGGTTCGCAATTTCGTGAAGCGGTAGGGCTTGTGACGAAACCGCTCCCTGTGGTCGCGGCTCGGCAGAAGGTGTGTTACTGAGCCGCGGCCAAAGGAAGCGGGGAGAAGGTTGGTTCATGACAAGCCCGTGGGGCTGCAAGCGGTCCATGATATAGTGTTGTGCATTCGGGCACTTCCGCCGTCATGACCGTAAAGGGAATCGCCAGGTCGCTGCTGCTTTTGGGAGTCTTAGGAATCCTTTGGGCGGAAGGCGACCAGGAGCAGGCCTTCATTGGCGCGCGGGGAAGATATTGGGCCTTTCAGAAGGTAGCCCGGCCTCCGGCTCCCGCGATTCGCGATGCGTGGGTCCGCAACCCCATCGACGCCTTCATTCTCCAGGGACTCCGCCAAAAACAGCTCGATCCTTCCCCGCCGCTCGATCGCGGCCGGCTGATCCGGAGGGTCACTTACGATCTCATCGGGCTGCCGCCGACGCCCGCCGAAGTCGATGCCTTTCTGAAGGACAAATCGCCCGAGGCTTATGAGAAGGTGGTCGATCGCCTTCTTGCATCGCCTCAGTACGGCGAGCGCTGGGCTTCCAAGTGGCTGGATGTGGTTCGATATGCAGATACCAACGGGTTTGAGCTGGATCTCGAACGTCCGCATGCCTGGCGCTACCGCGACTATGTCATCCAATGCTTCAACAGCGACAAGCCTTACGATCTTTTTGTCAAGGAGCAGATCGCCGGAGATGAAATGTTCCCCGGCAGCAACGAGGCGCTGGTTGCCACGGGTTACCTGCGCGCGGGTTCGGAGCACCTGGTGGCGGGTAACATCGATCCGGAAGAAAGCCGGCAGGAGGTGCTTACCGAGATCGCGACGAACGTCGGCCAGACCTTCCTGAGCATGACGATCAACTGCGCGCGCTGCCACAATCACAAGTTCGACCCGATTCTGCAAGCGGATTTCTATAGTCTCCAGGCGATCTTCGCCGGGGCCAAAGGCAAGGACGTACCCATTGCCACACCGGCCGTGAAGGAGGCGTGGGACCTGGCCCAGAAGGCCTATAAGGAAAAGCTGGCGCCCGTCGAGAACGCGCTCAAAGCTCTCGCGAAACCTTATGAGCGGCAAATTGTCGAAGAACGAAAGCGGCAGCTCGACCCCAAGCTTCTCGAAGCGCTGAACATCCCCAAAGACAAGCGCACCACGGAACAAAAACGGCTGGGCTCCGACGCCGAGACCCAAGTCAAGCCCACTTGGGACGAAGTGGTGGCGGTGATGCCGGACGCCGTGAAAGCGGAGCGCGCCCGTCTTCGGGAACAGCTCCACCAGGTGGAAGCGACGGCGCCCGATCCGCTTCCCACCGCCTACGCGTACGTCAACACGGGAGAGGCTGCGCCGCAAAGCTACGTGCTGCGCCTGGGCGATCCGCACAGCCGGCTGGATCCCGTCGAGCCCGCCGTGCCTTTCGTGATGAAGGCGGGCTACCAGATCCCGGCGGCAGCCACGGGACGGCGCACGGCCTTCGCCAACTGGCTTGCCTCCCAGGACAACCCGCTTACCGCGAGAGTCATGGTAAACCGCATCTGGCAGTTCCGCATGGGCGACGGCATGGTGCGGACACCGAACGATTTCGGGACGATGGGAGACAAGCCCGACAGTCATGCGCTCCTCGATTGGCTGGCCGCCGAGTTCATGGCTCGCGGGTGGAGTATCAAGGCGATGGATCGCCTGATGGTGACCTCTGCCGCTTACCGGCAGTCTTCCGATCCCGACGAGTTGAAATCGAAGGCGGACCCGCAGAATCGTCTCTGGTGGCGGATGAACCGGAAACGGATGGAAGGGGAGACGATTCGCGATGCCACACTGTCGGTTGCCGGAACGCTCGCCTTGCAGATGGGCGGCCGCCCCGTGAGGATACCGCTCGAGCCGGAAGTCTACAATCTGATCTTCACGGAGTATGAGCGCGACGGCCTCTGGCCGGTGAATCCAGATCCGGGCGTGCAGAATCGCCGCGGCATCTATCTCTACAACAAGCGCAGCGTGCGTCTTCCGATGCTCTCGTCCTTCGACCAACCTGATGCGATTACGTCGTGCCCCGTCCGTCCGGTGTCGACGCACGCACTGCAGGCCTTGTCGCTGTTCAACTCCGGCTTCATGCAGGAGGTTTCGCAGGCGTTCGCGGCCAGGCTGGAGAAATCGTGCGGCGCCGGCCGGGGATGTCAAATCGAAACGGCCTGGCGGCTGGCTTTGTCGCGGCGGCCGCGAAGCGAAGAGATCCGGCTGGCACGAGAGTTTTTCAAATCCGGCGGAGCATTGACGGATTTTTGTCTGGCCCTGTTCAACCGAAACGAGTTTCTCTATGTCCCATGACTGCCACATCCGGCCCGCGGTGACCCGTCGCGACGTGCTGGTCCGCGCGGCGCACGGCTTCGGCTCGCTGGCCCTGGCCTCGCTGCTGCCCGCGCCGGGCAACGCGGCTGACCGCGTGAATCCGCTGGCGGCCAAAGCGCCGCACTTTGCGCCCAAGGCCAAGTCCGTCATCTTCCTCTTCATGGTTGGCGGCCCCAGCCAGGTGGATACGTTCGACCCCAAACCCGCCCTCGAAAAATACAATGGCCAGCCCCTGCCGGCCAGTTACGGGACGGTCGTCAGCCAGTTCACCAAGGGCGATACGCCGTTGCTGCGCAGTCCCTGGAAGTTCCAGCGGTACGGCCAGTGCGGCCGCGAAGTCTCGACGCTCTTCCCGCACATCGCACAGTGCGTCGACGATCTGTGCTTCGTCCGCAGTTTCTATACGGATAGCACGGTCCACGCGCCGGCCATGTACCAGGTGAACACCGGCCGCATCCTGATGGGTTACCCCAGCATGGGTTCGTGGATTACCTACGGCCTCGGCAGCGAGAGCGAGAATCTCCCGGCCTACGTGGTGATGCCGCAACCCGAGGGGACGCCGGAAGGCGGCACGCCCTGTTGGGGCGCGGGGTTCCTTCCCGCGGTCTATCAGGGAACGGTATTCCGCTCGGGGGCCAGTCCAATTCTCAACTTGCGGCCGCCCGACGGCATGACCCCTCAGCGCCAGCGTCACACTCTGGATTTCCTGCAGAAGATGAACCAGATGGACGCGCTCGATGGCGATAGTGAGATGGCCGCGCGCATCAGCTCCTATGAGCTCGCGTTCCGCATGCAGAGCTCCGCGCCGGAAGCCGTGGATCTCTCCCGGGAGACGGAAGCGACCAGGAAGCTCTACGGCATCGACCAGAAGCGCACCAGTGAATTCGGAACCCGGTGTCTGCTGGCGCGCCGCCTGGTGGAACGCGGCGTTCGTTTCGTCCAACTGTATTCCGGCGGCGGACCGGTCTCGGTGCAGTGGGACGCTCACAAAGATCTGGTGGGCAACCATGAGAAGATGTGCGGCATGACCGACCTTCCCGTTGCGGGTCTGATCCGGGACTTGAAACAGCGCGGCCTGCTCGAATCGACCCTCGTGATCTGGGGCGCGGAATTCGGACGGCTGCCCATGTCACAGGGGGGCGACGGGCGCGATCACAATCCGCACGGGTTCACCATGTGGTTTGCGGGTGGCGGCGTGAGGCCCGGCGCCATCGTCGGGGAGACCGACGAAATGGGGCTCCGCGGTATCGGCACGCGCTACTCCATGCGCGATTTTCACGCGACTATTTTGCAGCTTTTGGGCCTCGACCAGAACCGTCTCTGGTTCCTCCACAACGGACGCAACGAGAAACTCACGGACTTCGGCGGCAACGTGATCCGCGAAATGTTGGCGTGAGGTGGGACAGACGATCGGTTTTTTGTCGTCTGTCACCCGCGGCCAAGGGGAGACTGACTTCATGCTGACGGTAATCTCTCGCCGAACCGTGCTTCTCGCCCTCTGGCTCGCGGTACGCGCCGCGGGATTGTGGGCGGCCGACACCGTCGAGCGGCCGTTCCAGGGCATTACCCACATCCAGCGCACGGAAACCGCGCCGCGGAACCTGCACATCCACATCGTCAAGATCGATCTGGCCGCGCCCGCAATCCGCTTCAAGCTCACTCCGCCCGGCGGCAAGCTGGAGACGGTCCGCCAGACCACGCTCGAGTTCCTCAAGCAGGAACACGCGCAGATCGCCCTCAACGGCCACTTCTTCGTGCCGTTTCCGTCTCCCAATCCGGATGCCTCGCTGGTGGGATTGGCCGCCTCCGACGGCACGGTGTATTCGGCTTTCGAGACGCCCATGCAGTCCTACGCCATCGTCGGTAACGCGCCCGCACTCAATATCGATCCCTCCAATCATGCCGGCATCGTGCATCGCGACCCGGCCTTCGCCGACGGAAAACACATCCTGGAGAAGGTACAGATTGGGAACGCGCTGGCCGGGTCGGCCCAGATCGTCACCGACGGGATGAAGACCGTGCCGCGGTATGCGGACGAGCGGAACGCCGGCGCCTTGCTGACGCCGGGAGGGCCGAACAACTACTCCAACGCCAAGTCCTGGTATGACGTGTTGCAGGCGCGGTCGGCGATCGGGCTGTCACAGGACGGCCGCACTCTGTTTCTGTTTACCGTGGATGTGCGCGGCGGCAGCGCCGGAATGGCGGTCGGAGAAGTCGCCGGCATGCTGCTGCGCGAAGGCGCCTACAATGCCCTGAATCTCGACGGAGGAGGGTCCACCACGCTGGCGATGGAAGACCCCGCCACGCACGGCGCGAGTATCGTGAATATTTCCTCGGACAATCCCAATGGACGCTCGGTGGCCAGCAGCCTGGCGGTATTCGCGGCGCCCGCGGCTCAAAACGCCAGCCGCAAGCCGAACTGAAGCTGCCGCGCGAAGTTAACCCGGCTGGTGATACGCGCAAGGCGTGTTACGGCCAAGTGGAGGCATTGCGGGAAGCGTATCTCAAATGCGATACACTGGGTATGAGGTTGTATGCGACGTCAAAGCGTCAGGACCCAGACGATTCATGCCCGGATTGAACCCAAGCTGAAGAGATCCGCCGAGCGTATCTTCTCGGAGATCGGGATGTCGACCACTGAAGCGATCCGGCTCTTTCTGAAGCAGGTTGAATTGCACCGGGGCCTTCCCTTTTCGGTCTCCATTCCGAACGCCGCGACGGTCGCTGCGATGAGGGAAGCTAACAATCCTGCCACGCTGAGGCGCTATCGTTCTTTCCGTGAACTGCGCGAGCAGGCCTGATGGCCCTCGATCTTCTCACGACAACTGCATTTGAAAAAGACGTGCGGCGCGTCCGGAGGCAGGGCAAAGACCTGGATCGGTTGGAGGCCATTGTCAACCTTCTGCAGGAGCAGCAGTCATTGCCGGCGCATTGCCGCCCGCATCCGCTGCGCGGGGATTGGGCGGGACATTGGGACTGCCACGTGGAACCCGACTGGCTCCTGCTTTACAGACTGACCGGGAAAGAATTGGTTCTAGTTCGCACGGGCAGCCATACCGAATTGTTCGGCTGAACGGACGCTTCACAGGCGGCATGTCTAATTTAGACAAGCCCAATTTTGGCCGTCGACTGCACCGCCCCATTAGGCTGCGCTCGGTCTGAGCCAAACTCGTGCTCTTGCTAGCTAGGCGTGAAAAAGTCTCTCGCCGGGATCAGAACGATTCGAAGGCAAGGTCAGCATCTTGACCCGGAGCACAGACGCGTCATCGACTGACCAGAAATATGAGACCCGCTGGTTGCACGCACTACATGAAACGTCTCCGCCGCCACCCAAGTGGGCGTGAGACGTGATTGGTGTCAGTTCATGATCGCACAGCGGGCATGTAACGCTTGCAAAAACGAATTCCGTTGGTGCCCCGGATCCGACAGAGATGCAGATTTGGGGTGCGATCTCAGAGAGTTCGCGCCGGCGCTAGCCGCAACCCAGACGCCCCTCAAAACGCCAGCCGCAAGCCGAACTGAAGCTGCCGGGCGAAATTGATCTGGCTGGTCACCACGCCGAAACTGGCGTTCCCCACCGTAGTATTGGGATTGCCGAACTCGGCGTGATTCAGCAGATTGAAGGATTCCGCGCGGAACTGCAGCTTCACCGATTCGCGGATGCGCGTGTCCTTGTAGAGCGAGAGGTCCACGTTGTTGCGGCCCTGCGTGCGCATGTCGGGCAGAAGCGCGGTGCCCACCAGTTCCAGCGTGTCGCGCAGGCGGAACGCCGAAGTGTCGAACCAGTGCTGCAGCGTCTGCTCGTTGGGCGAGAGGTACGCGGTGCGGCCGAGCGTTTCGCCGCTCGAGACCGAGAGCGGAACACCGCTCTGCGCCGTATAGATCCAGTTCAGTTGCCAGCCTTCGATCAGCTTTCCCGGAAGGCCCCGCGCACCGGCCGCGAAGTGCCGGCCCTTGCCGAACGGGAACGCATAGGACCCGGTGAGGACGAAGCGCTGCGGGATGTCGAACGAGGCCAGGCGGCGGCTCACGAAAGTGTCGGTCGGGTTGAGATAGAAGTTCTTCTCGATGAGTTTCGAGTCGGTGTAAGCCAGCGTGAAGTTCAGCCCGCTGGCGAAGCGTTTGGAGAACTTCACCTGCAGGGAATCGTATTTGCTCGATCCGAGATTGCTTCCGGCCTGGGTGATGCCGGTGAACTGCGGATAGGGCCGCTCCAACTGGCCGCGCGTGGTGGTGGCGCTGGCCAGCGAGCCGCTGGTAATCAGCCCGAAGAACGGATTGGTCACCGAATCGTTGAGGATATTCCGCTTGGAGGAGAGGAACTCGGTGCGGGCCGCGGCGCGGAAACTGTCGGGCGTCGAGTCGATCGCCTGGTTCACGGGGTAGTCGCCGCCGCGCGTTCCGGCATACAGGACCTCGGCCACCGCACCCAATGGTAACTGCCGCTGGATCCCGAAATCGAACTGTGAGGTGTAAAGCTGGCGGCGCGTGGGATCGACGAACGTAATCGAATTTCCGACCTGCGTAAGCAGCCCCAGGTTGGCTCCTGCCGGAGCAGTGATGCTGTTGGGGTAGGGGTTGTTCAGCTTGTCAACGGGCGTCAGCCCGCCATCCACCGTCGTCACCCAGGTGGTGGCAGCGGTGAACCCGTTGGAAGTCTCGGTCTGCGACGTGGTGGGGCCGAAGAACCGGCCATAGCCTCCGCGAAGCACGGTCTTGGCCGTGAGCCGGTACGCCGCGCCCAGGCGTGGAGAAACGTTGTTCCGGTCGAGGTCGGTAATGCCACGCGGCAGGCCGCCCTGATTGACGAACAGCAGCCCTCCCTTCGCCGAGAACTGCGATACCGGGATCTCGGCGATGGGGCTCTTCGCGTACGCCGCCTTGGCCGCGCTCTCCAGCGGGTTCGCGGTCTGGAAATCGTAGCCGCGGTTGAACTGGTTGAAGCGGTCGGTGTGCGGGCCCTCCCACTCGTAACGGATTCCGAGGTTCAGGCTAAGCTTCGAAGTCAGGCGCACATCGTCTTGAAAGTAGAACTCGTGGTAGGGCGTCTGCTCGGCGAGCGAAGCGGTGTAGGTGACCGAGCCGCTGGCGCCGAGGCCTAGCAGCATGGAGGCAATGGCGTTGCCGGCGGTCGCGCTGGTGGCTTGTGGATTGGGCCCGCGGGTGAACGTACCGTCGAAGGCATACGTGCCGGCCGTGGTGCCGCCCGGTCCGTTGTTGTGGCGGCTGAGCGTGCCGCCGAATCCGCCCCTTATGGAGTGCCTGCCCTTCAGCTTCAGAATGCTGCCGTGGAGGAAATGGGTCTCGGTGACATCGTCGTCCAGGTTGAATGAACCATACGTGGTATAGCCGGAAGCCGTCACCAACGGAATCGCCGGCCGGTTGATGGCCCTGGCGAGTGAAGCCGGGAAGCCCAAAGTGGTGAGGTCGAATCCGTAGCTGTCGGCCTTGGTGATCTGGTGATACCGCGTAAAGCCGTACCGGAAATTGAAGACCATGCCGGAGGGAACGGTGTAGGTATCGTCGATCGCCACGCCCGGCACATAGCGGTTGACCGCGCGGCCGGTGGCGGCATTCTTGAAATCGCCCTGGCCTTCGACGAAGAAGTGCCGCCAGGAGTAGCGGCCGAACATCTGGTGGCGGTCGCTGAACTTGTGGTCGATCTTGAAGGCGATGCCGTTGTCCAGCACCGGGTCGCGATAGGGGAACGGCAGATTCTGGGCGTGCGTCACGGAATCGCCATCGGTCGCCGGCTGCGGATAGAACTGGAGCAGGTTGACCCCCACGGGATTGAGCCGGTTGGCCGGAATGACATTGCCGGGAAAAGGCGTGCGCACGAAAGCCGTGCCGCTGCGCTGCGTGCTGTCGGGGTCGTAAATGGTCACCGGGGTGGGCGCGGCGCCGACCCGAGTGAACGTCTGCGAAAAATCGCCCTTGCGCTGCAGCACGGTGGGTACCGTGTCCACAAACGACCGCGGCACGCCCTCCCGCGAGCCATCGTAAATCACGAAGAAAAAGGTCTTGTCCCTGCCGTTGTAAAGGTGCGGAACGTACACCGGACCGCTGGCCTCGGCGCCGAACTGGTTGTAGGCGAAAATCGGCTTGCTGGTGGCGAAAAAGTCGCGCGCGTTGAGCGCCGAATTACGCAGGTACTCGAATGCCGATCCGTGCGGCCGGTTCGATCCGGAGCGCATCGAGGCGTTGATCACGCCGCCCAGAAAGCGGCCGAACTCGGCATCGTAGGAGTTGGTCTGCACCTTGAATTCCTGGGTGGCATCCACGGAAGGCACGTACATCAGGCCGTTGTCGCTGCCCGTGGTGGGGACGCCGTCGAGCAGGAACGTGTTGTAATTCGCCGGCGCTCCCGAAATGCTGATCTCGGCGGTGGCCGTGGTTCCCGTCGCGGTGTTGCGCAACTGAAAACTCGGAGTGCCGCGTCCGGTGGGCAGCACGCCGCTCACCGTGCTCATGAGGAAGTAAGGATTGCGTCCGTTGAGCGGCGCGTCCACCACCGTCTGCTGGGACACCACGCCGCCAACCGATGCCGAGCTCGTCTCCAGCAGCGGAGCGGCGCTCGTCACCGTAACCGATTCCGTCAGGGCGCCGATTTCCAGCGCTACATCGACCGAGGCCCGGTCCTGAATGCGCAGCAGGATGCCGTCGCGCACGAACTTGCGGAAGCCGGCCATCTCCACTTCGAGTTTGTACTCGCCGGGCGCGAGGAACGGGATGGTGTAGTCGCCGGTATCGGATGTGACGACGTGCCGCTGCACATTAGTGTCCTTCTGCGTGACGCTGACCGCGGCCTTGGGAACCGGCGCGCCGGAAGGATCGGCGACGCGTCCCACCAGCGTCGCGCGGAATTCCTGGCTCCACAGCGCTGCGGCGCCAAGAACGGAGGTCAGAACGAGACGTTTCAACATGTGTACCCCATATCCGAAGACTCCAAGCTGGTGGGTCAATCGTATGTCAGACGGAACGCCATGTCAACGAGTCGATGGCCCGGCCTTTGTCCCCGCGGGTTGGTCCTCCTGGAGCCATCAGACGCTGGGTGCCTGTCGTTACGACCGGCAGGGAGCGAGCGGGAACCAGCACCCGCAGCACCCGCGGACGTTTGGAATTGCGCGTTTTGCGCGGTATCATGCAAAACGGGGTGCAAAGTATGAAATTGCAGGGACTCGGGGCCCTGTTCGCCTTTCTGCTTCTCGGTGGAACGATCGCTTTGGCGCAAGAGTTCCGCGGCCGGGTGCAGGGGGTTGTCACGGATGCGGCCGGTGCGGTGGCGCCGGGCGTCACTCTCACGTTACGCAATACCGGAACCAACGTCGAATCGACCCGCAGCTCCAACGAGCAGGGGCGATACGTGTTCGACTATGTGGATCCCGGGACGTATGTTCTGACCGCTGAGCTGTCCGGTTTCAAGAAATGGATCCAGCAGAACATTCCGGTCCAGCAGCGCGGCGACGTGACCGTCGATCTCAAATTGGAGATGGGAACGGTGAGCGAGTCCATCACGGTCGATGCCGCGACGACTTCATTGCAGCTCAACACCGCCGGTCGCGATCTCACCATCGAGACCAAGATGGTGCAGGACCTGCCATCCGGCACGCGCAATCCGTTTCAGTTGGCGGCGCTCGATCCTACCATCGTCAACCGCGGGAGCACCATCGAGACCCAGCCCTACCATCACCGGACCGCCGATGAAATGGACTTAGGCGGCGGCACCAAGTATCGCAATGACGCCCTGCTCGACGGCACACCCCTCATCGCCGGCGACAAACTCGGTTACACGCCGCCCATGGAGGCCGTCACCGAATACACCGTCCAGCAGAACTCGGTGGACGCCGAGTTCGGGCACAGCGCGGGCGGTATCGTCCTGATGACCATGAAATCGGGTACCAACCGGCCTCACGGCTCGGCTTATTACTACGGACGCAATTCCGGTCTCAACGCCATTACCGATCGCGCCGTCCAGCGGCATAGCGACACGCCGTACTGGAACGTCGGCGGCACTCTCGGGGCGCCCATCATCAAGAACAAGCTGTTCGTGTTCGGCGTTTTCGAGAAGATCGGAAACGCACAGGCGAGCCCCGGCACCTATACGCTTCCGAGCGCGCTGGAGCGCAAGGGCGACTTCTCCCAATCGTTGGCAAAGGATGGGAAGCTGCGCGTGATCTATGACCCCACGACCACCGCTTTGCAGGGGACCACCTACGTTCGCAGCCCGTTTCCGGGCAATGTCATTCCCGTAAACCAGCAGGACGCGGCGGCCAGGAAGCTCATGGCCAACCTGTGGAACGCCACATCCGCCGGCGACGATCCGACCCTGCTGAACAATTTCAAATACCTCAATGAGCTCGACTTCCACTACTACAATTATTCGGCGCGCGTGGACTACAACATCAACGACCGGTGGAAGGTCTTCGGCCGCGTCAGCCGCTTCAAGACCGACCAGGATCAGGTGGATTTCACCAACGGCCAGGATCCGCTCAAGATGCGGAACGTCCAAGGCAGCAAGCGAAATGGATGGAATGCCGCCGGCGATTCCGTCTTCATGCTCAGCCCGACCATGACACTGGACGTCCGCGGCTCTTTCTACGCGGTCGAGGACAAGCGCGACTATCCAGCGTTATCCATCGCCGAGTCAGACTTGAAATCCGTGTGGAGCACTTCCTGGTGGAAGGATGGGAAGTCCGACTATTTGGCGGGCCGGCCGCTGATCTACTTCCCGCAGATCGTAGTGGACAGCAACAACTACGGACGCTTCGGCGTGCAGAATTTCTGGTATCAGCAGCCCAACGGATCGAGCGCGCATGCGCGCCTGACGAAGTACTACAACAAGCACTACCTGAAGGCCGGCACCGAAGTCCGGTGGAAGCGCGGAAACGGAGCCCGTTTCTATTTCGGAGATTTCCGCTTCAGCACCCAGGAGACCGGCAAAGACTATAGCAAGGCGGATGCGGCCACCGGTCAGGCATGGGCCAGTTACTTGCTCGGCGCCATCAACCCCTCGGCCTCCAACGTGCGGTATAACTGCAGAATGCCAATACCGAAATGTATGGATTCTACCTGCAAGACGATTACAAGCTCACCCCGAAGGTGACGCTCAACCTGGGCCTGCGCTACGAGTACGAAGGCGGGCTGTGGGACCCTCAGAACCGCATCCCCCAGCAACTGGACCTTACCAACCCGATCCCCGGAATGCAGGCCGCGATCGATCCTCTGATGCCCAGCGACGTCCGCGCCAAGATGAATGAATCCGCCGGACAGAAGAGTTTCATCTACAACGGCGCTTTCTCTTTCACCGAGGACGGCAACAAGCACAAGACATCCGCGGATAAGTATGGATTCATGCCGCGCGCGGGCTTGGCATGGCGGCTCAACGACAAGTCCGTCATTCGCGTGGGCTATGGCCGCTTTGTGGTGCCGGCTTCGCTGGCTAACCCCGAGCGCGACGCGCTGGGTGAGATCGATCTCGGTGGATTTACGCCGACCACCGTGGTTCCCGCCGTGCTGGCGGGCATTCCGCAGGGGTATCTGGCCAATCCTTTCCCCTTCGGGCTGGACCCGATCACCGGAAAGAGTTTCGGCCGCTACACCAACCTGGGCACCAGCGTATCGTTCGACCAGTACCGCCAGCGGCCGCCGATCAGCGATCGCATCAATATTTCCCTTCAGAGACAGTTGCCCGGCAAATTCATCGCCGATTTCACCTACTTCGTCAATTTCGTAACCCGCGACCAGTACAGCGTGAATCTCGATATGATGGACCCGCGGCTGAGTTACACTTACAAGTCCGCCCTGTCGGCGACGGTCAACAATCCCTTTTACAACTACGGAACGCAGCAGACCTTCCCGGGGGCGCTGCGTAACTCCAAGACGGTCTCGATTGCGAGCCTCCTGGTTCCCTACCCGCAGTACACAGGGATCACGCAAACCGGCACCGATTTGCGGAGCGCGCACTACCAGTCTCTGCAGCTTCGCGGACAGCGCGCCTTCTCCAACGGTCTCTCGTTGCTGGCAACCTACGCCTATGTGACTTCCAAGGCTCATTGGTTTTTCGACCCGCAGGACGAATACGATAACCGGCTGAGCTGGATGAACTTCACCGTAACTCAGTCCGGTGGCGCCGGTTCCCCCACCGTCGTGTCGGACCCCAAGCACCGGTTCGTATCCGCGGCGACGTGGGATCTACCCATCGGCCGCGGGCGGCGGTTTGGATCCACCTTGGGGCGGGCTGCCGACTACGTCATCGGCGGATGGCAGGTCTCGGGCATTTACACCTACACCTCGGGAGCCCCGCTCATTTTCTCGTCGAGCATTATCGCTCCGTCAACGGTCAAGCCGATCGGCAGCATCGGGGCCGGCAGTTACTGGTTCGATACCACCGGCTTTGCGGCGCAGGCTTCCTTTACGCGGCGCACCAACCCCTGGTATTACGACGGGCTGGTTGGGCCGGGCTTCAAGAACATGGACCTCTCGCTCTCCAAGAAGTTTGCGTTGACCGAGCGGATCAAAGCGTCGATTCGCCTGGACGCCTTCAACGCGCTGAACGGGATGAACTGGGCCACCCCGCAGTTGACCGTGACCGCGTCGGACTTCGGCAAGACCAACACCCAGTTGGCAGGCTATTATGGCCGCCAATTGCAATACTCCGCGCGTCTCGAATTCTAGAGCGGTGGCAGGCTGATCCGCTGCCGTGAGTGTCACAGGCGTGTCATCGGGAGGCAAAGTGAGAGATCTCCCGGCGCCGCGAAGGCCCGGCCACCGACCCTCTGCTGTTGCCGGAGTGTCCGCTGCGCTGCTGGGCGCGGCCGTGGCCGCGGCGTACATTCCCGCGCGCCGCGCCGCCCAGGTGGATTCGGTCACCGCCCTGCGCACCGGTAGCGCCGGCGGCACGAAATCCAAAAGTTGGGTGGACACGAGGCTCGGTGGGCCGGCCGTCCGCCGCGAAAACAGAACAGTCTGCGCCTTCGAACCATCGTACATCGAGGGAACAGCGTAGAAGAGGGATTGTTGAGCTGGCGCCAAAATCCGCGGATCGCCGGCGTACGTGTGTGAGAAAGGCCGCGCCACGTTACAATATGAAACCACCAGACCCATGGAAAAGACCATCTCTCATTACGAGATTCTCGGCAAGATCGGCGAGGGCGGGATGGGTGTGGTTTACAAGGCGCGCGATGTGCGCCTGGGGCGCGTGGTGGCGCTCAAGTTTCTGCCGGCGTCGCTGGCGGACTCCGAGGCCCTGGCCGGGCGCTTTGAGGACGAGGCGCGGGCGATTTCGGCGCTGAATCATCCCAACATCGCCACCATCTTCGAGCTCGATGCCGGGGGCGCGGAGCGGTTCCTGGCGCTGGAATTTCTGCCGGGCGGGACGCTTCACGCCCTGCTGAAGCACAGGAGGACGGCGGGCGATCCGCTGCCCTTCGACAAGATCGTGGAATACGCGTGGCAGATTGCCGAAGGCCTCGCCCACGCCCATGCTCACGGAATCATCCATCGCGATATCAAGGCCGACAACGTGATGCTCACGGCCGAAGGCACGCTCAAGATCACCGATTTCGGATTGGCGAAGCTGCGCGACAGCGGCGGGCGGACCAGCGCCGGGCACGTGGTGGGGACGGCCGCCTGCATGTCACCCGAGCAGGCCTATGGAACGGAAGTAGACCACCGCACCGACATCTTCTCTTACGGCGTGCTGCTCTACCAGTTGGCCACGCTCGACCTTCCGTTCCATGGATCCAACGCGCTGGCGGTGGTGCAGGAAGTCTACAGCAAGCCGGCGCCGCCGATCTCGCAGACCCGGACCGGCCTGCCCGCGAGCTTTCAGCACATCGTGGACAAGGCTATGGTGAAGGACCGCGAACGGCGGTATCAAAGCATGGAAGAAGTGCTGCGCGATCTGCAGGCAGTGGGCGGCAGCAAGATTTCGGTGCGGGTGATCAGCCGCGTCACGGAACAATCTCCCACCCTGACGCTGGTGTCGCCGCTTTCCACGGAGCTGCGGAAGCGGACGCGGAGGCGGCGGACTTTCTTGTGGGCCGGTGCGGCGGTGCTGGCCGCCGGCATGATTTCGGGAGCCTTCCTGTGGCGCCGCACGGTCCGGCTGAACGAGGAGAGGCACATCGCCGTGCTGCCGTTCGTGAACATCGGGGGCGACCGGGAAACGCAGGCCCTGTGCGACGGCCTGGTGGAGACGCTCACGGCGAGCCTGGGACAGTTGCAGCGCTTTCAGGACGCGCTGTGGGTGACGCCCTCCAGCGAGATCCGCCAGCAGCCGGTGGCGAATGCGTCCGCGGCCCACCAGGTGTTCGGCGCCACCCTGGTGGTTACCGGAAGCCTGCAAAGGAACGGCGATCGTCTGCGGCTCATCGCCAGCCTGGTGGATGCCGTGAAGCGGAGGCAGATCGCGTCGCGCACCATCGACACATCCATCGCCCATATCACGGAGATTCAGGACACCATGGCGGATCGCGTGGCGGAGATGCTGGCGTTGAATTTGAATCCCGAGATGCGCCGCGCCCTGGCCGCCGGCCGGACCACCGTTCCGGCGGCGTACGAGGCCTATGCCAAGGGCCTGGCTTATCTGCAAGGCCGCCGGCCCGAGGATTTCGCGCTGGCCGGCGGGCTGTTTGAAGTGGCGGTCCAGAAGGATGCTACCTATGCTCTGGCCTACGCCGCGCTGGGGTCCGCGAACCTCGGCAAGTATTCCTTCTCGCACGACCAGCGGTTTCTGGAGGAAGCGCGCACGGCCTGCCGGCGTGCCGTGGAGTTGAACTCGGAACTGCCGGAAGCGCGCCTGGCGATGGCCCAACTGTACAGCCGGACGGGGAAGTTTGAGGACGCCGTGGGGGAGCTCAACCGGTTGATCGCGATCGACCGCACCAGCGCCGACGCCTATTACATGTTGGCGGAAACCTATAACACAATGGGCCGGCTTGCGGATGCCGAAGCCACATACAAGAGGGCCATCCAAATGCGCCCCGGCCACTGGGCCGGGTACAACGCGCTGGGGAGGTTCTACGCGCTGCACGGGCGCTACGAGGACGCGGAACAGAATTTCCGGATGGTGACCACCCTGACGCCGGACAACGTGATGGGATACAACAATCTGGGTGGGATGTACAACAAGTGGGGCCATTACGTGGACGCGGTCGCGGCGTTGCAGAAATCGCTGTCGCTGAAGCCCTCCGCGCCGGGATATTCGAACCTGGGGACGATCCTGTATTTCCTGGGCCGTTACGATGAGGCGGTCCCCAACATGGCCAAGGCGGTGGAACTGGCGCCGGCGCGATATACCTTCTGGGGCAATTACGGCGATGCGTGCCGCTGGTCGTCGGGCTCTCGCGATAGAGCCGCGCCGGCGTACCGGCAGGCGATTGCGCTCGTCGTAAAGGAACTGGCGGTGCATCCCACGGATTCCATGCTGCTGGCCAGCGAAGGACTATACTACGCGAAGCTGGGAGAAATGGCGCCGGCCCTGGCAGGGATCGGCAAGGCGCTCCAGCAGAAGCCGCTGGATATGGCAGTATACTTCAAAGCGGGAATCGTGTATGAATTGGCCGGGCAGCGCGAACGCGCCCTGACGGAACTGGAGTCGGCGCTCAAAGCCGGCTACTCGGCGGAGGAAATCACCAAGGAGCGGGAACTCGAGCGTTTGCGGTCGGACCCCCGTTTTCCGAAACTGATCGCAGCCAGTGTGCCCGCGCCAAGTCCCAAGCAGTGAAGACAGAAAGGTACAAGAGAATGCCAAGAACGTTTACGGTCAAGATCCACTCCAGCGGAAATGCAACTCCGTCCAGCCAGCACGCACAAAACGGCGATACGGTCAATTTCACGAGCGACCAGGGCGCCTGGACGGTCGCGTTCGACAACACCAGCCCGTTGCCGAACACCAGCTACAGCGGCGCCCAAAACGCCACCGGCGGCGGGGTGATCAACGGCACGGTGGGAACCACTTTCAAGTACACCTCGTGCTGCACAGTTGGCGGCACGCGGACTTGCCAGGATCCGGATATCGTCATCGACAGCACGCCCTAAGGAACCGGGCAAGAATACCGGGGCGCGGCGACTATTTGACAATCGGCCTCGATGTCTGGCAACCTGCCCCACAGGAAGACGGTGCGCAAGACAGTCCTCATCGGCGTGGGTGCGTTCCTGCTCTTGCTCGCAGCCGGCTTATGGGTGGCGAACCAGCAGGGCCTGCTCCCCGGCTACGCGCAGCTTCGCACCTACACGGATGACGCCTCGGGGCTGACGGATGGCACCAAGGTGCGGCTCAACGGCATCCCCATCGGCTACCTGGATCACCAGCGCCTGACCGGCGCGCGCGACCGCAGAAGCGCCGTCGAGTTCGACATGAAGGTCAAATCCAGCTACCTGTCGAAGATCCCGGTGGATTCGATCGTGCGCGTGGTCGCCGACAATCTGCTGAGCGACAAGGCTATCAATATCATCCCGGGAAGCGCCCCTCAGCACGTCGCGCCGGGCGCCGAGTTGCGGTCCGCCCAGGCTGTGGATCCCAACAAGATGATGGCGCAGATGGGGAACACGCTGCAGCAGTTCCAGCAGGTGGTGAACCGCGCGAACGAGATGCTGGCCGGCGTGGATGCGGGCCAGGGAAGCATCGGAAAGCTGAAGAACGACTGGCAGTCCAAGTGGAGCGGCCTCCCCGTGGAAATGCAGAAGCTCTTGGCGGACTACCGCAACGCGCGCGGCAGCGCCAACAAGATCTTCGTGGACAACGGCGAGTTGTTCGACCAGATGCAATCGACGCAAAAGCGATTCGACGACATCCTGGGAGGCTTCGAGGCGGGGCAGGGAACGGCGGGGAAACTGCCGGGTATGCGTAAGGACTTCGACCAGACCATGCACGAGATCGACGAGCTGAAAGCGGCGATCCATGCGCGCACCGGTAGTCTGAACGATCTCCAGGAGCGGATGGGCAATTTGATGGTCCGCTTCAGCGGAATAGTCGACCGGGCCTACGCGGGACAAGGGACCCTCGGCCAGTTCCTGGTGAATCCGCAGCTTTCCGAGGCGCTGGCGGGCTCGGGGCGCGAGTTCCAAACGTTGGTCAAAGACATGCGCGCGAATCCCAAGAAGTTCTTCACCTTGCGGCTGGCGCTCTTTTGAGCGATAGGCGATGCGCTGCCCCTCCTCTGATCCTGAGAGCGTCCTCGACGGCGGGATCGATCGGCGCCGCGCGCCGCGCGCACGCCACGCTGGCCGGTTGAGCGGTGGTATACTCACTCCTCCCATGATGTCTGCCATCCGATTCGCCATCCTCGCCGTGACGGCCGCGGCCGCGCTTTTCGCACAAGCCCCCGGCCGCCAGAAACGCACCGTCACGAACGCCGAGGTCACGCGCGTTCACAAGTCGGCCATCCTCATCGACACGCACAACGACGTCACCAGCGCCACCGTCGCCGGCCTCGATCTCGGCCAGCCGAACACCAATCACATGACGGACATCCCGCGCATGAAGAAGGGCGGGATGGGCGCGCAGATCTTCGCCGTGTACGTCTCCGCCACCTACGTGGAGGGCAACCACTCGGCCAACCGCACGCTGCAAATGATCGACACGGTGCGGCACGACATCATCGAAAAACATCCCAACGATTTCCTGTTTGCGACCACCGCGGCCGGCATCCTCCGCGCCCGCCGGCAGCACAAGATCGCCGCGCTGCTGGGCATCGAAGGCGGGCACGCCATCGAGGACAGCCTCCGCCTGCTGCGCCGCTACTACGAAGAGGGCGTGAGGTACATGACCCTCACCCACAGCAACAGCAACCACTGGGCCGATTCCTCGGGCGATGCCAGCAAGCCCAACAACGGCCTCTCGGCGTTCGGCAAGGAAGTGGTGCTGGAGATGAACCGTCTGGGCATGATCGTAGACATCTCGCACGTCGCCGACAAGACTTTTTGGGACGCGCTCGAAACCAGCAAGGCGCCCATCTTCGCATCGCACTCCTCGTGCCGCGCCATCTCGCCGGCGCCGCGCAACATGACCGACGAGATGATCCAGGCGCTGGCCAAGAAGCGCGG
>JBGPKH010000033.1:0-27039 GCA_041485845.1 Bryobacteraceae bacterium
CGCCATCCTGCTGATGTGCACGGACCTGACCCTGCCACCCTTGGACATCATCCGCATCTATGGCCTGCGATTCAAGATCGAAGTGTCCTTCAAGCAGGCTCTCCACGTCATCGGCGCCTATGCCTATCACTTCTGGATGGCGGCCATGACGCCCCTACGGCGCGTTAGAGGCAACCAGTACCTGCATCACAAATCGGATGCCTACCGTAACGCCGTCCGCCGAAAGATCGCGGCTTACCACCGCCACATCCAACTCGGACTCATCGCCCAGGGACTGCTTCAGATCCTCTCCGCCATGCAACCCAAGCTGGTCTGGCGATCCTTCGGCTCCTGGATCCGCACCATTCGCCCTGGACTGGCCCCCTCCGAACAGGTTGTTGCCGTCGCCCTCCGCAATACCCTCCCGGAATTTCTCGCGGCTGCCGCCAAAACCTCAATCCTCGTGAAATTCATCCGCGACCGGCTTGACCTATCCCGCACCGAAGGAACCAGCTTGGCGGCATGAGCCGTCCGCCCTATGATCACGGTACTCTCAAGTATTCCGAGTGCTGCACTCGAAACCGAATCCTCAATCCGGACGCTGTTGTCCACATTAAGAACTGAAGGGAGAAGGTCATGTCGATCAAAGAAGCCGTCAAAGAGAAGTACGGTCAGCAAGCCCTCCGCATCGTTTCGGGCAGCGGCGCCGCTTGCTGCGGGTCTGCTCCTTAGTCGTGCTGTTCCACAGATCCGATCACCTCCAATCTGTATGACGTTAGCGAGAAGAGCCAATTGCCCGAGGCTGCGGTTCTGGCCTCCCTGGGATGTGGCAACCCTACTGCCCTGGCCGAACTGAAGCCCGGAGAAATTGTTCTCGACTTGGGGAGCGGTGGTGGCATCGACGTGCTTCTTTCCGCGAAGCGCGTGGGGCCGACGGGCAAAGCCTACGGGCTCGACATCACTGACGAAATGCTCGGTCTTGCCCACGAGAACCAGAAGGAAAGCGCTGTCGAGAACGTCGAGTTCCTGAAGGGGGAGATCGAGAACATTCCTCTGCCAAACAACTCGGTCGACGTCATCATCTCCAACTGCGTGATTAACCTGTCGGCGGACAAAGACCGCGTGATCAGCGAGGCGTTCCGCGTGTTGAAGCCGGGCGGCCGTTTCGCGGTTTCCGACGTCGTGTTTCGTGGTGAAGTCCCGGTGGAGGTCCGGCATAATGTCGAACTCTGGGTGGGCTGCATTGCCGGCGCCATGCAAGAGGGCGAGTATATCCAGAAGCTCGCACGTGCCGGGTTCGTAGACATCAGTGTCGAGCCCACGCGCATCTACAACATCGAAGACGCGCGCGCGTTCCTGGCGACCGAGGGGATTGATATCGACGCGATTGCACCCCAAGTCGGCGGCAAGTTCATGAGCGCGTTTGTCAGGGCAAGAAGGCCCTGAAGATGGCCTCGATGGCACTGGAGGAGATGGCCGCGCTCTTGTGCGGAATCGCTACCGTGGCTGCCGCCGAAGCCGCTGCAGCGAGTGTCAGCGGCGCCCCGCACGACAGGCGGAAGCGGCCGCGATCGGGCGATTCCGCGGAGCACGAGGGGCAGCGGATCATGGTCTTCCTATCATCGCGGCAGGACGCGGCGGCGCAACTCTGCGGCAGCCCGAGCAAGATCGTCTCGCGGTGGTTTAGAATCGTCATAAGTTCCATGGCGGGGACCGGTCAAGCTCAGAAGGCGAGGGATTGTTATGGGCAAAGATACATTGCAGTGGATCCGTGCAGCAGCGCTCCGCGATGTTCCAGTGGGCGAGGCGAAGGCCATTCGGATCGGAGAAGGCCGCAGCATCGCCCTGTTCAACGTCGACGGCCGGATCTACGCGACCGACAACCAGTGCCCCCATATGGGTTATCCATTGACGCGCGGTGCGGTCCGGCACGGCATCGTCACCTGCGACTGGCACGGCCGGAGCTTCGATCTGGAGGGCGGAGGATGCTTCAATCGTGAATGCGACGATCTCGAAACGTTCTCCGTTGACGTCCGTCAGGATGAAATCTGGATTCAGCTCGGAGATCCCCAGTACAGGCGGCGAGACGAACATCTCCGCTTGCTGTGGGAAGGGCTGCTGAGCGAAGATCGGTGGACCATCTCCAAGGCGATTGCCCTGCTGCTCAAAGGGAGTGTGCCGGAAGAGGAGGTTGTGGAGATGGCCCTTCGGCATCTCGGCCGGCACATCGCCAGCACGCACGGCGCGGAAGGCGGTGACGACGTATCCCGGCTCATCAACGGGCTGAAAGTAGGACGACTATACCAGGACGCCGACCGCCTGATGGTGCTCGCCACCGCCGCCCGTTCGGTGGCTGGTAAGGCTGCCGAACGGCTGGAAGTCGTGCCTCTGCCCGAGCCCGTGGAGTGGAACAACATCGATCGATGGACGCGGATGTTCTCCCACGATGGCCAGGCCGGACGCATCGAGCGGTGCCTGTACACCGCCTGGCACTCGGGTCATGAAGACAAAATCCTGCCGCTCCTTTATGAATGCGTGGTCGAACCCCACTTCCTCGGGTTTGCCGATAACCTGCTCGCGCTCGGCTACCTCGCGGAAGTCGTCGAGAGCTTCGGTTGGAAGCAATCCTCCGAACTCGTCTTCAACCTGGGCGCCAAGCTGATCGGGCGCCGGCGGGGCGAGCCGGAGCGCTTCCGCCGCGATGCGGTCGGACTCATGACATCCATGCTTCCCGACATCGAAGCGTCGCAGCCGTCGACGGACAGGGTCGCTGAGTGCGATGAAGACGCCTTCGCCAGCGCCCTGGTGAGCGTCAACATTCAGAAGTCGTTTGACGCGGTGAACACGGTACTAAAGACGGGGGTGAAGCTGGATCGCCCGATCACGACTCTGGTGCTTCTCGCGGCGGATCGCATGGCCCGGACGCCGGTGAACGTGGACGCCGGTTGGGGTCCATTGACTACAGAGCTCAACCTCGCCGCTTCGCTGCGTACCGCGCAGCGCCATGGCGGGGACCGCGTGGCCGCGAAAGGACTCTTCCACGCCGCGTGGCAGGTGTTCTCGGACCGCTGGATCAACATCCCGGCGCGGCCGCTCACGGCGGCCCTCGGCGGCGGCACGCTCGAGGCGCCCGATGAAGACGCGGGAGTGCGAGTGATTCTCGACTCCATCGCGTCGCTCCACGTGCAGGATGTGGGCCGGCAGGTGCTGGAGTACCTGAACGCCGGATACTCAGGGGATCGGTTGCTCCATGAGATGGGGCGAGCGATGCTCTGGGACGACACCAACACTCAGATCCTGCCCACCCTCCGCACCGTGGTGGATGAATGGAACCGGGGCGGCGGACATCCCGCCCGCTACCAGCTACTCGTGGGCCTCGCCCGCTACGCCACCGACATTCGCACCAACAAAGACAGCGGATCCGCCACCAACACCGCCATGCGCTTCGCGGAAGGAAAGACCACGGTAGACGTGTTTGCAGAGTAAAGGGAAGACTCCAATGTCGAACGCACAAACCAACTTCGTCAAAGTGGCCGACCTGAAAGACGTCCCTGAAGGCGCTCCGAAAGCAGTCAAAGTCGAGGGACGCAGCATCGCGCTGTTTCAGCACCAGGGCAACGTCTATGCCACTGACAACCAGTGCCCGCACATGGGGTATCCACTGACTCGCGGGCGGGTGCGAAATGGCGTACTGACTTGTGACTGGCACGGGTGGAGCTACGACATGCGGGGCGGCGGCTGTTTCACCGGAGGATGCGACGACCTCGACACCTTCCCCGTCGAGGTGCGGGACAGCGCCATCTACATCGACGTGCGCAGCGGCGGATCCAAGCGCAAAGACGCCCACCTGCTCCTGCTGAAAGAGGGCTTGTTGAGCGAGGATAACTGGACCCTGTCCAAAGCCATCGCGATCCTGCTGGCGAAAGGCGTGTCCGAAGCGGACACTTTGCGACAAGTGGTGCGGCACATGGGCCGGCACATCGCGACCGAGCGCGGCGCCAACGACGGCGGCCGCGAGCTCGCGCTCATGGTCAATGCGGTGAAAGTCGCGCGCCACTACCAGCCAGATGACCGCCTCATTCCGCTGATGATGGCGGCGGCGGGCGCGTCGGGCCGTGCGGGGGATCGACCGGCGGTCCAGCCGCTGCCGCCGCCGGTGACCTGGGACAAGCTGGAGCACTGGATCCGCGCGTTCTCGGCGGACCGGACTTGGGAAGGGATCGAGAAATGCCTGATCACCGCGCGGCGGCTGGGGGGACACGACGGCCGGATCGTTCCGCTGCTGTATGACTGCGCACTCGAACCGTTCTTTCTGGGTCATCCCCACAACCTGGTGCTGCTGGGGTATCTCGCGGAATTGCTCGAAGAGTTCGGATGGGACCTGGCAGAAGAGCTGGTATGCAACCTGGCCGCGAAGATACTCGGCCGGGATCGCGGGGCGCCGGAAGAACACCGCCTGGCGGCGATCCAGATGTTCGGACCCATCGATACACTCATCGATGAGCTGGCCTCGACATCACCCGGCGATCCGGCCGCTGCGTACGATGAAGACGCCGTAGCCAAAGGGTTGGTGAGCGGCGATCTGACGCAAACGTTCCACGCCATCTCAAATGCGCTCAGGGCTCGCGTGGAAATCGATCGGATCGTCACCACGATGGTCCTGCTGGCCGCGGACCGCATGGCCCGGACTCCTGTGAACCTGAACCCCGGATGGGGAAGCCTGAGCCAGGAACTGACACTCGCATCCTCCGTTCGAACCGCCCGGCGCTACGGCGGCTTTCAGGTAGGGGCCAAAGCGCTGTACCACGCCGCCTGGCAATTCTTTAGCGATCGCTGGCTCAACATCACGCCGCGTTCGCTCACCGAGCCGCTGAGCGCCGCCAAGTCGGATGCCGCGAACGAGGACGTGGGGCTGCGGACGGTATTGGACGCCATCGAGACCATTCAAGTGCGCGATGTGGGACGGCACACCCGTGAGTACCTGAACGCCGGCTTCTCCGGCGATCGTCTGTTATCCGAGATGGGTCAGTCGATTCTCAGAGACGATAACGGCTGGAATCTGGTACACACGCTGCGGGCGGTGTTGGACGAGTGGAAAGTATGTGAAGGACATCCTGCTCACAACCAGTTACTCATCGGTCTCACCCGCTGGGCCACCGACGTGCGCAAGCGAACGGGGAGTCAGTCCGCCGCGCAGACCGCACAGCGGTTCGCACGGGGTCAGACGGCGGTGGATCTGTATGAGTCTTGATCGCGGCAGCCGCGGTATGATTGTAGCTGTGAGCGATCTCGAGCAACTGATTATCGACATGAAAGAGTGCCTGGAGCGCGAGATCCACGGCTTGGAGGAAAAGCTGGAGCGGAAGATGGACACCGGCTTCCGCGAGATAAACACGCGATTTGACACGCAGGCGGCCCGGCTGGAACGGCAGGGCGCGCTGTTGCAAGCCGGCAGCCGGTGGTCGACCGAATGAACGGCTGGGCGGAGAAGGTCGATGCGGCGCTCGAGCAGAAGGATCGCGAAATCGCCGAACTGCGGACGCGGATCGATCGGCTGGAATCGGGCGGCACCCGGCAGTAACGGCGTTTGAAGACGCGCGTACGGAGAGCGCACCCACACCGCCATCGTCGGGCGCCGCGGACTACTCCCCCGCGCAGATCGCACGGGTCGGACGGGCGGCGCATCTGTATGAGTCAGCTTTTCGAGCAGGTGCTGCATATTTTACAATTCATCGGTGACCTCGAATCCCGCCTGGCCTTGTACGCCAGGAGATCGCGGACGTAGACACGCCGATGAGTCCCGACCATGTGGTGCGGGATTTCATCGCGCTCCAGCATTTTGATCAGGAACTGGCGCGACACTCCCCGCATCCGCGCCGCCTCAACCGTAGTGAGTTGCGCGTCGATTTGAACGATGGCGACCGCCTGCCCTCGCAGAGATGGGCGATCAGCTTGACCGGGAACTCATACAGCGAGACGGGCAGGCTCTGCGTTTTGCCGTCCGGGCCGACCAACTTAGCGCGGCTGACATAAACGCTACAAGTGACGAGCCTTGGTCCCCAACCCCTGGCCCCCGGCCCTGGCCCCCGGCCCTGGCCCCTGGCCCCCGGCCCCTGGCCCCTGGCCCCTGGCCCCCGGCCCCTGGTCCCCAACCCCTGGCCCCCGGCCCTGGCCCCTGGCCCCTGGCCCCTGGCCCCCGGCCCCTGGCCCCCGGCCCCCGGCCCCTCTCTGTTAACCTATTCCATTGATGACCGTCGATGAGATCCGTGAGCTAATCAATCTGGCGTCCGAAACCGGCATCGCCGAACTAGAGGTACAGCGTGGCGATAACCGCGTCCGCATCCGGCGCGCCGTGTCTTCCAGTCCCCAGGAGATTGTTCTGACGCCGCAGGCCTACCCGGCGCCGGCGCCGGCCGCCGCGCCGTCTCAGGCCGCCCCTGCGCCAGCCCCCATCCCTGCCGTCGAAGCCAAGGGCGAACAGCCCGCCGATCCCACCCTGGTCCTGGTCAAGTCGCCCATCGTGGGCACCTTCTACGAAGGCCCGTCGCCCGGCGCTCCCCCGTTCGTGCGTGTCGGAGAACGCGTCCAGCCCGGCAAGGTCCTCTGCATCATCGAGTCCATGAAGCTCATGAACGAGATCGAGTCGGAGACCTCCGGCATCCTCGAGAGCAAGCTCGTCCTGAACGGCCAACCGGTGGAGTACGGGGAGGCCCTGTTTGCCGTCCGCGCCGTTTAGCAAGATCCTCATCGCCAATCGCGGCGAGATCGCCGTCCGCGTCATCTGCGCCTGCAAGGAATTGGGAATTCAGACCGTCGCCGTCTATTCCGAAGCCGACCGTTACAGCTCGCACGTGCGTTTCGCCGACCAGGCCATCTGCATCGGACCGGCCAAGAGCGCGCGCAGCTATCTCGACGTCGCCTCCATCATCAGCGCCGCTGAAATCACCAACGTGGATGCCATCCACCCCGGCTACGGTTTTCTGAGCGAGAACGCCGCCTTCGCCGAGGTGTGTGAAGCTTCGGGCCTCAAGTTCATCGGTCCCAAGCCGGAGGTGATCCGTCTCATGGGCGTGAAGGAGCGCGCCCGCGCCTTCATGCGCGAGATGGGGGTGCCGGTCCTGCCCGGTTCGACAGGCGTCCTCAAAACCCCGGAGGAGGCTCTGGAACTTGCCGAACAGATCGGGTACCCCGTCATCCTGAAAGCCTCGGCGGGCGGCGGCGGACGCGGCATGCGGGTGGTCCACCAGGCCGGCGATCTCGCCTCGCTGTTCGCACAGGCGCAGAACGAGGCCGGCGCAGCTTTCAGTTCTCCCGACGTCTACCTCGAGAAGTTCATCGCCGCGCCACGGCACATCGAATTCCAGTTGCTGGCCGACGAACACGCCAACGTCGAAATCCTGGGCGAGCGCGAGTGCAGCATCCAGCGCCGCCACCAGAAGCTCCTCGAAGAGTCTCCCTCCCCGGTTTTGGACGGCCGGCAACGCTCCGAGATCTCGGCCGCGTTGCGCAAGGCCATCGCCGCCTCCGGCTACACCAACGCCGGCACCGTCGAGTTCCTGATGGACGAGACCGGCAAACTCTACTTCATCGAGGTGAACGCGCGCGTGCAGGTGGAGCATCCCGTGACCGAGTTCGTCACCGGCATCGACATCGTCAAGAGCCAGATCCGCATCGCCCAGGGCGAGAAGCTGCCCGACATCCTTCCCGGGCCTGTCGAGGCGCGCGGCCACTCCATCGAGTGCCGCATCAACGCCGAGAACCCCGACACGTTTGTGCCTTCTCCCGGCCGCATCACCGGCTTCCACGTCCCCGGCGGGATCGGCGTGCGTGTGGACACGTGGGCCTACACCGATTGCGTGATCCCGCCCTACTACGATTCGCTGGTGGCCAAGCTCATCACCTACGGAAGCGACCGGGCCGAGGCGATCCGGCGCATGCACCGCGCCCTCTCCATGTTTATTATCGAAGGCATCCACACCTCCATCCCGCTGCACCTGCGTATCCTGGCCGACCCCGACTTTCAGGCCGGCCGCTTCGATACCAACTTCATCAAGCGTTTCGGAAAGTAGCGCCAGCGAACGGAGCCGCGACCGTCAGGAAGCGGTCTTGACGTCTCACACCACCGGGATGATCACGCTTTGTGTCACGTCTCCTACCGAAATGTCCAGTTGCATGGTGCTCGTGCCGGTGCGGATATCCACCGCATACGTTCCCGGAACGGAGCCGATCCGGTAGACGCTGCGCACCGTGCCGCCGCCGGCGCTGATCACGATCTTCGGCGTGTCGGAAACGTTCAAGGGCAGGCCCGCAATATCCAGGACGCGGAACACCACGGCTCGAACAGACGTGGACCCCGCCGGATCGGAGTTGTCGGAGTGCAGGACGGAGATCCCGGCCGGCGTGGAACCGGGTACGGCAAGCCAGTAGGGAATCCGCGCGACATTCTGGTTGACGGTTCCGGTCACCTGCACGAATCCCTGATACTAGCCGGCAGCCAGTCCCGTCGCGTTCACCGTCACCGAGACTGGCTGCGAGCCGCTGGGATCGAGCTGGAACGAACCGATCGAGAGTGCCGGGCGCGGACCATCGCCCGCCGCGACGACCGCCACCGAGTAAGTATCCGCGGAAGTCCCGACGTTGTTGAGGCTCAAATCCAGGGTCCGGCTGACCGCGCGCTGTCCCGTGCCGAAGTTCAACGACGTAGGATACGCCGCCACCGTGCCGCTGAGCGCCGCCGCCACGTTCAGCACGCCTGCGCCCGCCTGCTGCACCGTCGCCGCTTTCCCCGCGCCGGAGTTCGCCGGTCCGGCATTATTGATCAGCAGCGATCGGTACTGCGCCACCGTCAGTCCCGGGCGGGCCCCCTTGAGGATCGCGGCAGCCCCCGCCGTGAGGGGCGCCGAGAAGCTCGTTCCCTGGACGTTGACAAAGCCCGAGGGGTCGTACATCTCGCCATCCTGGAAGGAACTCTGCCCTGCGGTCACAATCTCTTCGCCCACGGCAACCAGGTCGGGCTTCATGGCGCTTCCGACGCTCGGTCCCCGGCTGGAAAAGCTCGACAGGTCCGGCCGTGCCGGAAACGCGGTATAGCCGCTGAAGTCCAACGTCGCTTGCAGACTGGAGACAGCGGCAATCCGCGATTTCAAGTCGACTCCATCGGCCTGCGTGATAAATACCGCGGGTAGGACCGCCGAGCCCACGCTCATGCCGATCAATCCGGTCGGGCCATTGTTGTAGACGATTACAGCCAGTGCCCCACCGGCCGCAGCGTCGTTGATCTTGCTCTCGAACGTGCAGCCACCTCGCAGAATCAGGACCACCATACCGGCCACCGATCCGGAGGGAAGCGGCGAGCACGCCTGGCCGCCCGGGTCCACGGTAGAAGCGTCCACAAGAGTCCCGCTGAGCGCCTGCCCGGGCGCCGGTCCATCGCCCGGCAACGCCACATAGGGATCCGCGCCGCCGATCCGAACGGCGAATCCCAATGTCCGGTCATTCATGATCGCGCCGGCCGCAATCACATCGGGAGCGGTCGCCAGATTCTGGATCGTGCCGGCCCCAGGCCCGTCGTTCCCAGCCGAGACCGTCACCACCACCCCCGCTTTCACGGCGGCTTCGACTGCCGCGATCCCTAGGTTGTTCGGGTCCACGTCCGAGTACGATGTCACATAGCCGCCGAGGCTGATGTTGATCACGTCCATCCCGTCGGCCACCGCGTCGTCTATCGCCTTCGCAATGACATCGGTCGCTGAGCCGTTCGCATCGGAAACCTTGTAGTTGCCGATGTAGGCCTTGGGCGCAACTCCCACGATGGGACCGTATGGACTGACCGCCGGGCCGCCTGCGGCCACCATCGACGTACCACTTCCATGCCCCACATGATCGTCGGCATCCGGATCGCCGCCGTCGCCCAGAAGCGGCGTGTAGTTCTTGGCGACAATAATCCTGGCGTTGGTGTACTTCGTATCGCTCGCCGCCAGAACTTTGGGGAATCCGGCCACCGGCGGAAGCGGGTCGCGGAAAGCCGGGTGGTTCACGTCGATTCCGGTATCGATGATGCCGATCTTGACGCCCGCCCCGGCGCTGTTCTGGCCCAGCGCCAGCGTAGCCCAGGCGGCCGGAACCTGGTGCAGCGGCAGAGCGTGATCCAGAGACAACTTCAGTTGGTGTACCGCGTGTACCTGCGACACTCCGGGGATCTGCAACAACTCGGCAGCTCGATCGTCCGGAATACTCACGATGAGGCCGTTCACCACGGTGTCCATGCTTTCGAGGACCGTGCCGCCGTGGTTCGCCACCGCACGGCGAACCGGGTTCTGACCTTGCCGGACGACCGCCCGCCGGGCAGCGAAGCCGGCCTCGCGTGCCGCAAATCGCGATCCTTGCCGCGCGGCGGCAACCGCGGCCGGGTCACCCGACAGTTCCACAACGTAGCGCCCCGGTATGACCTGGCCGAACACCGCGGCTGCGGAAAGAATCGCCAGAGCTATGGCTCTGGCGGCAGGCTGTCGCAGACTGTCTCCAAGCGGGGCGGCGCGATGCCGCCGGATTTCTGAACCAACTACCTCCAACCTCCAACATACCTTATCTCGATGATTTACCACAAACTCGGCGATTTGACATCTTTCGCTCGCCGGCAACACGCAATCCCTGGGGCAATCCGAGGGCCGATGCGAATTGATCGGATGCCCCGATTTGCGCAACACTGGAGTACTGCATGACCGGACCACGCACGTTCGCCACGCTCCTGGTGTTTCAGATGGCTTCCTTGCCCGCGTTCCCGGCCACTGTCAGAACCAGAACCAGAACCAAGGGCAACCTCACTCTTAACAAACGGCTCCACGTCAATACCCTCATCACGGAACCCGGAACCATGGAGATCGACTGGAGCGGGCTCTACTCATTCTCCACGGCCAATTTCGACATACCGTTGGCGGTAAAGTATACACCCCAGGGAACGCACCTCATTTGGGGACGGACCGAGTACAGCGTGGCCTTCGACTCGCTGTCCATTGCCGATTCCGGGGGCGGGCGCTTGACTCAGTTCAGTCAGTCCCTGACGGTGACCGCGACCTCGGTGCTGCACGACGGCCGCAAGCTGGACATCGCGATTGCCCCGCAGGCCGTTATGTTTCTCCGCGACGAATCCGGCGCCCGTCTCGGCGCGACCGGCATCGCCCGCTATGACAGCGGGCATTCCAGCCTGGGTGCGACGGTCAGTTGGTCGGCAGCCACTCATAGTTCACCGTCTAATCCCGCAGGCGTCTTCGACCTGGGATTCGGTTTTGGCCAGAATCTCTCGGGCTCTCCCACAGCCGAAAAATTCACTCCACACTGCAACGTGGTCTGGGAGCGGCCCACTGGGCAGCCGGCCGCCGTCTCGCTGTTTGAAGGAATCGAATACCAGATGACTGAGCGGATCGCCTTTGACCTTTCGGCGCAGCACTTCGCGCTGAATAACGGATCGCCCGACCACCAGATCGTGTTCGGCATGACCATCAACTTCGGAAAGCTTCAGTAACACCGGCGGTCTTGCCGCCGGTACAAAGCCCTACCCGCTCCCGCACTGCTTCTTGGCCGCCCGCGTGGCCAACTCGTCGCAGCGATTGTTGTCTTCGTGGCTCGCGTGGCCCTTCGTCCAGGTCCAGGTCACTTTGTGCCGGGCCACTTGCTCGTCCAGATCCTTCCACAGATCCTGGTTGACCACCGGTTTGCCACCGGCCGTCCTCCAGCCCTTCCTCTTCCATCCGTAGATCCAACTCGTGATCCCGTTCTTCACGTATTCCGAATCGGTGACCACTTCCACTTCGCACGATTCTTTGAGCGCGCGCAGTCCTTCGATCGCCGCGCGAATCTCCATGCGGTTGTTGGTGGTCTGCGGGTCGCATCCCCAGATCTCTTTCTCGTGCTGATTGAAACGCAAAATGGCGGCCCAGCCGCCGGGCCCCGGGTTTCCGCGACACGAACCGTCGGTTATGATCTGGACTTTCTTCACCGGCCCATCACCCGCTTCAGCGCGCCAGCACCGGCTCGGCCTGAAAGAACTCGTCCACCAGGGCGAGGATGGCGGCCGGCTCCTGGGCCCGGTAGATCGAGGCGCGAAGTTGCGCGCCGTGCCGCACGCCGTGCGTGAAGTAAGTGGCGAACTGCTTCATCTTGCCGACCGTGTCCTTTTCCCGATGTTCCATCAGCATGGCGTAATACTGGCGCATCATCTCGTAACGGTCGTGCTGTGTGGGCTCGTGGTAGGTCCCGGTATCGAGATACTGGGCGATCTGCCGGAAAATCCACGGGTTCGAACTGGCTGCGCGGCCGATCATGACGGCGTCGCAGCCCGTTTCGCACACCATGCGCACCGCGTCCTCCGGCGTCAGAATATCGCCGTTGCCGATCACCGGGATCTTCACCGCGGCCTTCACTTCCGCGATGCGGGTCCAGTCGGCCTTGCCGGCGTAGCCCTGCTCGCGCGTGCGCGGATGCAGCGCCACCGCCTGCAAACCGCATTCCTCCGCCAGTCGGGCCATGCGAACGGTGACCAGTTCTTCATCGTTCCAGCCGGAGCGAAACTTCATCGTGAAGGGGATGGTGATCGCCGCGCGGACTTCGCGCAGCAACTTCTCCACGAGCGGCAGGTCCCGCAGCAGGCCGGAACCACCGTTGCATTTCACCACTTTGTTCACCGGACAGCCGAAGTTGATGTCGAGAATGTCGAATCCGAGATCCTGGCAGACTCGCGCTGCGTCGGCCATCACCCGCGGATCGGCGCCGAACAACTGCGCCGAGATCGGATGCTCCTCCGGCTCGAAGGCCAGATACTTCAACGTCTTCGTCGGCTTACGGGCACCCAGGGAAGCGCTCACACCGTGCGAGCTGGTGAACTCGGTCATGATGAGGCCGCACCCGCCCAGGTTCCGGATAAAGCGGCGGAAAACGGTGTCGGTCACCCCCGCCATCGGCGCCAATACCGTGGCTGGGGCGATCACCACCGGTCCGATCGAAAACTGGGTGGGGAAGAGATGCATGGCCTTCAGATGTCTCAATTCTAACGTGGAACGGAACGGCGCGGCTGGCCGTCATTTGGATTTGAGGAGAGACGCATGAAGCCGGTGCAAGTCGGTATCCTGGTGGTCGCCGCCGCGCTGGGGGGCGCCGTGGTCATGAAGGTCTGGCAGAGACCTCAGCCCATCCCGGCGGCTGCCCCCGCGCCCGCCGCGGCGCAGGTCCCGGCCCCGCCGCCCGCGCCCGTGGGGCCCCCGGCGCTGGAACCGGCCCCCGTCCCCGCAGGCGCCAAGGCAACTCCGACCCAGGTATATCACCCTCAGCCGGCGCGCCAGCCGGATCCCGTAGTCGTGGCCAGGAGCGAGCCGGCCGTAGCCGCACCGGTCCCTACGCCTGAACCTCCGCCTCCTCCCACACCACCCGCGCGTACGGAACCGGAGAACGCGACTCCGCCTCCCACGCCTGCTCCCGAACCCGAACCGCGCAGGGTTACGCTGAACGCCGGAATGCCGATTCCGGTGCGCCTTGTGGACGGGCTCTCGTCGGAGCGCAACCTGCCCGGCGACGCCTTCACCGCCACGCTTGACAGTGAGTTGGTAGTGAACGGCTTCGTGATCGCCGAGCGCGGCGCGCGGGTGGAAGGGCGGGTGGTGACTGCCGATCGCGGCGGTAAGGTAAAGGGCGTCGCCGCCCTGACCGTGGAGTTGACCCGGCTCCATACTGCGGACGGCCAGAACGTGGCTATCCATACGGACAGCTTCGAGCGGCGCGCGGAAGCCTCGCAACGCCAGGACGCTGAAAAGGTCGCGGCCGGAGCCGCGGTTGGCGCGATCATCGGGGCCATCGCCGGCGGAGGCAAGGGCGCCGCGGTCGGAGCCGGAGTGGGCGGCGGCGCCGGCGCGGGCGATGTGTTGCTCACCCGTGGAAAGCCCGCGACGTTGCCCTCGGAAACCCGACTCAGCTTCCGCTTGAGCGCAGCGGTGACCTTGACCGAACAGCGGTGAGAGGCGGTCACCGCATAGGCCTCGAGAAAGTACCGGTACCGGTTCTCTAGCGCCGCGCTGACTTCAGGGGTAGAATCTCGCGTGATGGACGACAAAACGATTACCCGCACTGAGATGATTGATCTGCTGAATCAGACTGTGGGTGAAATGCGCGCCGAAATGGCCGCGATGAAGCAAGAGATTGTCGAGGAATGCCTGAAGCGCGTCAGGGAAGCCCAATCGGAGATTGCGAAAGCATTTTTCCCATTTCAAGAGACCACTAACGTCCGCTTTCGCGCGATGGAGGCCAAACTGTCTACCAGTGATGGTGCGATGAGCGCGCTCCTACGGGTTGTAGAAGGCCGGCTTCAGGAAATCGAGAAGCGCCGGCTGCTCAATTCTTCCGCCGCATAGACTACTCCCCGTTGTTCGAGCTCGATGACGTACCCGACCCCGCAGGCAGACCCTTCGGCGCCATTGGCAACGACCGAATCCGCTGCCCCGTAGCGTCGAAAATCGCGTTTCCGACCGCCGGCGCGACCCCCACAATCGGAGTCTCACCCGCGCCCGCCGACACAATATCCTTCCGATCCAGCAGCACGCTCTCGATCGCGGGCATATCCGCAAAGCGGGGCACCCGGTATTTCGACAGCTTGTTGGTAATGATCTTGTTGTCCGCGAAATCGATCTGCTCGAACATCGCGCCACCCAGCCCCATGGCCACCGCGCCTTCCACCTGGTTGCGCAGGTGCTGGGGATTGACCACCGCCCCGCATTCGAACGCCTCCACCACGCGCACCACCTTCACCGCGCCATTGGTGACCGTGATCTCCGCGCACGCCGCCACGTATCCGCCCTTCTCGAACCCCGCCGAAATGCCGAACCCGCGGCCCGCCGTTTTCTTCCGCGACTTCCAGCCGAACTTGTCGGCCGCCGCCTGAATCACGTTGCGCAGCCGCTCGTTCTTCGCGTTCTTCAGCCGGAATTCCAGCGGGTCCATGTGAATCGAGTGCGCCAGCTCATCCATATAACACTCGCGCGCGAAGTGGTTCGCCGTGGCCGCCAGGCCGCGGTACGAGCTTTGCCGCAGCGGCGACTTGCTGGCATGCTGCTGCTCCTTCTTGCTCCCCACCGCGTAAGGCGTCTGTAGCCCCGATGGGCCCGAGTTGTAGTTGTGGAACTCCCACTCCGCGATCGTGCCATCCGGGTTGAGCTTAGCGCCCGCATCGATCACGCCGCCCGGACGGAAGTAGGCCCACGTCATCTCCTCTTCCCGCGTCCAGTTGCGTTTGACCGGCTTGCCGGCGGCCTTGGCGAGCCGCGCCGCCTCATAGGCAGCCTCGCCCGTGTGCTTGCCGCCGTAGCCCGACCCCGTGTCCGGCATCATCACGTGCACGCGGTCCTCGGGAATGTTGAAGTTCGTCGCAAGCTCGCTGCGCACGCCGAACGGCCGCTGCGTTCCGGTCCACACCGTCAACCGGTCGCCCTCCCATTCGGCCACGGCGGCGCGCGGCTCGAGCGGCACGTGCGCGATGTACGCGATGGTGTACGACGTCAGCTTCGAATTCGAAGCGTCCCCGTCGCGGCTGGTCTTCTTGAAATATGGATACACATCGCGGCTCGATGCCTCGGCCGTCAACTGCTTCCATTCGGCCTTTAACGCCATCAGCGCCATTTCGGCAGTGGCCGGATTGGGCGCCGTCACTCCTACGAAATCGCCTTCGCGCACCACCTTCACGCCGGGCATCGCCTCGGCCGCGGAGCTGTCAAACGACGTCAAGGTCGCGCCATACGATGGCGGATACAGCACCTTCCCGTAATGCATGCCGGGCCGCTTGATGTCGAACGCGTACTTGTGCGCGCCCGTGACCATCTCGCGGCCGTTGATCTTGGGTACCGACGTGCCCGCGACCTTCCATTCCGTCGCCGGCGTGAGCGCCGCGCTGGTAGTGATCGTCTTGGTCAGCTTCTCGCCGCGCGTCAACTCGCCGAATCCCGACGACCGGTTTCCGGACGTGATCTTTCCGTTGGCGATCGAGACCGACCCGCGCTCCACCATCCACTTCTGCGACGCCAGGTCGATCAGCATCTCGCGCGCCGACGCGGCCGCCTTGCGGATCTGCGGAAACATCTGCGGCGTAGTCTGGCTGCCGAACGTCCCCATGTCGAACGGCGTCAGCGTGGTGTCGCCCATGACCATGCGGATCGACGACACCGGCGCGCGCAGCTCCTCGGCCACCGCCTGCGTCAAGGAGGTGCGCGAATTCTGCCCGACCTCCACCTTGCCCGTGTAGGTGGTGACGATGCCGTCCTCGCCGATGTGCAGCCAGGCGCTCACCTGCTGCGGCAGCGGCTCCCGCGTGCCGCGGCGCGCCCCGCCGCCGGCCTCCTGCGCATCCGAATCGTCCACGATCAGGACCACCAGCCCGCCGCCCAGCACCGCAAAGAAATCGCGCCGTGTAATCATGCGCGGCCTCCTTTCTGCGCGGCCAGGCGGATCGCGGCGACGATATTGGGATACGTGCCGCACCGGCAGATGTGACCATTCATCCCGGTGACGATTTCGGCTTCGCTGGGATGCGGATTGCGCCGCAGCAGGCCCACCGCGCCGAGAATCATTCCCGGCGTACACCATCCGCATTGGAAGGCGTCGGCCTCCAGGAAGGCTTCCTGCACGGGGTGCAGCTTGCCCGCGGGAGCGAGACCTTCAATCGTGACGATGCGCTTGCCGGCCATCGCGCTCACCTTGGTGAGGCACGACTTGGCAGGCTGTCCATCCACCAGCACCGTGCAGGCCGCGCACTGCCCTTCGCCGCAGCCGTATTTGGTGCCAGTGAGGTCGAGATCGTCCCGCAGGACGCTCAGAAGTGTGCGGTCGGCATCGGCATCGATCCGCCGCCGCGAGCCATTGACATCGAGTTCGGTGATTCGGGCCATGCAGCCATTGTCGCGCTATTCCGAACGCAAGGCTACCATGGGGTCGACCCGGGTGGCCCGGCGCGCCGGAAGCCAAATCGCCGCCAGTCTGCGGGCTGTAGACACGAGAATCGCTCTCGTCGTACCGGCTCTTCGCCATCAACGAAACTGCCAGGGCATTGCGCGCCTGTGGCCTCGACCGTTCGCTCGGCTTCGCGATACAAATCCGCCGCTTGCGAGTAGTTGCCGGCGCGCCCGCCGCAACCAACGCCGCCAGCGCACACACACTACGAGCACCCTCGGTCCCATCGCTCCTCCAAAAAGAAAAAGGCCGCCGCCAGGGGTCGGGTTCCTGACGACGGCCTCCAAGTGTTTTGGTCAGCCGCGTGAAATCAGCGGTTCCAGCACAAAACTCAGTGGTCCCGGTTGAACTTGATCTTCTTTCTGGTCACTTCCGCCAGCACCGGAAGGCCGTCCTGAATGCTCAACCGTTCAATCTCTCCGTGCCGCAAGTCGCGGCAATAGCGAATAAACTCCCGCCACGCCGGCGGCAGGGTGTGTTCCCTATCCACCGCGGCCAACGGCAGCGGTATGGGTTGCCGGTTCCCTTCGGTGATGCGCGCGATTCCATTGTTAAGTTAAGACGCCGGAAAGGCCGTGAATGTTCATGACTCACGCGAGAAATTTTGCGGCTTGGCCCGATCGGAGTCGTCAGCAGGTATTTCAGAGTGCCCGGACTCAATCGGGCTACAGTTGGTTTTCGTACTGCTCAAACGCCACGCGCACCAGTTGGCCGCGGGTTCGCACGCCGGTCTTTTGAAACAGGCTCTGTAGAATCGCCTTGACGTAGCTCTCCGAGATCTGTAGCCGCCAGGCGATCTCCTTGTTCGAAAGCCCCTCCATCACGAAGCGCAGAACCTTGCGCTGGCGATCGTTGAAGACCGGCGCCGGCGACGGTTCGGAAGGCTCCTGCTCTTCCATGCGCACGAACGAACGGTCGAGCCACGTTCCGCCCGCCGCCACTACCCGGATGCTCTCGATCAATACGCTGAGCGGTGCTTCTTTCAGGAAGATTCCCGCGACTCCCTGGCGGATCAGCCGGCGCGCTTCGTTATCGCTTACCCAAGCGGTTACTACCAGCACGCGGCCTTCGAACCCGCTCTGGCGCGCGGCCGGCAAGAACTGCGAGGCGCGCTCGCTCCCCAGATCGTGATCCAGGAGCACCAGGTCGTAGTGCTGATGCGCCAGCAGAGGGAGGGCCTCCCGAATGCTGCAGCAGTGCGCCACCGCCAGGTCCGGCTCCGCCGCCAGGACCGACGCCACGCTCTCGCGGAAAAGAGCGTGGTCGTCCACGAGCAGGACCCGGATCGTGTTTCGATTTGGTTACGTCACCCTTCCACCGCATTCTCCACCGGCCAGAGTTCCACCGCAAAGCAGCTCCCAGCGGCCAGTGGCTCATAACGCAGCCCTCCACCGTGCGAGCGAAGGATGGCCCGCGAGATGTACAGGCCGATACCAGCCGAGTCGGCGCCCGTCTGGAAGGGCCGGAACAGTTCCTCCGGGTGGGCGACGCCAGGACCCGTATCGCGAAAGCGCACCACCACGAGGTCGCTTTCGAGCGCGGTCGAGATGTGGATTTCGCGCTGTGCGCACGTTTCCAGGGCCCGCTGGCTGTTCCGCGCCAGATTGACGAAAACCTGCAGGAGGCCGTGATGATCGGCCTGCACCAGCGGCAGCCCGCCGCTCAACTCCCAGACCACCGAGACCCCGGCCTCGCGCAGCGCGGGCTCGATGACAATGCGCGTCTCATCGAGGACGGTGCCGAGATCCGCCACCACGGCCTCGCGGTCGGAAGCCATGCGCAATCCCGAAGACGCGATTTTCTCCAGGCCTTGAATGAGCGTGCCCAGCACCTGGTACTGGTCGTTTTCTTCCAGGTTCACGCCGTTCGCGCGCAGGGATGCATGGGCCGCCGCTGCAGCCGAAGCCAGGTTACGGATCTCGTGGGACATCGCGCCGATCAGAACGCGCGACGTGGCCATCATCGAGTCCAGGCCGGAGCCCTCGCGGTCGCGGAGATTCTCGGAGGCGTCCCACACCACCGCAGCCAAGCCGGGGCCGCCCGATGTGGGATACGTGGAGAGCCACACATGCGCCAGAAACACCTCCCCGCCGCGCCGCTGCCCCTTGCATTCGACGCTGGTGCGAATGTTGCTCCCGGAATGATGGCTGTGCAACATGCGCTTGAGGATCGGCAGGTAGGGTTCCACTGGCTCGCCCTGCAACGGACCGGAGAAGCCGAGGAGTTGGCGTGCCGACTCGTTCGCCAGTTGCACCCGTCCGGATTGGTCCAGGGTGAGAATAGCCAAGGGGCTGGTCTCGATGAGGATGCGGACCCGATGTTCCGCCTCCAACCGCAGGCGCATCTGTTCCTCTCGCTCCTTCAAATGGGCGGCCAGCAGGCGGCGGCGTTGGCTGAGCTCCGCCACGAAGAATCCAGTCATGGCGAATCCGGTAGTGACCACCAGCAGGCGCCCGCCAGCTCCGGGGGCCCATTGCAGGGGGTTGAAGACCACCGGTACCTTGACGGCGCCAGCCGCCGTTTGGAGCGTGTCGAACGCCTCCCGCAGATAACCGCACATCACCGCCAGCGCAACAATCTGCGCCCCCTTCAGCGCCGGGGCGGCCACCAGGACGGGGATCAGGTAGAGAAACCCCACGGAGATGTTGGGCAGGAGCCAGTCGCACCAGGCAATCAGTGCGACGAGGATGACGGCGATGCCGCACACCGTGAGGCGGTTGGATTCGGCATACGCCAGAAAGTTGTCGAATCTTGTCATGTCCTGCGCCCAAACCCGCCGGGCCCCACACCGCGGCGAATCCACCGATTGATCCGACTCTCGCACACGCGGTGGGCACAGGGCAAGCCGCACCCGGCCCGCGAAATCACGCTCCCTGCGGTCGCGGCTCAGTGGCGACGGACAGGCTGTACCCCGTCCCCCTGGTGATATAACCAATTATGGTGGCCAGGCGTAGAAAACGGCGCAGTTGGATCCGCAGGATTCTTCTCGGCGCCGCTGGGCTGGTAGTGGCCTTCTACGCCTTCTGCCTGCTGGGACTCGCCGTGCTACGGTGGACCAATCCTCCGACCACCGCGGTGCAGGCACAGCGGCGCATCGAAGCCTGGCTTCGCCACAAGCCTTATCAAAAGCGATACCTGTTCGTACCGCTGGGCCGCATCTCGCTCGATCTTCAGCACGCCGTAATCTCAGCCGAGGACGGCCGTTTCTTCCAGCACCACGGCATCGACTGGACCGAAGTGCAAAAGGTAGTCGACCAGGATATCGAGGAAGGCCGCCTTGGCCGCGGCGGGTCCACCATCACCCAACAACTGCTCAAGAACCTGTTCCTCTCGACCAACCGCTCGGTGATTCGCAAAGCCGTGGAGTTCACCCTGGCGCCGGTGGCCGAACGGATTCTACCCAAGCGGCGCATCCTGGAACTCTACCTCAACGTGATCGAGTGGGGACCCGGTATGTTTGGCGCGGAAGCCGCCTCGCGCGCCTGGTACGGCGTTCCGGCTGCCCGCGTGGATCGCGAGCAGGCCGCGCGCCTGGCTGCGTTGATTCCGTCGCCGTTGCGCCGCAAGCCGGCCAGGATGAACTGGTACAGCGCCGAAATCCTCCGGCGCATGGCGCAGACGGGTTGGTAGCAGACGGGGACAGTCCGGGGCGGGTTAGCAACCCGCCGCAGGTTGACAACCTGCCCCACATCAAATCAGCGAGCCGTAAACCGCGTCCAGCCGCGCGCCGGCATGTCGCGCAGGATGTCCTTCATCCAGGCGAACTCGGGATGCTTCGCCAGATGCTCGGAAGACTTGTACGAGATTCCGCAGGCGTGCCCCAGCGCCGCGGTGAGCGACATCCTCTCCGCGCCCGCCGCGTCGGTGACCTTGTTCTGGACCGCGCCCGCGGGGGCGTACGGCGCCTGCCAGGTTCCCATGCCCCGCGGGGAGAATTCGATATGACCGCACAAAGAGCGCTCGCTGGCGTCGCTCTTGCCTTCATAGGAATCGAAGTGGTCCGACAGAAACTTCTGCCCCGCGGCCACATCGATCCTGCCCCGGTTCTGGTCCATCAAAGCGAGCCAGCGGGCGTGCCGCGCATTCTCGCTCTTGCTCTTGTCGTTGACGTCGAAATCGGTTTCCTCCTTCACCAGCTTGGGGCCGGAGGGAAAATTCGAGCCCACGTAAAACCCGTCTTTGGTGCGCAGCAGCGTCACGTTCTTCAGGCCCAGTTCGAGACTCGCGACCTCGTTGGTCTTGCGGTCGGCCACCAGCCAGGTGTTGGCGTAGCCGCCGTTGTTGCCCTCCTTCATGATGCGCGCGAAATCGTCGATGGATGCCGCATACTGCATGGCTTTGCGCGCGCGAACGAATTCCGGCACTGCGTTGGGATCGAAGCCGCTGAAGCCGCTGATGGTGGTCTCGGTAATGACGATGCCGGCCGCGTTGACGCCGAAATCGTCGGCGCTGTGGATCAGGCCGGCCGCGCCATCCATAAAGATGCGGCTGCCCCTCGCGGGCGCGATATCGAACATGATGTTCCATCGCTCGCCCGAGGAGTAGCTGGTCCAATTGTTGTGCCCGATCACCACGCGTCCATCCTTCGTATAGCTGCCGGTGGCCACGAAGGCGCTGCAATGGTCGCCGGGGCCGGCGCCCGTGGCGGTGGGCGCACCCTTGGTCAGGAACTTGTCGTAGTAGGGCAGCTCCAGCCAGGCATTCATGGCTACGATGTCCCACACGTCCGTGCGGACGCCGCGGGCGTTGAGACCGTCCACGATCCCGGTGAGCTCGTCGCGATACTCCTGCTCGACGTGCGGCCAAAAGACCTCGCGGGCGGTCTTGCGGAAGAACTCCCAGTCGCGCTTCTCGTCGTGGGCGAGCTCGGTGGAGATCACTTTGAAGTTGTCTTTGATTTCCGCCGCCAGCAGGTATCCGTGCTGGAATCCGATATCTCCGGGCGAGCCCTCCAGGTGCACCTGGATCCAGCCGTTATGCTCCGGCATACGGATGGCCTTTCGCAGACGTGGATCGGGAACCGGCTCGCGGGAAATGAGTGTGAACGCGAGACCCAGCAGCAGGACGGGGGCAAAGACAATGGTGCGTCGCATTGTGGCTATTATAGTTCAGGATGCCGGATACCACTCAATTGCGCAGACTCACCGCCCACGTGAAGGCGGCGGGTTGAGCGGCGAAACTGAGTCCAAAGTTGTTGGACCGGGTATTGGCCGCAGTCCCGCGCTGGGCCGACGAAAACGTGCTGGTGGGGTTTGACACGGCCGACGATGCCGGCGTGTACAAGCTGACGCCGGAGCTCGCCCTGGTGCAGACCGTGGACTTCTTCACCCCGATTGTCGACGATCCCTATACCTTCGGCGCCATCGCCGCGGCCAACTCGCTCAGCGACGTCTATGCCATGGGCGGGCGGCCCATCTCATCGCTGTCCATCCTGGCCTGGCCCCCGAAGGGAGAAGTGCCGGACCTGGAGCAGATCCTCAAAGGCGGCGCCGAGAAGATGCACGAGGCGGGGTGCTCGATTCTCGGCGGCCACAGCATTGCCGACGACGAAATCAAGTTCGGCTACGCCGTGACCGGGACCATACACCCGGAGCGCATCAAAGCCAATGCCGGCGCGCGTGCGGGCGATGCCCTGGTTTTGACCAAGCCACTGGGCACCGGCGTGATCGCGACGGCGTTGAAGCGCGGGCTGGCGGCGGAAGCCCACGTGGAGGCGGCGACGCGCTCGATGCTGACCCTGAACCGCCAAGCTTGCGAGGAGATGCTGCGGCTCGACGTCCACGGCTGCACCGATGTCACGGGTTTCGGACTGATCGGTCACGCCCGCGAAATGGCGCTCGCCAGCGGCGTCACGCTGGAAATCGCCGTCGATGAAATCCGGTTCCTGCCCGGCGCTTTGGAGTATGCGCGGCAGGGCGCCATTCCGGGCGGGCTGAAGAACAACCGCGAATTTGCGTCGTGCGCGGTGGCAACCGGGCGCGAGATGCCACAGGAAATCCGAGACCTGCTCTACGACCCGCAGACATCCGGAGGGCTCCTGATCGCGCTGCCCGAAGCGGACGCTGCGGCGTTGGCCCGTTCGTTCGATGGCGCGTACCGCATCGGCCGCGTGCTGCCGCGCGGGGAGAAAGCCATCCTGCTGACATGAAACCGAATCCCATCATCGTGGCGCTCGACGTCGAATCCGCCGAGGAGGCGCGCACGCTGGTCTGCCGCCTGGGCCGGCACATCGATTTCTACAAGGTCGGCATGGAACTCTACGCCGCCGCCGGAATGCCGATGGTGCGGGAACTGCTGGATCGGGGCAAGAGCGTGTTCCTCGACCTGAAACTCTACGACATTCCCGAAACCGTGAAGCGAACCGTCGCCCGGGTATCGCGCACCGGCGTGCGTTTTCTGACAGTACACGCGGTCGGCTCGGTGATGCGGGCGGCGGTGGAAGGCAAGGGCGCGTCCGATCTCGATCTGCTGGCGGTCACGGTGCTGACCAGCTTCGGCCGCGAGGACCTGGACGACCTGGGCTACTCGTGCGAGGTCTCGGACCTGGTGGCAATTCGTACTCGCCAGGCCCTGGCTGCCGGCGTGGAAGGCGTAGTGGCGTCGCCGCGCGAGGCCGCCGCGGTGAGGCGGATCGCCGGGCCCGGCACCATCCTCGTCACCCCGGGTGTGCGCTCGGCGGGCCAGGCAAGCGGCGATCAGAAACGCGTCGCGACCCCCGCGGAGGCCATCCGCGACGGAGCCGACTATCTCGTCATGGGGCGGCAGATCACGCGCGCGTCCGACCCGGTGGCCGAGGCGGTTCGCGTGCTGGAAGAAATCGCGGCGGTGGAAAGCAGGCGCGGAACTGGTTGCCGCGGTGCAGGCCTCTCCGTACAGAGAAATCAAAATTGAACCAAAGCGTGATCGTCTGCCGGTGCGCGACGTCACATTCTGATGGCGTGGTTGCTCGATTACGAATATCCTCTCGGAAGTGCGCCGGCCTGAGCCTGAATCCAAGGTTGTAGCTTTTGTTGCCGCCCGGCCGCTTGAACAGCTCTACGCCAGCGCGGTCACCTTTGTCGAAATCCGGTCTGGCATCGAGCTCGTCACTGAACCCGGCCGCCGCGCCGCGCTGAACGGCTGGCTGACACACAAGGTCCGCCCCATGTTCGATGGGCGGGTACTTCCGGTCACCGGGGACATCATGCTCCAGTGGCGGCTTCTGGTTGACCGAAGCGAGCCGATTACGGCTTGAGCGACGCCGTGTACGCAGCGATGACGAGCATGTCTTCTTCGCTCAAGTTCGCCACCACCGATGTCATCAAGGCAGTCCAGGGGCCCTTCCGCACGCCCTGCTGCATGTCGTACATTTGCCGCACGAGGTAGCTGGGCGAGCGGCCCGCAATACCCGGGACCGGACCGAGTCCCTTGAGATCGGCGCCATGGCAAACGCCGCATTGTGTCGTCTTGCCGCCGCCGGTGTTCGCTAACGACTCCCCTTTTTTGATGCTGCCTGTGGGCGCGTAGGCGATGAAGCCGGACCGCGGATCGCGCAGCGTCTCGGTAGCTTCCGCATTCTCCGGGACTTCGATGATACGCTTGCCGAGTGGTTCCTTTTCGCCGCCCTCCAGGGCGAGGAACAGACCGCCGGCGATGCGGGTTTTGGGCGCCGAATCGCTTTCTACGACCTTGATCCACGGCGTCCATTTCATCGAGCCAAAGTACTCGGCAGCCGCCTTGATCTCGTCATCGGTCATGGCCTTGGCGATGGCGATCATGACATTGGTATTGGCCTTCCGCGGCTCGGCACTCTTGCGGTTACCGTTCTTGAAATCGGTCATCTGCTGGATGAAATAGGCGGCCGGATAACCCGTGATGGGGGCGTTTTCGGCACGTCCTTTGCCGTTGGGATAGTGACAAAGGGCGCAGGCGCGCACGTCCGGTCTGCGGCCGTGTGCTACGATCTCGGGCATTGGCGGATGGTCGCCGGGATACCAGTCGGCCGGACCGAAGCCATCGCGAATCTGCGTGAGGGTGAACTCCGCGCTGCTGCCGGGAAGGCGTTTCGGGCTGGTATCGGGCGCGGCCTGTTGTCCGCCGCGACCACCCCGCCCAGCGGGGGCTGCTGCAGGACCTCCCGGCAGCGGAGCCGGCGCGAAACCGTACGCCCATCCCGGCGGCCCATCGGCCGCGTGAGACACGTTCGCGGTCAAAAGCGATGCCAGCCCCAGCAACACAACCCCAGTCTTGGTCCCCATAGTACCTCCGGGTGCGGAAACGTTTATCCAGTCCTCCGCACCAAACGATCTTATCAGAATCTGTGGAAGCGCTTGCCCCAAGGTGAAGGCGCCAGTCCGTGAATTTGTCGAGCGGTCGCTCGCCATGGGGACGGCGCTGGCGCCGGAGATCGGCTACGAGAAGGCGGCAGGGCTGGTCAAGGAAGCCTATGCCGCCGGCCGCACGATTCGCGAAGTGGCCCGGGAGAAGGCGAGGCTGTCGGAAGAACGGCTCGATGCGCCGCTCGATCCTGAGAGCCAAGTGTGAGCGCCAGGCAAATGGATGGGGGGCGGGCGACGGTTTTCGCCCTTTACGCGCGTGTACGACAATAGAATTCAAGACCGTGCGAACCGGAATACGAATGGGTCTGATTTCCGCGCTGGCACTCGCGGCCGCCCTACCGCTGTTTTCACAGCCAACGCTCTCTTCCCATCCAACCCGGCGGAAGCCTCCCGCCGTGGAACAGCTTGTGATCGACGCCACCGTGACCGACTCGACGGGGCGGACGGTACCCGGCCTGAGCGCGGCCGATTTCGAGATTCTGCAAGCCGGCAAGCCGCACCAGATCGCGGATGCCGCTTACGTCCGGGCGCGCGCCGGCGCGCCAACCGCGGCCGCGGCAAGCTTCGACGCCCTGGCGTGGCCCGCGCCGCTTCCCGGCGGGAGGACTGACGACAGCCACCTGACCCTAGCCGTGGTGGTGGACGATTTGAGCCTTTCACCCGGCGCTCGAAGTTAGGTGCAAAGCGCGCTCGCGAAGTTCATCGACAGCCAGGTGCAGGCTCGCGACCTGGCCGCGATCGTCCGGACCAGCGGCGGAACCGGCGCGTCTCAGCAACTCACTTCCGACCACGGCATGCTCCACGCGTCGCTCGACCTCTTGTCACGCAATCCGACCGGCGCCGCAAGCGCCACCAACCCGCCGCGGGTTGCCGCTTTGACCGGCGGCACGCACGCCCTGCTGCGGTCCGTGCTGGACGGAATGCACGGTTTGCCGGGACGCAAGACCGTGGTGCTGTTTTCCGAAAACACGCAACTTTACAGGAGCCCGCAAGTGCTCGTCGACCTTCTGACCGCGCGCGCCAATCGATCGTCTGTGGTTTTCTACACCGTAGATCCGCGGGGCTTGCGGAGCGCTTCGGCAGGGGCGCAATCCCTCGACCGGATTCCCACGTACGCGGGAGTCGGAGCGTTGGCCCGGGACACCGGCGGCATCTTCTTCGACAACACCAACGATGCGGCTACGGTGATGTCGCGAGTTCTACAGGACCAGGACGGTTATTACCGGATCGTTTGTGCAACTGATGAACCGGCGGAGCTGGTCAAGGGGATCGCCCTGCGTGTGAAGCACGAGGGCCTGCGCGTGCGCTCGCGCAATGAGTTTCCAACCAGTGATGTGCCGCAATACGCCGGCGGAACGGAACCGCCGATGTCGAGTCTCCTGCCCGCCTCGCCCTTTGCCACCGGCGGGATTCACCTGCGATTGACGCCCCTGGTTTCTTATGGGGCCACTTCTTCGATCGAGGTTCTGCTGCACATCGACATCCAGGACCTCACGTTCACCCGGGACTTGCAGGGCTTCCATAACGCCGAGTTGGAAGTAGTGGCGGCAGGGTTTTCCGGAAGCCAGGAAACCAGGGGCATCAGCCAGTCCTACAAGCTCCGGATGCCCGACGCGATCTACGCAATGGGCCGGTCACAAGGCGTGACGGCTACGGTGAGGCTGCCGATGGTTCCGCCCGGGCCGCTCCAGGTGCATGCCGTGGTGCGCGACACTACTTCGGGAAGGCTTGGTTCCGCCCGGCAGTCTTTCGACTTCCCGGA
>JBGPKH010000034.1:0-26901 GCA_041485845.1 Bryobacteraceae bacterium
CCCCAAAACCCTCGGCGGCCTCGACACCTTCGATCCGCTCGACGATAAGGTCGCGGGCTGGTGGAAGTCCCGATTGGACGACCTGTACCGCGCGGTCCCGGATCTCGGCGGCGTGGTCCTGAAGGCCGATTCGGAAGGCCGCGTCGGGCCCTCCACCTACGGCCGGACGCATGCCGATGCCGCCAACGTGCTGGCGCGCGCGCTCAAACCGCACGACGGCATGCTGCTCTACCGCGGCTTCGTCTACGACCATCACATGGACTGGAACAACCCGAAGAACGATCGCGGCCGCGCCTCCTACGACAACTTCCACGACCTCGACGGTAAGTTCGACGACAACGTGGTCATCCAGATCAAACACGGCCCCATCGATTTCCAGGTGCGCGAGCCCGCATCGCCTCTATTCGGCGCGCTCGAAAAAACGAACCAGGCCATCGAACTTCAGGTGACCCAGGAGTATTTCGGCCAGTCGAAACACATGGTGTTCCTGGTTCCCATGTGGAAAGAAGCGCTCGATTTCGATATGCAAGTGAGACAGGCCTCCCGGCCTGTCCAAACCACGCCCGTAAAGGCCCTCGTCGCGGGCAAGATCTTCGACCGCCCCGCCGGAGGATTCGTAGGCGTAGCCAACATTGGGCTGGACGACAACTGGTCCGGCAATCACCTTTCGCAAGCCAACCTCTACGGGTACGGCCGCCTGGCGTGGAATCCCGATCTCACCGCGCAGAAGATCGCCGCCGAATGGACGCGCCTCACGTTCGGTCCCGATTCCAAAGTGAACGACACGGTCAACTCGATGCTGCTCAGCTCGTGGCGCACCTTCGAGAATTACACCGGACCGCTGGGACTGCAGACGCTCACGGACATCACCGGCAATCATTACGGGGTGAACGTGGAAGCCTCGGAGCGCAACGGCTGGGGCCAGTGGCATCGCGCCGATGAGAAGGGCGTGGGCATGGATCGCACCACCGCCACCGGCACCGGCTACATCGGTCAATACCGCGCCCCAGTGGCGCGCGTCTACGAATCGCTCGAGACCTGTCCCGACGATTTGCTCCTGTTCCTCCACCACGTTCCCTACACTTACAAGCTGCGCGGCGGCAAGACCGTCATTCAGTACATCTACGACTCGCACTACGAGGGTGCGGACGCGGTGGCGGGATACGCGCGACAGTGGAAGGGGCTGAAGGGCCTGGTCGACGAACAGCGTTACCAACAGGTGCTGGCGCAGCTCGAATATCAGGCCGGGCAGGCCGTGGTGTGGCGTGACGCGGTCAACGGCTGGTTCCAGGGCGCGTCCAAGATTCCGGATGCGAAAGGCCGCGTAGGTCACACGCCGGGACGCTTCGAAGCGGAATCGATGACTCTCGAAGGCTACGCGGTTCGCGCCGTTACGCCGGCGGAAGACGCGTCCGGTGGTAAGGCGGTGGCCTGCGCCGGCCCTCAATGCTCCGCGTCGATGAAGTTCACTGGCGACCCCGGCTGGTACACGCTTCACGTCGAGTACTTCGACCAGGCGACTGGCGTGTCCCGCTACCGCGTCTGGATCGGCCGGCAACTCATCGACCAGTGGGCGGCCGACCTGCGCCTCCCGACTATGCGGCTGGATTCGACGTCGTCCACACGCCGCGTGATCTCCGGGATCGCGCTTCGTCCGGGCGACGAGATCCGCATTGAAGGCAGGCCCGACGGCAACGAACCGGCGGGCCTGGATTACATCGAAATCGTCAAGTAATGAAGACCGGAACGCGTTTCCCGAGTCGCGACCGTAGGGAGTGCCCAATGGGCCTGCGGCTGCTTTCTCCTTTTCGACTAACCTGCTGCCCCGAATTGACTTAGTTGTAATCCAAAACAAATCCATTGTCAAGGCCGCGCGTCCCCCTGATTTAACTTGATCTGGTTCCGCGATTCGGATATAATTCCAGACCGAAACAAATATTTCGGGCCACGTAGCAAGGGGACTACGCCCCGACCATCTCGCTATAACGGAGAGTACTACATGCCACGACGCATCCTTTGCGGAATCGCCGCCGTCACACTTCTGAACTTCGCCGCCTTCGCGCAGGAAACGCGATCCACTCTGTTCGGGCGCGTTCTGGACGCGCACAACAGCGCCGTGGTGGGCGCTTCGGTAGTGGTTCGCAACTCGGAAACAGGCGTTGTCCTGACCTTCACCAGCAACGATACGGGATACTACGAAGCCAGCCTTCTACTGCCTGGAAACTACGAAATCACCGCCGAATCCGCCGGCTTCAAGAAGCACGACCGCAAAGGACTCATCCTGCCGGTTTCGACCCGCCTCCAGGTGGACCTGCCGCTCGAAGTCGGCGGTGTCACCGAAACCATCTCCGTCACTGCCGACGCGCCGCTTCTCGAAACCAGCGCCGTGACTTCCGGCCGGGTCCTCGACAATAAGACCGTGATGGAGCTTCCCGTGATGGGCAACAGCGTCATCACGCTCGTGAGGATGACGCCCGGCATGCAGACCGGCGGCGTGAACAACTATCTCGCGCTGCATTCCAACCTCGGCGGCTCCGACTACCAGGTGGATGGCAACGTGGGCGGCAATTCCTGGACCCTCGACGGCTCGCCCAATATCGGCCCCAGCCGCCGTCTGGCCTATCTGCCTTACACTGACGCCGTCTCCGAATTCAAGGTGGAGACTTCCAACTTCGACGCGTCGATCGGCCAGAGCTCGGGCGCCGCGGTCACCATGATTTCCAAGTCGGGCGCCAACGACCTGCACGGCACCGCCACCTGGCAGCACTGGCAGCAGCGCTGGCAGGGCACGCCGTTCTTCACCAAGCAGAACTACTTTCGCAGCATCAACGCCGCCGAGGCGGCCGGCGACCACGCCAAGGCCGATGCCCTCCGCAACACCGACAAGCAGCCCACCGGCCGCTCCAACAATTGGGGCGCGTCCGCCGGCGGGCCGGTCTTCATCCCGAAAATCTTCAACGGCAAGAACCGCCTGTTCTGGTTCTTCACCTACAACGCCTTCAAAGACATCAAGAACGAAGATCCATCCACCTTCAACCGCACGGTCCCCACCGCCGCCGCCCGTAACGGCGATTTCAGCGAGCTGCTGAGCCTGCCGAACTCCGCGCAGTATATCGTCTACGACCCCATCTCGGTCAAAGCCGACGACGCCCGCAACACGCACTATGTGCGTACGCCGTTCCCCGGCAACGTCATTCCGAAGAACCGCTTCGTGAATCCCGCCTACGACGCCATCACCAAGCTCTACCCCCTGCCCAACAATCCTCCCCTCGCCGGCCAGCAACCCGTGAACAACTATCTGGCTTCCAAGACGCCTTACAACTGGAACTACAAGGCGTTCTCCAACCGCGTGGACTACCAGATCAGCAACAAAATGCGCATGTTCGGCCGCTGGTCCTACAACAACTTCAGCCCCGAGGATCGCGGCGACTGGACCTACGAGACCGCGCGCGGCCTCAACGTCGGCGGCCTGGTCCGCAACAACAAGGGCGGAAACATCGACGTGGTCTACTCGGCCGGCTCGACCACCGTGTTCGACTTCAACGTCGGCATCAACCAGTTCCGCGAGGGCAATATCCAGCCTTACGCGCTGTCCTTCAAGCCCTCCGACATCGGCCTGCCCAAGTACCTCGATGACAAGGCCGGCGCGAATCACATCCTACCGTTGATGAACGTCAATGGCTATAGTCAGATCAGCCCCGGCGGAACTTCCAACTGGATCCGCTACCGCATCCTCACCGGCAAGTTCGGCGTCACCCACGTCCGCGGCAAGCACAGCATCCATGCGGCCTTCGACAATCGCTACGAATTCCGCACCGCGGAACCCAGCGGCAACACCAGCGGCAACTTCACCTTCAACCGCACGTACGTTCGCAAGGACGACGACCAAAACGCGCCGGCGAGCGACCTGGGACTGGGCTGGGCGGCGTTCATCCTCGGCATCCCCAACAGCATCGGCGTTCAGACGCTCGACAGCTATGCCATGCTCACCCCGTACTACAGCGGGTACGTGCAGGACACCTGGCGCGTATCGCCCAAGCTGACCGTCAACCTGGGGATGCGCCTGGAATACGAAGGCGGCGCCACGGAACGTTTCAATCGCTTGATCGGGCGCTTCGATCCCACGCTCACCTTGCCCATTAGTACCGCCGCGCAGACCGCTTACGCCGCCAGCCCGCTGGCCGAACTGCCGGCCTCGCAGTTCCAGGTTCTCGGTGGAACCGTCTACCCCGGAACCAGCGGCGTGCCGCGCAACCTGATTCAGGGACAGTTGATGTGGCTGCCGCGCGTCGGCGTTTCCTACCAGATCAATTCCAAAATGGTGGTCCGCGCCGGTTACGGCATTTATTTCGATACTAACAACGTGCTGAACTTTGGCCCCGACCAGTCCGGCTACACCCAGAACACCGGCACCACGCTGGCCAACGACGCCGCCGGCCTCGTGTGGAATCCCCTCTTCGGCGCCAACAGTCCGGCCAATCAGAAGAGCCCGCTGGTCGATCCCTTCCCCGTCCGCGCCGATGGCACGCGCTTCACCACACCCACGCAGAACCTCCTGGGCAGCATGGCCAAGAGCGGCCGCGGCTTCGGCTTTACCGACTACAACCAGGAACACGCCCGCCAGCAGCGCTGGCGCGTCAGCATGCAGCGCCAGTTGTTCGGCAACATAGTCCTGGACGCCGCCTACGCCGGCTCCTGGTCGGACCGTATTTCCATCGGGCACAGGCTCGACATCCTTCCGGAAAAGTACTGGGGGAGCGGCCTGGTGCGCGCCGACGCGCTGGCCACCGACCTCAACTCCAACCTGGCGAATCCCTTCCGCCTGGCGAACTTCGCCTCCTTGCAGCAATCGCTCCCGCTGGTCTACAACGACATGAGCCAGCAGGGCATGTACACCAGCAGCACCATCCGCAAGGCCACGCTCCTTCGCGCGTTTCCGCAGATGAACGGCGGCGGCGTGACCAACAACACGACGCCAGCCGGCAAGGCGCGCACACACCAGTTCGAATTGAACGTGGAGAAGCGGTTCTCCCACGGCTTCAACTTCAACTTCGGCTGGACGGCGCTGAGCGTTCGTCAGAAGGACTTCTACTACTACGAATGGGACTCCGAGCCCACGTGGCGCACTTCCAACAACGGCCGGCCGCAGCGCATCGTCGGCACCGTGGTCTACGAATTTCCCTTCGGTAAGGGCAAGAAACTCCTCGGCAATGCGTCCAGGCCACTCAACCTGATCGTGGGCGGCTGGCAGACGGCGTGGACCTATGAGTATCAGCCCGGCCCGCTGCTCGATTGGGGCAATGTGTTCTACTACGGCAACGACATCAGCGACATCCTGAATGTCAACAAGTCCTTCGACAAGTGGTTCAACACGGACAACTTCGAGAAGAACTCGGCCAAGACTCCGAACGGCTCGAATCGCCGCGTCTTTCCGACCCGCATCCCGGACCTCCGCGCCGACAAGACGAGCCAGTGGAATGCCAACATGGCCAAGAATCTGCACCTCACCGAACGTGTCAACATGCAGCTTCGCCTCGACGTGTTGAACGTGCAGAATCGCTCCCAGATGAACGGGCCCAGCACGGATCCGACCTCCACCAATTTCGGCAGGATCACGTCTCAGTCCGCCGCCATCAACCGCTGGCTCCAGGTCCAGGCGCGCATCCAGTTCTAAGTGGGGCAGGTTGTCAACTAACCCGCCAATTGCGGGAGGCCTTGCGAAGTCGCACGAAGGGACTTATCCTGACGGTGAAGTCCGAAATACCGCCTGCGCGGCCGCCGCCGGCGGACGGCCGACGGCCCCGGTACGGCAACTCCCAAGACATCGAGGTCTCCATGCGCAGTCTGATCGCGGTTCTTCTTCTGATGTTCGCCGGCAATGTCCCTGCATTCGCCCGGGTGGTGGTCTTCTGGCAGGAAGGCTTTCCCACCGTGGCGAGCCAGCCGGTTACTCGTCCGGCCCTGCTCAAAGCGCTCGACGGCCTCGATCCGATCTTCGCCGGCATCGATAGCCTGCGCGATCCCGCCACTCTCGCCGGGGCGGAACTATTGATCCTGCCGTACGGCTCCGCGGTACCGGCCGATGCGTGGGGTGCGACGCAGGGCTACCTCCGCGCGGGCGGGAACCTTCTCGTACTCGGCGGCCAGCCGCTGCGCGTCCCGGTGACCAGAACCGGCGGCCGCTTCACCGAGGCCCTGCCGCAGGACACCTATTCCCGCGAACTGGATTTGCGCCACACCTACGAGGTGCCCGTGAACGGGAAGGTCCGGTTCGCCTGGAGGTCCGGGTACTCCTTTCTTCGCACGCCCGAGATCCGCGCCCGCCGGTTCTTCACGCTAGAGGGCCGCTTGGCGGGCCTCGGCTACATGCTGAATCCCGAAGGCCTCGAAGTGGCCGCGCCGGTGGTGGTGGCCGACCGCGCCGCCGGCTCGCGCGTGGTCCTGCTGGATTTCGAGCCCGAGTCCGGCTATTGGGAGTCGGCCGACGGTATCTCGCTGGTACACGAAGCGGTGGGCTATGCACGCCAGGGAGCAGCCGCGTTCTCTCTCGAGTTGCCATTCTCCACTCTGATGCCCGGCGAGACGCCGCAAGTGATCGCGCATCTCAGGAGGACGCAACCGGCGGCCGGGGAAGTCAAGCTCGAACTGTTGTCCGGGACCAGCGTCCTCGACACCGCGCGCGTCACCCTGGACCAGACCACCGAATTTCGCAAGCCCCTCGAACCCGGCTTCTACATCGTTCGCGGCACTTACGAGGACGCCGGACAGCCGCGAGAGTTCTCTCAGAACGGCTTCTGGGTGGAGGATCGCAAGCTGTTGACGTCGGGGCCGGTCCTGGGAGTGAAAGGCGACTTCCTCACGCGCGACGGCAAGCCCTTCTTCCCGGTCGGCACGAACTATTTCACGACGGAAGAAAGCGGCTGGGACTTCTCGGGTCCGCGCAACGCCTGGGTCTGGGAAAAAGACTTCGCCGAGATGGCGGGCCATGGCGTGACCTTCGTGCGCACCGGCGTGTGGATGCCGGTGTTGCGCTTCCTCGATCCCGCCACCGGCGCGGCTTCCGAGCGATTCCTGCGCAATCTCGAGGCCTTTCTGCTCTCTGCGCGCCGTCACAACATCATCGTCAACTTCACTTTCTATGCCTTTCATCCGCGTCCTGGCAATTCGTCTGAAGGTCAGTTGCCGTTGCCCGGCGAACCACCCGCGCCAGCGCCGCCAACCGGCGCCGGCCGTGGCGGCCGCGGCGCTCTTGCCCAGCTACCGCCGTCGGGCGCCAATCCTTATATAGATCCCGCGGCGATCCGCGCCGAACAGGGCTACATACTCTCCGTCGTGAATCGCTTCAAGGACGCGCCCTTCCTCTGTTGGGACCTCATCAACGAGCCCAGCTTCTCCAACGCGAGCCGCCCCTGGAAAGGCAACACGCCCAACCGCGACCCCGTGGAGAATGCGGCTTGGCGCAAATGGCTCGGCGAGAAGTACGGCAGCCTCGCGGAGTTGGCGGCTGCATGGACCGTTACTCCGGAACAACTCGCCAGCTTCGATACCGTGCCCCTTCCCGCCGATGCCGACCTGGCCTTCACCCGCTACCGCAATCCGCGCGAGGTGCGCGCCCTCGACTACAACCTGTTCGCCCAGGAGATGTTCACCCAATGGGTCCGCTCCATGGTGACCGCCATCCGCGGCACGGGCAGCAGGCAACTGGTCAACGTCGGCCAGGACGAAGGCGGCGTCACGGACCGCGTGTTGAACCAATTCTACGCAGCCGGCGGCGTCTCTTTCACCACCAACCACTCGTACTGGCGCGACGACGCTCTGCTCTGGGATTCGGTGGTGGCGAAACGTCCCGGTATGCCCAACATCGTGGGCGAAACCGGATATCAGCCGGTGTGGTCTCTCGATGGCACATGGCGTTACGACGAGCTTACCGGCTACCCGCTGCAGGAACGGAAGTGGGCTCTCGGCTTCGCCGCGGCCAACAGCGGCGCCTTGCAGTGGGACTGGGCGCGTGAAGTCGATTTCGGCATGAAGCGCAGCGACGGGTCGGCCAAGATCTGGCAGACCATGATGCGCGACATGGGCGTCTTTGCGGAGCAACTGGCGCCGTGGGCTTCCGAAGTGATCGCGCCGCAGGTCGCCATTGTGCTGCCGCAATCGCTGCAACTTTCGGTGCGCAACGCGACGGCTCTCGAAGCGCAGCAGAAGTGCGTGCGGGCGCTCTATCACTACGCGCGGGCCGAGGCCTACGCGGTTGGCGAATATCAGATCGAGCTGCTGGGCAATCCCAAGCTGATCATCCTGCCCTCTCCCGCCGGACTGACCCGCAGTGCGTGGGAGGCCATCCGCGGAAAGGTGGAGGCCGGGGCGACCCTGCTGGTGTCCGGGCCCTTCGATGACGATCCGCACTTTCATTCCACCGGCAGGCTGAAGGAAATCGGCTTCGTTTCGTCAAGCGGCCCTTTGACCACGCGCGAGAATCTCCTGAAGTGGCCGGACGGGGAAGCGCGCCTGACGTACAGCGGGGACAAGACGACGTTCCTCGATCGCGCGGTGCTTCCCGATGGCGCCTCGTGGGCCGAAAAGCCGCTTGGTAAAGGACGGGTTCTGTTTGCGCCGTTGCCCCTGGAACTGAACGAGAACTTACAAGCCGTCGGCGGCGTCTATCGCTATGCGCTGAAAGCCGCGGGAGTCGCCGCCACATACTCCACCAGCCTCGCCGACCCCGGCATCCTGATTTGCCCCACGCGGTTTCCTCACGCGACGCTGTATGTGTTGACGTCGGAATCGGGCCGGCCGGAAGTCTCCTTCCGCGACCAGCGGAGTGGAAAGGCCATTTCAGGCGGACTCGATCCCGGTCGCGCCGCGCTGCTGCTGATCGGTGACGATGGCGGCGTGCTGGCCGCGTACAACTGGCGGAACTGACAGCCCCGCGTGGCGCAGGCGCTTTCGCCTGCGTTCCTGACTCCCGGCGCCTAAGCCTCCACCGCGCGCTGCTTCGCGGCATCCCACCGCAGGTATTTCCGCCGCCGATACGACAGATTGCCCATGGCCGTCGCCACCACGCCATAGTATCCAAGGTTCGCATCGCAGCGCAGCGGTTCGTTCTTGCGGATGGCGTTCAGCAGGTTGCGATGATGCAGATCGAGCGCCTCCGCCCCAGTCTTCTTGTGCGTTACCGCCTGGACCTCCTTGGCGAACGCGCGTTGCGGCACGATCTCGAAACCGGCCGGCGTGAATTGCAGCGTCGCCTTGTGACCCCGGATCATGTGCTGCACCGGGGAATCGTTGGCCATCGAAGAGACGAGTTGTACGGCCAAACCCTGCGGGTAGTCGATGAGAATGTTGAGCGTATCGGGGATCTCGGCCTTGCTGTCGCGAAATTCGAACTTGCCGCCGGTGGCGACGACCCGTTCCGGAAACGTGAGCCCAAGCGATTTGATCAGGCGCGTGACGCGGTGTACGAACAGGTCGCTCGCGATGCCGCCGGAGTAGTCCCAATACCGCCGCCAACTGAAAAACCGGTCGGGATCGAACGGGCGCTTCTTCGCCGGCCCGAGGAACGCATTCCAGTCCAGGTTTTCGCCGGGCCGCGCGTCCGGATCGATCCGGTTGACCCAGAAGTCGCCGAGGTAATTGCGGGAATAGTCGATCTGGGCCAGCACGATCGTCCCGAGCGCACCCTCTTTGACGTAGCGGTTGGCGGTCTCGTAGGAATCGTCCGACATCCCCTGGACTCCGACCTGCATCTTGATTCCCGGCGTTTTCGCAACCCGCTCCGCCACCCGCCGCGACTGCTCGATGGTGTACGTCATCGGCTTCTCGCAATAGATGTGCTTGCCGGCGCCGATAGCGTCCATGGTCATTTGGTAGTGCCAGTGCTCGGGCGATGCGATCAGGACATAGTCGATGTCCGGGTTGTCGAGCACGCGGCGGTAATCTTTCACCGCCTTGCCGCCCGTGAGTTGCACGGCGGCGGCGGCGCGCTTGGTGTAGATATCGCAAACGTTCAGGATGTCGATGTTGTCCGAATCCCGCATCTTCACCAGGGCGCGCATGTGCGCCGTGCCCTGGGACCCACAACCGATCGCGCCGATGCGCATGCGCTCGCCCGCGCCACGGACCTGCGCGTAACCACGCGCGGTCGCGATCGTCGCCGCCGCGACGAAATCTCTTCGAGTGAGTTGTGCCATTCGTAACCCCATTCTATCCGCATGACGCGCCCCCCGAGAACGATTTTGTGCTAATCTCGCAGCCATCGGAATGCTCATGAGCGCCTCTTCCCTGCCCCCGCGGGCCCGTCTGGCCGCCGCCTTCGCCGGCGTATTCGCTTGCGCCACTCTGGCCGCGGATCCCTTTTACCTGGGCACCTGGAAGATCGCCTCGGCGGTGGCCGCGCCCTGGGCCGACTCTGACCGCAAGCCGGACCAGACCGAGATGCGATCGCTCGCCGGCAAGACCGTGATCGTCAAAACCAACGAGATGGTGGGACCGCGAGCGCTCGCCTGCAAGGGACCGAAATACGAGGTCAAAGATTACCCCGCCGACATGCTGTTTCAGGGCGCCTTCGGCGAAATGCATTTGCGGAACAAATCCGCCGACCCGGCCAAGATAGCGGAGAAACTGGGATTTCGAGGGTCGTCATGGAAGACGCTCGAGACCGGCTGCGCCAACGAGCTGGATCTACACTTCCTGGACCCGGCCACGGCCGCGTTTGGCCTCAACAATTACATCTACACGCTGAAGAAGCAATAGGACACGATATGCGCTCGCTCGGAATCCTCACCCTCGCCGTTTCGGCTGCCATGGCGCAGCCGCATTACGATCTTCTGCTGAAGGGCGGCCACGCGATCGATGCCAAGAACCGCATCGATGGTGTGATGGACGTCGCCATCGAAGGTGGCCGTATTGCGCGCGTCGCCGCCAAGATCGATCCTGCCGAGGCGAAAAAAGTGGTGGATGTCGCGGGGCTGTACGTGACACCGGGCCTGATCGACATTCACGTGCACGTCTACAAACGCTCGAACCCGCCGCCGGGCGCGCAGGACGAATCGGTCAATCCCGATGCGTTTTCGTTCCGCAGCGGCGTGACCACGATGGTCGATGCCGGCTCGTCCGGCTGGAAGGACTTCGCCGATTTCCGCGACCACATCATCCAGCGGGCGCGCACGCGCGTGCTGGCGTTCCTGAATATCGTGGGTACCGGAATGGGCGCCGGCAAGGAAAACGATCCCGCGGAGATGGACGCGGAAGCCGCCGCCCGGACGGCCAAAGAGAATCCCGACCTGATCGTGGGATTCAAGTCGGCGCACTACCAGGGGCCCGGCTGGCCCTCCGTCGACAATGCCGTCAAGGCCGGGAACCTCACGGGCCTCCCCATCATGGTGGATTTCGGGCAGATCACCAAAGAACGAAATATCGACACCCTGTTTCTGGACAAGCTGCGGCCCGGCGATATCTACACGCACTGCTTCTCCGGCCATCGCGAGGAAGTGCTGGAGAGTGGAAAGCTGAATCCGGCCATGGTGGAAGGGCGGAAGCGCAAGATCATTTTCGACATCGGCTTCGGACAGGCCAGCTTCTACTGGTACGTGGCGGTCCCGGCATACCAGGTGGGCTTCGCCCCGGATTCCATCTCGACCGACCTGCACACCAACAGCATGAACGGAGGGATGAAGAACGTGAACCACGTGATGTCGGCGATCCTGGGGCTTGGCTGGCCGCTGGCGGACGTCGTGCGCATGTCCACCTGGGCTCCCGCGCAGGAGATCCACCGGCCGCAACTCGGAAACCTGGATGCCGGCGCCGAGGCGGACATTGCCGTGCTGCGCGTGGAGAAGGGCCGTTTCGGGCTGCTCGACTCGGCGGGAGCGCGCCTGGCCGGCACCCAGCGCATCCTCTGCGAGCTGACCCTGCGAAAAGGACGGGTGGCCTGGGACCTCAACGGCCTCGCCGGCGAGGACTGGCAGAGCTTCCACTATCGGAAGGGGCCATTTTTGAAACGCTGAGCCAGACTGCCACAATTCGCAACTGGTTTATGATCGTATGATCCATTTCTTACCGAATTGATGCCGGTTTGGGGTTCCGCGCCTGAACCGTCTGCAAAGTTGGACCAGCCTGGCCGCACTGGGCTTTTCCTCATTTGGTGAGCGCGCAGATCCGGTGCATGCCTGCAAAGGGGGAGCCGTTGCAGTGTGGCTCAACATTTCCTTCGTGGAGGAGGTCGGCGATACGGCCGCTCAGCACAATCCCCAATACAGGCGCAGCACGGGTTCATTTTCATCGGCGGAACTTTCTGCCCGAAACGGCTAAAGAAACCGCCAGTCCCGCCGATAACACATAAGGAGCACCTATACGCAGTGACTGCAGACTCGAAGGACTCGCGGCTGGGCCGCCTCGCAAAAGTTATCATCGTCCTCCTCTGGGCGGCGTTCGCACTCGGCTGGATCCGCGTGATGAGTACCCAGCCGTCCGAACTGATCGCTGGACTGAAGTGGATCGGCGCCATCACCGTAGCCTACGGCGCGGGGCTGGCTCTGTGGGTTCGGCATTGTCTGAGCACGGCCCCAAAGCGTGAGTTGCGCGGGTTTTCCCGCTCCGTGTTTGTGGTCGATCATTTTGGCAGGCCGATCGAGGTCCGTCCCCACGCGACCCTTGGCGCAAAGCACCTGGTGGTTCAGGTTCAGAACGGACGGAAGATTTACTCCCTTCCGGCCCTGCCGGAACGGGAAGGTACCGCCGCGAAAGTGGAGGTGGTCGCATTGTGAGCTGGATCGTGGCCATCGAAAACTCATGGCCCTATTGGTTGCTGGTGGCCTTCTTCGGGCTGTATCCGGTCGTGACCAGCATCCTCTGGGTCATCGGCGGGATGATCTATTACTTCCGCCGGGACATAGGCACTCTACCGGAGCCCGAGTTCACGGGTGATTTACCAACTGTCAGCATACTCATCCCCGCGTATTGCGAGGAGCAGACCATCGCGCACGCCCTGGAAGGCGCCGTACACCTGGATTATCCGGATTACGAAGTGATCGTGATCAATGACGGCTCGGTCGACGGCACCGTTGGGCGCGTGTTGCCGTTCCTGGCGGATCCGCGTGTGCGCTTGCTCGATAAGCATATCAACGAAGGCAAAGCCATGGCGCTGAACGACGCCCTGATGTGCGCCAAAGGAGATCTCGTGCTCGTGATGGACGCCGATTCCATCCCAGACCCGATGCTGCTGCGGCGAATGGTGCCCCACTTCGCATGGCCGAACGTCGGGGCCGTGGCGGGGAACCCCCGTGTTCGGAATCGCCGGACGCTGCTGGCGAAGGTGCAAACGGTCGAGTTCACCTCGGTGATCGGGCTGCTGCGCCGCGCCCAGCGCATTTGGGGACGGATCATGTGCGTCTCGGGCGTATGCGGCATGTTTCGCAAGGAAGCCATTATCGACGCGGGCCTGTATTCGCCGGGCATGGCAACCGAAGACATCGACCTCACCTGGAAGCTGCAACTGCGGCATTGGGATGTACGCTACGAAGGCCGGGCGTTGACGTGGATGGTGGTGCCGGAAACAATCCCGGTGTGGTGGGCGCAACGGCGGCGCTGGGCCAAGGGTCTTGGCCAGGTGCTGCGCCGTCACTGCTCTCTGATCACCCACTGGGAGCACCGCAGCATGTACCCGATCTTCATCGAATGCCTGTTCTCCGTCATCTGGTCCGTCGTTTTCGTTTTAGTGACGGCCTTTTGGATGTTGTGTTATTTGGCCGGTCACCCGCCCCGTGGCGGCTCGCCGGTGCCCAACGCGTGGGGCATGCTGTTGTTCACGGCGTGCCTGTTGCAGTTGGCCTGCGGGGTCCTGGTCGATGCACGGTATGAGCGGTCGATATTGAAAGAGGCCCCGGTGGCCGTGATTTATCCCTTCTTCTATTGGGCGCTGCTGTCGGCCTCGAGCAGCGTGTTTGCGCTCCACGGGCTTTTCGGCCGGTTGGACCTGACACGCGCGACGACGTGGCGCCTGTCTAAGGGCACGGCAAGGGCGGTGTTGATAGCGGCGGCCACACTGCTTGCCTCGGCAACGCTGACCGCCCAGCCGCCCCGCGAGCTGGGCGACCGCGCCCGTCAACTCGCACGGAAGGGTGAGACCTCCGCAGCCTTGGCGCTCTACGGCGATGCCCTTCGCGCGGCTCCGGGCGATCTTGAATTACGTCGCGACTACGCCGTGGTGCTGGGATGGGCCGAGCGCTATCGAGAGGCCATTGCCGAGTTCCGCACAGTCATCGCCGCGACGCCGAATCAGCCGCTTTGGGCTCTGGCCGAACTGGCGCGATCGGAATTATACGGTGACGCCCCGCGGGACGCGTTGAGGACTCTGAACCGGCTGATAGAAATGGGCGACCACTCGGAAGCCACTTACGTGCGCAAGGGACTGGCGCTGCGCTGGCTGGTTCGCACCGAGGAGGCCGAGCGCCACTAACGGGCCGCCCGCACGGAGTACCCGCAGTCCGTGCCGCTCGCCGTTGGACTCGCCTACGCGCTGGCGGATCGCGGCCGCACACGGGAAGCACTGCGTTTACTCGACGGAATGCGGGGCCCCGAGGTGCACATCGCCCGCGCGCAGCTCCTGCACTGGATGGGAAGGCTTGGAGAAGCGCAGCGAGAAGCGCACGCGGGGGCCGCGGCGTTCCCGGAAGATGTCACAATCGCAAGGTTCAGCCGCGATCTCGATCTGCAATACGGGCACGCGCTGGCCCCCGGGTTTCGCGTGATCGGCGATTCCGACGGCGTCAGCGATCGCACGTGGTCCAACGAGTTCTCCACGCACTGGACCCCTTCGCATCGCTTCCATGCAGGGTTCCTGGATCGACGAATGCTGCAAGAGAACACCGAGATCGGCTGGAGGCAATACGAGGCCGGGTGGTCCGGTGTAATCTCCCGCAGCCTGGCCGCCTCCGCGGCTCTCGCCGATCACGAATACTTCTCGGGTCTGCGCCGCTGGACCGGAGACGCTTCAGTCTCTGTCGCCGCAAGCGATCGAGTGCAGGTCTTCGGCGGCGCCGGTGTAATCGCCATGGACGCGTTCCGTTCGGTGGCCGGCGGTGTGACCGGGCGGTTCTGGATGGCAGGCGCTACGTGGCGCGTGACGGGACGAAGTTCGCTCGACGTCAGGACCAGCCGGTACTTCTTTAGCGACGGTGTGAGCCGCACGCGCCTGGATGCCGCCGGATTTCGCGCCCTTCTCTACAGGCCCCGGCTGCGCCTGGATATGGGCTGGCGAACGAATTACTTATGGCACGATCGCGAAACGCCCGATTTCTTCAGTCCGGCTTTCTTCCAGACCCATCTGGCTGAAATCAAGGCGCGGGCAAGCATCACCCGGAAGTTCGAGTGTCACGCCGCCTTCTCGGGTGGCCTGCAACGTGAGCCCAACGTGAAAGTGGAATCGCCGCTGCAGGTGTCCGCAGGGTTCACCTGGCGCTGGCGAGAGGCTTTGGCGCTGCACGGCGATGCCGGACGAACGACGGCCTCCGTCGAGCGCGTCAACCCCGGACGGGTGTCTTATTCACGCTCCTCCGCCTCGCTCGGCATTACGTTTTGGTTCCGTGAAATGCGTTGAACTGGGGCTCCCCCACAAAGGAGGATTTTTGCTCCGGCGTTGCCTCGCCCAAGGGATACCACCGAACCTTCTCGCAAAGTGCGGGGTCCCGTGGCGGAAAGCGAAAGCCGCCCAGCCTTGGGCACACTTCGGGCGCTCCGCAGGGCGAATCGGAGAAAAGCGGCGGGGAGAAACCACCTGACCTGTTGGATCTGGGTGGCTGGGACGCAGGGATTCGAACCCCGATACGCAGATCCAGAGTCTGCAGTCTTACCGTTAGACGACGTCCCAAGGTTGCCCTCATTTTACCAAATGCGCGTGCGCGGAATCCAGCGCCTCAAACGGCGTAAACGGCGTCGAACGGCGTCGAAGCCGGAGATCGGCCCCCACGGAATAAGAATTATCTGGGATGGGATCAGCAACTTCCTGTACATCTGGTCGCACTACTTTGTTACTGGAAAAAAGTATTGCACGGTATGGACCGCAGTGTTAGACTCGTCATGAAGGTTCTAGTACCAGCAGTTTTGCTTCATAATTTCTATTAGAGATGCTTGCCAGCATATTAATCATCGCGTTCTCGCTTGCGTTGCTGGTTTACTGGTTCCGCTACAGTTGCATTCTGCTACTGCGCAATCAGTCGGAACTGGCGGCGTCCTCACTCGCCGCGGCAGACCACCGCTTCCATATTCTGGAAGTGCAGGTGCGTCTGCGCACCGAGCAGCAACTGGACTCGCTGCACACCTCACTCCAGCGCGACTATCAGGTTCTCACCTACCTGCTGCAACACGCCGCCGGGCTCGAACTGAGCTCCTTCGAGGATCGCCTCCTGGTGCTGGACTACAAAGTGATGCGGTGGTGGTACCAGCTCACACGACTCGCCGCTCCCGATCGGGCCCGCCAGGCCCTCTCGGAAATGGCGTTGGTCCTGGGCATACTTGCCGGGAAGATCGATGAGCGCGCGGGCGCTCACAACGAAGCGTGAGTTGTTGCAACTTTCGGTGTTCGGCGTGCTCTACAATGTAAAACGTGGGATCCGAAGCGACACTCCAACTTGCCGTTGACCGGCTCAATACCGTCCGCCGGGAAATCGCCAAAATCATCGTAGGCCAGGACGACGTAGTCGAAGGTGTGCTCATATGCCTGCTCGCCTCCGGCCACGTCCTCCTGGAAGGTGTTCCGGGGCTCGGAAAGACAACTCTGCTGCGCACGTTGGCGCGCACGCTTCGACTGAAGTATTCGCGGATTCAATTCACCCCGGACCTCATGCCCGCCGACATCGTCGGCAGCATGATCATCGACACCGAAGAGCGCGGCCACAAGACCCTTCGTTTTCAGCCGGGTCCGATCTTCGCCAACCTCGTTCTGGCCGACGAGATCAACCGGGCCACTCCCAAGACGCAATCGGCGCTGCTCGAAGCCATGCAGGAGGGCACTGTGACCAGTGGTACCACGACACACGAATTGGATAGGCCATTTCTGGTCATGGCTACGCAGAATCCGATCGAAATGGAGGGCACTTACCCCTTGCCGGAGGCCCAGCTCGACCGATTCCTCATGAAAATCCTGGTCACTTACCCCACGCGCGCAGAGCTCAACCGCATCATCGACCGCACCATTCAACGGGAAGAACAGGTGCCCATGCCGGTGCTGGATCGCGACGCCATCCTGGAAGTCCGCTCGGTCTGCCGCGAAGTGCTGGTCGCGCCCCACGTGCAGGAGTATGCCATTCAGATCGTGATGTCCACCCAGCCGGAGCAGAGTGAGGCCCACGAGCTTGCCCGAAAGTACATTCGCTACGGAAGCTCCCCGCGCGGCGCGCAAGCCCTGGTGGAATGCGGACGCGTACACGCCTTGATGCGCGGCCGCTTCCATCTTTCGATCGAGGACGTAGAGCACGTGGCTGCCGCGGTGCTCCGCCATCGCATCATTTTGAACTTCGACGCTCACCACGACGGACAGACGCCGGAGACCATCCTCCAAACTGTCATCAAAGCCGCAACCGCGACTGCATCCGTCGCGTAGGTAACGTATGGCTGCCCCCCTGCTGGACCGCGAGTTTTTGGAGAAACTCGAGCGGCTCACCATCCATTGGCAGAAGTCCTTTGCCGGCCTGGTGGGGGGCCATAACATGTCGCGTTTCGCCGGCTCGGGCCAGGAGTTCCTGGACCACCGCAATTTCCACCACGGCGACGACCTGCGTGCGGTCAACTGGCGCGCCTTCCTGCGCCTGGAAAAACTCTTCCTCAAGATGTTTCAGGTGGAGCCGCGTGTGCCCGTGCGCCTGTTGCTTGACCTGAGCGATTCCATGACGGCCCACGGCGGACAGAAATTCGAATATGCCCGGAAGCTGTCGGCCGCCCTGTGCTATGTCGGCCTGGTGCGGCTCGACAGCATCGAGGTCCACGGCTTTGCCAATGGCCTGACGCGGCGGATCTTCTCCGCCGGGGGGCGTCACCGGTTTCCCGGCGTCATGGATGCGCTCTCCGCGCTGGAGCCCGCCGGCCAAACCGACTACTTGGCGATGGTGCGCGAATTCATCGGCACCTATTCCCAGCGCGGCCTGGTGATTATCGTTTCGGATTTTCTCGACGATAACGGCTGCGAGCGAGCGCTCCAGTATCTTTCCGATTTCGGCCACGAATTGATGCTGATCCAGCTCTGGGCGGACGAGGACCGCACGCCCCCCTGGGTGGGCGAGCTCGAGATCCGCGACGCCGAGACCGGCGCCGGCCTGAAGCTGGACTTCGATGAGGCCGCGCGCGGGCGTTACACGCGCGCATTCGACGAATACTGTTCCATCGTCCAAACCCTCGCCATGCGCAGCGGGGGCCGCTACGCCGGCGTGCCGACGTCGCAGCCCCTGGAAAACGTGATCTTCGGGGAACTGATCCGGCAGAGAGGAATCGCATGAAAGGCAGGGGTTGGGGGCCAGGGGCCAGGGGTTGGAGCGCGGGCAGTGAACGTCACCCGCGGCCCCATCCCCCATCCCTGAACGGCGGGGACGCGAACAGTGAACGTCACTCGCGCCCCAATCCCCAATCCCCAACCCCCAACCCCTGGTTCTTATGTACCTCCTGAACCTCTCCCTCCTCCAGTGCATGGCAGTCTTCGGCTCCATCTCGGCCGTCGCCGTCGCTCTCTACCTCCTCGATCGCTCGCGGCGCAAGCAGATCGTTTCCACGCTTCGCTTCTGGGTGGCTGCGGAACAGCCCGCGGTCGCCGCCCGCCGCAAACATATCCAGCAGCCGTGGTCGTTGATCCTGCAACTCGTCAGCATGGCGCTTCTCCTGTTGGCGATCGCCCAGGTGCGCCTCGGCACTCCCGCACAGGCCGGCCGCGACCACGTCATTATCCTGGATGCTTCCGCGTGGATGTCCGCCCGTATCGGGGCGGCGCGCTCCGGCAACCGCACGCTCATGGACCTGGCTCGCGACCGCGCCCGCCGTTATCTGCACGCCCTCCCCGCCCGCGACCGCGTCATGCTGATCCGCGCCGATGCTCTGGCGACTCCGGTCACCCCCTTCGAGCCCGACCGCCGCAAAATCGACGCCGCGATCGCCGCTTCGCAACCGGGAGCCACCGCGCTCAACCTCGACCAGGCGCTGACCTTCGCGCGCCACGCACAGTCCCAGGCAGGCGGGCGGGCGGGCGAAATCGCCTTCGTCGGCGCCGCCCGCACCATCGAGCGCGACCCCGGCGCCGCTGCGACGCCCCGCAACCTGCGCGTCCTGCTGGTGCAGGACCCCGTCGAGAACGCCGGCTTGCGCAAGATCGGCACACGGCGTTCGGCAACCGATCCCGACCGCTGGGAGATCTACGTCTCCGCGCACAACTACGGAACCCAGTCGCGCACCGTGACTCTGTCCATCGACTTCGGCCCCCCGGGCAGGATCGGCAGAGTCTCCGGCGGCGCACAGCGCGTCACGCTGGCGCCAGGCGCAGATAAGGAAGCCAGCTTCGAATACCGCACCAGCTCCGCCGGCATCCTGGGCGTCAACCTCTCGCCGCACGACGCCTTTCCGGCCGATGATCATGCCGACCTCGAATTGCCTGCGCAACCGATGCTTGCCGTAACGGTCTATTCGAGCGAACCGCAACTGTTGCGGCCGGTCCTCTCCTCCACGCCGCGCGTGGCCGCCGTTTACCGCAAGCCGGAGGAATATCGCGCCACCGACCAGGGGCTGGTCATCCTCGACCGGTTCATCCCTCCCCAGCGGCCCGCGGCCGATTCCATTTGGATCGACCCGCCCTCCAGCGGTTCGCCCATTCCCGTGCGCACCACCGTCGAGCAGGAGGCCTTCCAGGGATGGAATGCGGCACACCCGGCGGCGGCCGGCCTCCACGCCAAAGATTTCAAGCTCGAGAAGGCGTCGGTCTTCGAAGCCGCTCCCACCGACGGGCGAATCGGCGAAGTGCAGCAAGGTCCGGTAATCGTGGCCCGGCCCGGCAAGCCCAAGATCGTGGTCCTCGGTTTCCACCCCGCGCTTACCGGCATGCGCTATGAGCTGGCCGCCCCGTTGCTGTTCGCCAACCTGCTGCGCTGGATGTCGCCGGAGATTTTCCGCCGGTGGGAAATCTCGGGCGGCAGCGTGGGAACCGTCAAGCTGCTGATGGACCCCGACGCCTCGGAAAAAGACGTGAAGGTGACCGCGGAAGACGGGTCGCCTTTGCCGTTCACCGTGCGCGACCGCGCCGTGAGTTTCTTTTCCGGTACGCCCGGTTCGGTGCGCGTGCTGGCCGGCGACCATGAATACGTCTATTCGCTCACGCTCCCGCAACTGTGGGATGCCAAGTGGGACCCGCCCGCCGAAGCGCAGAAGGGCATCCCGCGTTTCTCCGTGGCGCTCGACAGCTCCACCGATATGTGGCCGTGGCTGGCGCTCGCCGGCGCCGCGGGCCTGCTGGCCGAATGGCTGATGTTCGGCCGTTTCCGCCGGGCCGGGCTCCGTCTGGGCGCCGTGTCGCGCCCGATACTGCTGCGCCGCAAGGCCGCTTCCACGGAGGTCCGCCCATGACCTTCGAGCACCCGTGGATCCTCCTGTTCGCTCTGCTACCCGCGGCTTGGGCTGCCTGGGAGTGGCGATCCTCGGCGCGCCGCCTGGCTTTGCTGCTGAAGGCCGGAACGTTTGCCGCAATTGTGCTGGCCCTGTCGGAACCGCGGATTACCGTCTTTCAAACCAAAGTTGCCGTGGCGGTTCTGGTGGACACGTCCGACAGCGTATCGCCGCAGGATCTGCACACCGAATCGGCGCTCGCCGATCAGGTGGAGCGCGCGCGCGGCCGCCACTGGACCCACATCATCCCGTTCGCCCGTGCCACCCGCATCGCCGCGCGCGACGAGCGGTTGAAGGACGGGTGGCGCCTGCATCACACGGCGGGCGCCGCGGGACACGGCACGAATCTGGAAGCGGCCATTCGCGATGGCGCCGCCGCGCTGCCGGCGGGAATGGTGCCGCGCCTGCTGCTGGTCTCCGACGGCAACGAGAACCTGGGCAGCGTATCGCGCGGCATCTGGCAGGCGCAGCAACTCGGCATCCCCATCGATGCCGTGCCGCTGGCCGGCCGTCCCAAGCCGGGACTGCTGCTCGAGTCCGTTTCGCTGCCCGGCCAGGTCTTCAGCGGCGAGCGTTTTCCCATCGAGGTGACGCTCATTTCGCCGCGCGCCGCTCCGGCCACGGTGGATCTGACCGCCGAAGGCAAGTCCCTCGGCAGCAACCGCGCGGAGCTCGTCGCCGGCGGCAACCGCTTGCGCGTTCAGGCCACCGTCAATTCGATTGGAGCGATTGCGCTCGCCGGCAGGATTTCGGCGGGCGAGTTGGGCGAAGCCCGCTTCGAACAGGCCATCACGTTGCGCCACCCGCGCGTCCTGATGGTCTCGCACGACCCCCATCCAGAGCGAGGAACATCTGATCCGCACATTCGAGGCCAACCAGTTTGAGGTGACCCGTTCACAGACCGGTGTTCCCGACAAGCTGGACGATTTCCAACTAATCGTCATCAACAACTGGGACATGGAATCCATTCCGGCGGCGCGCAAGGCCGCGCTGGAAGAGTACGTGAAGAACGGCGGCGGCCTGACGTGGATTGCCGGCGAGCACAACACCTACGTCGACAAGAAGGGCAGGGAGGAAGACCCGCTGGAGCGCTCGCTTCCCGCCAAGCTGGCCCCGCCGCGGTCGCCGTAAGGCACCGCCGTGGTCCTGATCATCGACAAGTCCTCTTCCATGGAAGGCCGCAAAATCGAACTGGCGCGACTGGCGGCCATCGGGGTGGTGGAGAACCTGCGCCCCATCGACTCGGTCGGCGTCCTGATCTTCGACAACTCCTTCCAATGGGCCGTGCCCATCCGCAGGGCCGACGACCGCGCTTCCATCAAGAAGCTCATCTCCGGCATCACGCCGGACGGCGGTACGCAGATTGCGCCCGCCCTCACCGAGGCTTATCAGCGTATCTTGCCACAGACCGCCGTCTACAAACACATCGTGCTCCTGACCGACGGAATCTCCGAAGAGGGCGACAGCATGGCCCTCACGCGCGAGGCCCTGGCCAACCACGTCACCATCTCCACCGTGGGCCTGGGACAGGACGTCAACCGCGCGTTTCTGGAAAAGGTGGCCACCTCCGCGGAAGGCAAGTCCTATTTCCTGAATGATCCCTCGGGCCTGGAGCAGATCCTGCTGCGCGACGTGGAGGAACACACCGGCGCCACCGCGATCGAAAAATCGATCCAGCCGAAAGTGCTGAAGCAGGCCGAGATCCTGGAAGGGGTCGGCATGGAAACGGCGCCTGCGCTGCGCGGCTACGTTCGCTTTCAGGCGCGCCCGACCTCGGATACGATTCTCGAGGCCGACCGCACCGATCCCCTGTTCGTGCGCTGGCAGTACGGCCTGGGCCGCTCCGCCGTGTTCACCTCGGACGCCAAGAACCGCTGGGCCATGAACTGGGTGACGTGGCCGGGATTCGACCGTTTCTGGGCGAACGTATTCCGCGATCTTCTGCCGCATGCCCCGCAAAGCGAAACCTCCGCCGATTTCGACCGCGCCTCGAACGAGCTCGTGGTGGACTATCACCTGTCGCGCAGCGTTCCCGAGCCCTCGGCGATTCCGGATATTTACGCGTTTGGTCCGAACAATTTTCAATCCCCGTTGAAAGTCACCAAGGTCGCCGCCGGCCATTATCGCGGCCGCCTGGCGATCGGGCAAAATCAGGGTCTGTTCCGTGTGCGTCCGCAGGCCGAGTCGCGCGCCTTCCCCGAAGTCGGCTTCTACCGGCAGGAGGACGAAATGATGGAGTACGGGAACAACGAACGGTTGTTGCGGCAGATCGCGGCGTCGACGGGCGGCCATTTCAACCCCTCGCCCAAGGCCGTGTTCGATACCGCCGGGCGCAGTATCCAGTCCACCATGGAACTGTGGCCCGGCTTCCTGGCCCTGGCCGTGTTGCTCAACCTCGCCGAGTTGGTCCTCCGCAAGTGGAAGGGCGTGCTCGAAGCGCTGCACTTGAGACCGCTAGCGGCGACGGCGTAGACAATCAGGCGTCGCCTTCAAACAGTGTCGCGCGCCTCGACGTGCAAACGTCTTCCGAGTGCCGCAAGCGCCGCTTCGATCTCATCCAGCCGGGAGTGGCGCCGGAGAGAACAACCGCTCGATGTGCATCTTGGGTATTCGGACCAAGGTCTCCAGGAAATGGATCGGGTGCCCATCGGCGCGTTCCCGGTCTGGCGACAACTGGCGAGCATCATGCGGCTGAGGATGTGCGAGGCCAGGTGAGGCGCCGCAACGCAGGGCAGAATCAGAAAGCGCGTGTTATGGGGTAGGGGCCGCGAACCGCGAATGGGCGGTTCAGTACTTTTGCCAGGACAGATGCGCTGTCAGCACCAGCGTGTCGTTATGCTGGACGTTGATGTGATGCTGGGCGAGCGCCAGGGCGGCATCCTGGGCTTCGGCGGCGGTTGCGAACTTCTCTTCGTGCACGACGCTCTCGCCGTGCCTCTTGTCCCACAGCGTGAGGCGCCAGTGCTTTCCCCGCTGTTCCACTACCAGCTCGACGTAGTCGAATTGTGCTTTGTAACCGCCATCCGAGGTCATAGGTCCTAGTCCAGTATAGAGGATTAAACGTTGAACCAGGCTCCTCCTACTTGAAATTCTCCACCAGCATGAGGTCGCTCTCCATGTGGTCGAACTGCGCGAACATGATAGTGCGCTCGCCGGCCGAGACGGTGAGGACCGTGCCGAAGTCGAACGCGAGCGCATCCTTGGGGAAGCGCACGTACTCGAACTTGCGGCCGGTGTTCGTGCGCAATACCCAGATGCCTGGTGGATTGCGACGGCCGAAATAGATACTGCGCCCCGCCACGGCATAAAAGAACGCGTCTGCTTCCGGCACGACGAGCTTGGGATCGCCTCCGCTCAGCGGCAGGCTCCAGACCTGCGACCCCTCGCCGTTCGTGTAATAGAGAACCGTGCCATCCGGCGATTCGAGCGGCTCGTTGCCGGAATTGTGCGTGAGCTGTTGGGCCGGGCCTCCGCCCAACGGAATCTTCCAGATTTCGTTGCGGCCGCTGCGGTTCGAGCCGAAGTAGATGCTTTTGCCGTCGTGCGAAAAGCTGGGGCGAATGTCGGCGTACGCCTCGTTGGTGATTTGGCGCGGCTTACCACCCTCGGCGTTGATCGTATAGATCCAGCTATGGCCGTTCTCGTAGCGGTCGAACACCACGGTTTGGCCGTCCGGGGACCAGCGCGGACTGCCCATGGCCGTAGGCCCCATTTTGGTGAGAGCGTCCTGTTTGGAGCCGTCGGCATTAGACACGTGAATCTCGAAGAACCCCCAGCGATCCGAGTTAAAAAGGAGGCGCCGGCCGTCGGGGGAGAGCATGGGCTCGCGGTCGTCCGCCGTGGAATTGATGACGGCGGCTACGTGACACTCCTCATAGGCCCGGGGACCGCCGTCGGGACCGGGACCGTCCATGCGGTAGATGTTGAGGTCCAGGCGGCGCTTCTCGTAAGCCAGGCGGTTGCCGGTACGCGACACAGACGGCCATCGCACGATGTCGCTGTCGATACCCAGCGGTTCCGGCGTGCCACCAGGAGTGAGACGAAACAGCCCGGTACGTAACCCGCCCTGTCTGATAGTCAGCACCAGGCTACGGCCGTCCGCGTGCCAGACCAGGTCCTCGATCCTCCGGTCATAGCTGGTTACTTCGTGCTCCTTGCCCTTGGCGATCCCATCGCGATTCATGCCCTGCAAGATGACGGCGCGGCTGTATGAGTCGCGGGCGCGAATGTAGGCGAGGGTGCGTCCCTCCGGTGAGAACGCGGGAGAGATCTCAAAATAATACCCTTTGGGTGGCGTGCTCGCGCGGTGATGCTCTCCGGATTCGGTAGAGACGATCCAGATCGAGGGCTGGCTGGCGTCTTCCGTGCCACTGAAGGCTAGGAACTTCCCATCGGGCGACCAGGAGAGCGGGCTGACATAGAGGCTGCCGCGCGGAAACTGCATGAGCTTGCGCTCCACGCCACCAAGGGCGGGAATCAGGTAGATGGCCCTGTCGCGGAGGAACGCCAGTTGGCGGCCGTCGGGCGACCAGGCCGGCGCGCGGTCATCGGCCGGATCGGTGGTCAGGCGCAGATCCGTGCCGCCTTCCACCAGGCGCACGTAGATGTCGTAGTTGTCCTGCTTCCGGCCATTCCAGGCGAAAGCGACCTGCTTGCCGTCCGGCGAGAGTGCGGGCTCGTACTCCAGGCCGGGGTAGGTGGTCAGCGGTTTCACCAGCCCGTAGGCGGCGGTATGGCGATCGCTGCGCGACGCCAGCCACCACGCTCCCGACGCGCCGAGGGCGAGGCCCAGCGCGAGGGCCGCACTCCAACGCATCGCGCGCTGCCGGGGCGGCGGAGGCGCGTCGGCGTACACGCCGGATTCGATTTCGCGCTGGAGGTCGCAGAGGCTGATCTTCAGATCCGCAGCCGATTGGTAGCGCCATTCCGGGTCCTTCCGCAGGCACCTCTGGATGATCTTTTCGAGGTCGCGCGGCAGGCCTGAATGGAGGTCGGCCGCGAGCTTCGGGTCGCTCTGGAGGACTGCCGCCAGCGTCGAAATCTTCGACCGGCCGAGAAAAGCGCGCTGGCCGGTCGCCATTTCATAGAGCACCGCGCCCAAACTGAAAATGTCGGAGCGCGGATCCACTTTACGGGCCTCGGCCTGCTCGGGGGACATGTAGGAGACGGTGCCCAGAATGCTGCCTTCCTCGGTCTTGGGACCTTCGGAGCGGGTGAGTTCCGAGTCGCTCGCTTCATGGAGGTCCGAGAGCTTGGCGAGGCCGAAATCGAGCAGCTTGACCAGTCCGTCATCCGCGATCATGATGTTGCCCGGTTTGAGATCGCGATGGACGATGCCGGCTGCGTGCGCGCAAGCCAAGGCGTCGGCAACCGCGATGGCATACTTGAGCAGATCGGTGAGCTTCAGGCCGCCGCGCGGGATCACATGGTCGAGCGCGCGGCCGGCGACGAACTCCATCACGATGAAGTCTGCGCCATCCTCGCTGCCAATTTCGTAAATGGTCACAATGTTGGGGTGATTCAGAGCGGAGGCGGCCTTCGCTTCCTGGACGAAGCGCAGCTTGCGCTCGGGGTTGACGACCTTGTCGGGCAGGAGAACCTTGATCGCGACCAGGCGATCGAGTTGCGTATCGCGAGCCTTGTAGACGACGCCCATGCCACCCTCGCCGAGCGTGTCGAGAATCTCGTAATGCCCAATTTTCCGGCCGGTCATCAGAGCTCACTCGAAAATTCGGATCTGCATGCGTGTTTTGATCAGTCTACTCTGGATGTCGAACAAAGACAAACGCCCTCGGTCACCACCATTAACTCTTCCTCAGGCTGCAAGCCGGCCCCGCGGCGCAGGCACTCTTGCCAGGCACTCTTGCCCGCAGGGTCGAGATATCGCTGCAGGTCGTAAAATGGCTGCCCGGTGTCGGTCTGCGGCGCCGGCACTCCTGCCGGCGCATGGCGGGCGCGCGAAAGTGAGGATCGTCACTTACTGCAAGACTTCCGCGGCCATCCGCGGCGCCGGGCGCGACCGATTCAAGGCGACCGGCGGAATGCCTCCTCATGGAGTGAAATTCCTCGGCGGATGGCGCCCATACCGGCGGGATCCGGCGGCTTCGCCCTCGCTGAGACGGACGATCCGATCGCTTTAGCGAAATGGGCGCAGGATTGGACGGACGTGATCGTGCTGGAGTTGCTTCCGGTCCTCACCGGCAAGCAGATGTCGCAGGTGCAGGGCGGATAACGCCTCAGCGAAGGTGGCGCTCCTCTTCCTCGCCGCCACCG
>JBGPKH010000035.1:0-26767 GCA_041485845.1 Bryobacteraceae bacterium
CCCTTTGGTGGGCCGCCGCGGCCCATCGGGACCTCGGTTGAAGACGCGGCGAAGAACCGGCGAAAATACCAGACCCGCACCGGCCGCGTCTTCGTGCCCTTTGGTGGGCCGCCGCGGCCCATCGGGACCTCCCTTGAAGACGCGGCGAAGAACCGGCGAAAATACCAGACCCGCACCGGCCGCGTCTTCGTGCCCTTTGGTGGGCCGCCGCAGCCCATCGGGACCTCCCTTCGGTCGCGGCTCGGTCCTGAGGTGCGTTGGTGAGCTGTTTCATGGCGACCTCTTACTTCTTCTTACTTCTTCACCACTTTGGCGCTGGGCGTGGCGTCGGCCTTCAGATCGCCGAGGGCGTACTGGATGCCCGCCAGGAAGTGCTCCAGCATCGCCGGGTTCCAGAAGACCGGCGGACTGTGCGCCAGCCCGAAGTAGAACACCCGCCCGTTCCCCTCTTCACGGATCCAGCTCAAGGGAAAATCCTTGTCCTGCGCCCGTACCGGCAGCATGGGATGCTTCGGCAGCGGAGTCTTATCCATGTCGACGCTCAGCAGCACGTGCATGTGCTCGCGCGGGTTGGGCTCCTGTACCTGATTCACCTCATCGGCGATCTCCGCTCCCTGGCCCTTGAAGACGGCGTTGATCGGGCTCTTGGCGTCGTCCACCTTGAACGTGAAGCTGTCGGTTGGCGCCCACGGATGACCGCCGTTTTCCGTGCCGCCGAGCATCTTGCCGAATTCCGGCCACTGGTCGTACACGGGATGCTGCACAAAAGTGGCGATGGCGGCGTGGAACCCAATGAAACCGTGGCCCCCGGTGATAAAGCCCATCAGAGACTTCTTCAGTTCGGGATCGTTGAAGAGTACGCCTTGCGTGTTATTGAAACAAATGGCGTCGAACTGGCCGATCTTTTCCGGCCGGAACATCTCAACGTCGTCGCTGAAGACGACTTCGTAAGCGCCGGTGCGTTTGCCCATCAGCTCGATGGCATAATTGCCGGCGGGAATGGCGGGATGGCCGCGTATGACACGGTCGCCATTCTTGGCCAGGTTGGTCACCAGCAGGCGGCGCGCCTTTCTGGGTTTGGCGGGGGCCTTCTTGGGAAGCGCGGCCTCGATCTGTTGTTTCTGTTCCGGTGAGAACGGCTGCTGCCCGCAGACGAGCGAGGCGCAGAGACCAACTCCGGAGAGCGCGAGGAAGATTCGTTTCGTCATGGGATTTCCCTATGAACTGCGCCTTATCTGTTTCTGACCGTGCGCTCGAGGCGGCTCACGGCCGCCTTGGCTTCGGCGGCTACCTCGCGGTCGTTGACCGACGCATTGGCCAGATCCAAAGCCTCCCGGACGGGGAACTTCGGCAGCAGAGCCAGAACCGCGCGCTTCTCGTCGGACTGCTTCGCCATGCCCATGGCCTCAGCCAGCATTTTGACGGATTCGCGCGGTGGACGGGACGGCGCGGGCAGCGCGATCAACTGCAGTGCCCCGCGCAGAGCCAGCACCTGGTGCGCCGGGTTGGAAGCGGAGCGGGCGGTGGCGAACAGGTCGGGGACGGGGGTGACGTCGGGCCATTCGGTGAGCGCGAGAATGGCGGCGCGCCTGGCGCCGGCGCCGGCTTCTGACTCGCCAGCCGGGTCGTTGAGAGCGGCGCGGAGAATCACCAGTGCTTCCGCGTTCCCGCTCTGTCCCATCACCTGCATGAGCGCAGTGCGCGCTTCCGGATCGCGCGCCGGCGTGTAGGCCGAGACCACCGCCTTGATCGCGGAGGGATCGGAGCGGCGCAATACGGCGCCCAGGCTCTTGACGGCTTCGGAGCGGTCGCCGGCCTCGACCGGGGTGACCACCAGGGCCACCATGCCCGCGATATCGTTGGCGGAGCCGGTATCGTGCAAGGCGCGCAGCGACTCGCGGCGCACTTCCGGATCGGCGTCGCGGGCCATCTTCAGCAGCACCGGGGCGGCGGCAGGCGCGCCGCGATCACCCGCGGCGCGGATCAGCGCCAGCCTCACCCGAGGCGCGGCACTGGCGATGCCATCGGCCACGGCCTGGTCCGCCTCCTTGCCAGGGATCCGGCCCAGGGCGGCACGGGCGGCCGCTTGTTCGGCGGTGTCGTCGCCGGCCGCGATGGCTGCCAGCACCGGCACGGCGGAGGCGGTCCCCACGCGGCCGATGCCTTGCAGGGCGGCCATCCGAACCGGCTTGCTCGAACCCTTGAGCGCCGTGGTGAAGGCCGGCAGCGCGGTCCCATCGCCGCGCTCCGCGAGCAACCCCAGAATACGCACCTGGGCAGCTTCGCTCAGCTTCGGCATTTCGGCGATCAACTGGCCGGCCGAGCCGGGCATCAGCCCGCCGATGGCGATGGCCTGCAGGCGCGCATCGTTGCCGCGCAGGGCTTCCATCAGCACCGGCGCCGCCTGCGCACCGCCCGCGTTGGCCAGGCCGCGCAGGGCCGCCGCTTGCACCGTGCCCGGATCCTTCGCGGCATAGAGGGTCTTAAAGATGGGCACCGCCGCGGCCGCGTTGCCGCGCTCGGTCAACCGGTTGCCCGCCTGCAGCCAGGCCTCGGCCGCGTCCGCGTGCACCGCGCCGGTGGTCTTGTCCTGCGCTTCCGACAGCACCGCAAGGGATGCCGGATCGGCGATCTTCGCCAGCGCGAACAGGGCCGCCGAGGCTTCCGCCGGCTGCGCGCCTAACGCCATCGGACGCAAGGCCGCGACCGAAGCCGCGTCACGGCGCACGCCGAGCGTATTGACGATGCCGATGCGCGTCCGGCCGCCGGTCTTAGCCAGCGTTTCACGCAGCGCGCGGTCCACGCCCGGACCGGGAATTCGCTCCAGCGCGTAGCGCCCCAAGTCCGCCGTCTTGGGATCGGCCAGCAGGGCGGCGAGTACGGGGACGGAAGCTTCCGACCCCATGACGCTGAGCTGTTTGCAGATGAAGTCTTTCCCGCCCGCCGTCGCGTCCGATTTTAGGAACGCGATGAACTTCTGCTCGATGGCGCGAACCCCGGCCGGCGAGCCTTGCGCTTTCGCCACCAATTCAGTCAGGGCCTGCAAAGGCTGGCGGCTGGTCTCGTACCGCCACTTGGCCGTCTGCGCCAGCAGATCGTCGAGATTGGCTGTCTGGGCCAGTGCGAGCGGGCACAGAAGCGCCAGCGCGCAAATCGGGGTATATGTCTTCCTCATGGCGATCACTTTGCCTTGCCCCATATCACAAAGTCCAGGGACTCCGCATCGGGCGGGACAGCCAGCGGTTGGCTTCCGCATCGTTCTTGAATTGTTCCGCCACCGGGTCCCACTCCAGCTTGCGTCCCAGGCTCAGCGAGATGTACTCCTGCTGAACCACGGTCTGGGCGCGCACGGCCCCTTCGATGGGGCAGATCGTCTTCTGTCCGCTCCGGATGGCTTCCAGAAGGTTCCGGCGATGATCGTTGCTGCGGATCACCTGGATCTGGTTGGGCCCGATCTTCTCGCCGGCAAGGGACGCGGGATTAGTCACGATGCCGTCGCGGCTGACGAAAATCCAGCCCTCGGTCCCGAAGATCACGGTCGCTCCGGTGGAAGGTAATGCGTTGAACTCGGGCGCTCTCTTGCGCGCGGTCACCATGTCCATATGAATCAGGCGGACCCCGCTGGCGTATTTATGTTCCACGGTATATTCGTGCGGCACATCGCGGATATCGGTGTAGAACGTGGCGGTTCCCTCCACTTCAATCGGCCCGGTGCGATCGGCGTTGGCCACCCACTGGGCGATGTCGATGTCGTGAATGCCCCAGGCGCCGTCCAGGCAGCCCAGTCCGTAGTCGCTGATGAACAGCCAGGCGGCAATCGAAACCCGCATATCCGAATAAGGCGCCCAGGGCGCCGGACCCAGCCACATATCGTAATCGAAGCCCGGAGGCGGCTCCTTGGGCGTCCCATAGAGCGTGTCGTTGGGACCGCGCACCGAGCCGACCATGATGGTCTTCAACTCGCCGATTCTTCCATTGCGCGCCAGCTCGACCGCATGGCGGTAATAGAAACTCGACCGCTGTTGCGTGCCGAACTGGAAGGCGACGCTGTTTTCGTTGACCGCTTCGCGCACTGCCTTCATATTGGCGACCGACAGGGCGAGCGGCTTCTCGCAGTACATGTGCTTGCCGCTGCGCGCCGCCGCGCAGGCGATCAGCGGGTGCCAGCGCTCGCCGGTGGCGATCAGGACGCAGTCGATATCGGAGCGCGCCATGACTTCCCGGTAGTCGTTGTATTGGGCGCACGCCGTGTCGCCATAGCGCGTGTTGACGACGGTCGCAATCCGTTCCCGGGTGGCCTGGTTGACATCGCAAATCGCGGCAACATGCACGTCCGGCTGCGTCAGAAAGCCCCGCATGTCGCCGCTTCCCTGGCGGCCGACACCGACGGCCCCGAGCACGATCTTCTCGCTGGGCGCGACGTAACCGTCGCGGCCCAGAGCGGAAGACGGAATGATGGCCGGAAACCCGGCCACCACTCCGCCCGCCAGGCATTTCAGGAAATCACGGCGTCCGCTCACGACGACTCCTTCCCCGCTCTCATGTTTACCAGTTCAGTTTCCCTTGGATGGTGATCTGGCGGCTCCCCTGGGCACTGCTGATCTGCCCGAAGAGCGCATTGGCCGGGCTCAACTGCGGCCCGCCCCAGTTGGGGTGATTGAGCGCGTTCTTGGCCTCCGCGCGCACTTCGAAATTCACCTTCTCGCGGATGCGGATGGCCTTGATGACCGACATGGCCCAAAGATTCCAACCCGGATTCCGCGCGCCCGTCAGCAGCGACGGGAAGGTGCGATAGTTGTTGGCGAGCTGTTGTGCCGAATTGGTGTTGAAGCCCGCGGCGGTATTGAAGAATCGAGTGATCGTTCTCTCCGATTTGGGCAGCACGACGTCGTGCAGATTCCCATTGAACAGAACGTTGCCGAATGCCATTGGCGAGCCGGTCTGGGCGATGTAGATCGCCTGCACCTGCCAACCGGCCGCCACCCGATCGGCCCAACCGGGCAGCGACGCCAGGAAGCGTTTGCCCTTGCCGAACGGCAACTCGTAAATGCCGTTGGGGCTGAATTGCTGCGGACGGTCATACTGGGAGATCCCGTGTTCCAGCGGGCCCTGAATGCCGTTCAGGCGGTTAGTCGCTTCCATGAACTTCGACCAGGTGTAATTCCCCTGCACCGTGAAGCCATGCGAGAAGCGCTTCTCCACGCGAACCGATAACGCGTGATACCAGGAGAAGCCGGAGCCGTCGGTGGAGGACACCCCGGTGAACTGCGGGTAGGGCAGCAGCAGTTGGGAAACCTGCGTGGTGGGATTCGCCAGACCGGTGGTGTTGTACTGCGGGATCCCGTAGAACGGATTCGCGACATTGGCGGCCAGCGCATTGATCACGGCGGTATCGCGCACCGGCAACCGGCTCAGGTACTGGATGGGCAGCGAATCCCAAGCGTTGCCGACCCCCAGGTGATTAGCTCGATTCCCCGTGTAGCCGACTTCGATCAGCATGCGCCACGCGAATTCGCGCTGGACGTTGAAACTCCACCGCGTACTGTAGGAGTGCAGGTTTTTCGGGTTGAAGAACGAGATGGAACGTCCCAGAAACGTGTTCAGGCCTCCTGACGCGCCCGTGGGCGGCAGGATCCCATCCGGGAAAGGATTGTTCTGGAGCGTGGCCTGGAAGGTCAGCCCATTGTCCACGCTGGGCACCATCGAAGTGGTCTGGCTGTAACCGTCTTGCGTGATGCTCACAAAGTCCGACCCGAACGACTCAAAGAACACCCCTACACCCGCGCGTATGACCGTCTTGGGAGTCACCAGGTAGGAGAGCCCCAGGCGCGGCATGAAGTTGTGGGGCGCCAGATCGTAGATGGCCCGATTGTTCTTGCCGGCGAAGATCTGGCCGCCGATCACCTTGAATTGCCCCACGGGGATCTGCGGTATCGGGTTCAGCGCGTAGTTGGCCTGCGCGGCGGCCTGCGTGGGATTCGCCGTCGCAAAGTCAAAGCCGGAGTTGGCGCGATTGTAGCGTTCGGTTTCCCCAAACTCCAGTTCCTGGCGAAGGCCGATGTTCACGGTCAGCTTGCGCGTGGCTTTCCAGTCGTCCTGGATGTACCAGGCGAACATTTTGGAGATTGCCGCCGAGGAATCGTTTCTGCTGACGCTGCCGGAGGTCGGCAGGCCGTACACGAACGACGCCAGTTGCTGGCCCATGGGCGACGCCGCCGCCGTGTCGGTGGCTACCGTCCAGTTCTGGCCAAAGGTGTAGGCCGGCGTGAGGTTGCCGTAGCTGATCCGGCCAATCGCCGTGGTCCGGAACTCCGTGCCGAAGCGGATACTGTGTTCGCCGCGCACGTGCGTGGCGCTGGTGAAGATGTTGTGATAGAGTTGCGAGTTCTTCCCGCCACTGGCGCCGCCGATTCCCGTAATATTGGTAATACCGATGGCCGGCAGGGTGGCCAGCGCCGGGTCCACCTGCGCGATCAGCGCCGGCGACATCCCCAGTTTCTTGAGGTCGTACCCCTGACTCGTAGAGGGTTGGTTGGAAAGGAATCGAACCAGCCCGTAGCTGAAGTGGATTACCCAGTTGGGCGCGGGGGTGTACACTTCATCGAAGGTCGCACCCTGGTGGCAGTTGGCCTGAATGCCGCCGGTGGAGTACACGTCCCCCAACGGCTTTCCAAAGGTGATGTTCTGGAGGGCGTATAAACAGTAGCGGTTGTAGGAGACAAAAGCGTGGTTGTTGTCGCTGATCACCTGGTCGACGCGGCCGAAGTGCTGCGCCATGTCGATATAACTGTTGGGCGCCCCGGTGTAGTTTTGCAGGCCGTTGGCGGTTCCCGTGGTGTTGGGCAGCGGCCAGTATTGCAGCAGCTTTTGCGCCACGGGACTCAACTGGCTGGCCGGAATGATATTTCCGGTCAGCGGCTTGCGGGCGATATGGCCGCCGGCGGCCGGGGTGGCCGAGTAGGGATCATAGATCTGATACTGGCTTCCCAGCGCGAGCAGATCCGAGAAATCGCCGTTTCGTTGCCTGGCGGTCGGCACCGTGAACAACCCGTTGGTCGAATAGGGCATGAAAAAGTAATCGCCGGCATACTGCCAGAACGTGCGATTGCGCCCGTTGTAGACCTTCGGAATCACCAGGGGCCCGCCGCCCGTTCCCCGATAGCGGTTGAACCCGATGTAGGGGACGATGCCTCGAATCTTGCCGTGGGTTACCGGTCCGGTGGCCGGATTATCGATGGATATCTTGGAGAAGTACGACAAGGCGTTCAGGTCGGTGTTGGTGTTCCAGAAGACCAGGGCTCCGTGGAATCCGTTGGTGCCGCTCTTGGTCACCATGTCGATTTGGGCGCCGGTGAAATGCCCGAGCGAAGCATCATAGGGCGCCGTCGCAATCTTGACCTCCTGGAGGATCTCGGGCGGCGGCACGATGCCCGTGGTCCCGCCCCCCTGCATGCTCGGCATTCCATCGATCGCCTGCACGCTCTGGCCCTGGCGCGTGCCCACGGCGGCCGTGTTGGTCACCTGGTTATTGGCATCCGGCGTGTAAGTGGAGGTGGGACTTGTGAGCATGGTCATGTTGACCGCCAGCATCGTCGTAACGATGGGATTGCTGGCGGGGAGCGGAAGGCTCTCCAATCGTTTTGAGTCCACTACCTGGCCGGTCGCGGCGGAGGCCGTCTCGAGCAACGACGCCTCCGTAGTCACCGTGACGCTCTCCGTCTGCGCGCCGATCTGCAGCGCGACCGTGAGACTCAGGGTATCGCCCACGCGCAGTTCCATGGGCCCCTGCTCATAACGCTTGAAACCAACCACCTCGACCACCAGGCGATACTGCCCGGGGATCAGGTTTTGCAGGTCGAACACTCCTTCCGACGTGCTCCTGGTCGAAGTCTCGACGTTTGTTTGAGTATTGACGGTCTTGACGGATCCGCCCGGCACCACCGCGCCCGAGGAATCCGTGACCCGGCCCGTGATGCGACCGGTGGCCACCTGTGCGCACAGGGACAGCACGGAAAGCAAGCCAACGACGCAAAGTCTGAAACACTTCATCTCGACTACCTCCCACGCTAAACTGCCCCGCTTAGAGCCGCGAAGAGCCGCGACACCTGCCGTGCAAGGCCAGATACACACCGGGTGTTGCAGGTATCATACTCCTGTTTCACCGTGGCTTCAATCGAGGCCGAGCGGCCCATCCCATTAGCTGGACAGAATCTTGACCGGAGAGGATCCAACCGGTCACCACGTTTGGGACGAACCTTTGGAACATCGGCATGACTCTACCGGCCCAGCAAGAGGTGCGTTACTGAGCCGCGACCAAAGGGAGCGTGAGAAGGTTGTTTCAGGACAAGCCCTTAGCGGGCCCAATCCGCAACAAACTGATGCTGTCCCGATTTGACCAGAACCGGGGCGGAGCCTGGGACACGGACTGTCGCCGTCGTCCCCGCCGGCACTACCACATCCATGTAAATCTTGCCGCCGTCTTTGCGCCAGTTGCTCACAATCGCGCCGCGGATGGATTGATATCGTGTCCGCGCGAAGGTGAGATCGCCGACCACCGCCGGCTGGATGAAGAAATGGGTGAAGCCGGGCGATTCTTCGTCGATCCGGATCCCGCCGATGCCTTGTACAAACCACGACCCGATGGAGATCAGGGTGTCGTGGATGTGCGATCCGCCGGTCCAGCTTTCCCAGAATGTGGTGGCGCCCTGCTCCAGCATGTTACCCCAGCCCGGATAATCGGTCTTGCTCGTAAACGTGTAAATCAGGTCGTTGCGATCCGCTTCCATGAGGTGCTTGAGCAGGAAATAGGTTCCGTGCATGCCGGTGTCGAGGTGGCCGCCGCTCTTGACCAGAATGGCGTCCTCGAGATTCCCGGCGACCGCCTCACGGAGCTCCCGCGGGACCATGTGCAACTGCAGCGGAAGCGCCTGGTAGGCCTGCTCTCCGTTGAGGTACACGCGCTTGGCGGAATCGAAGAAGCGTTCGTGCAGGGCGCGGCCCAGCGCGGCGGACTGGCTTTCATACGCGGCGCGATGGTCCGCACGCCCGAGAACGCCGGCGATCTTCGCGGCGAGTTGAAGCTGGTACAAGTAATGGCAGTTGTTGATGAATTGCGCGGCCTGGGGGTCCCGCGAGCCCGCCTGGTTGCCGCGCGGCGTCACCCAATCGCCGAGGAAGTTCCACTGGGGCGGAGCGATTCCGTAGCTGACGTACGGCTGCAAGATGCGGTCCGCGGTCTTGGTTTCTACAAACGCCAGCCACTTGCGGATATTCGGATAAGAGATCTCGAGGATCCGCTTGTCGCCATACTGCAAATAGAGATGCCACGGCAGCGTGACCGTAAAACCGCTCCACATAGGCCCGCCGCCGCCCTGTTCGGGATAGGCCGGCGCCGTATAAGGAAGATCGCCGTTCGGCGCCAGAGCGTCGCGCCAGTTCGACAACCACCTGGTGTAGAGCGCGCTGGTGTCGAAATTAAACAGCGCCGTCTCGATCGACGTGCCGGCGTCGCCGCCGTAGCCGAGGCGCTCGCGAGTCGGGCAGTCCACGACATAGCCGCCGAGAGTCAGGTTCTCATAGGTATAGTTGGCCGTCCGGTAGATTCGATTCAGCAGGTCGTTGGACGATTCGAAGCTGGAGGCCGGCTGATAGTCCGTGCGGATGAGATGGGCCTGGATGTCCGCGAGAGACGGCTTTTGTTGCAGGCCGGTAATGTGGACGTACTGAAACCCGTGATAGTTGAATCTGGAACGGAAGACCTGGCCGGGTCCCGAGCGCGTGACGTATTCGTCGCGCTGGTTGAAGGTGCTGAAACGGCCTCCGGCGGGCTTGAAGTCGGCGTATTCCAGCAGAAGGTTGCGGCCGGCCGCCGTGCCGTCAGGCAGCCGCAATTCGAACCACCCGACGAGGTTCCGTCCCATGTCGGCGAGATAGCCGCCGTTGGCGCCCTCCTGAACGCTCACCGGGTCGATGCGGCGGAGCATGCGGTTGGGCTCGACCATCTGCGCGGCGACGACCGCCCGCGGCGGGTTGAATGCCGCAGCCGGTTGCCAGGCGGAATCGTCCAGGGCGGCGCTGTTCCAGTTTTCCAATTCGAGGCGCGCATCGTAGTGCTCGCCGCCGTAGTCGCCGAACGCCTTACCTTTCCCCACCGGGGTGATGGGGCTGGATTTCGACTTCCAGGTGGTGTCAGTGGCGATCTTCTCCGCGCTTCCGTTGGCGAAGGACACGTCGATTTGCGCCCGCACGAGGGGGCCATCATAGATCACGCCCGGGTGACCCGCGACATACCAGCCGCGGCCCAGCCATAATGCCACGCAGTTAGTGCCCTCCACCAGGTAGCTCGAGACATCATGAGTCACATAGAGGGTCCGCTTAGAGTAGTCACTTACCGCGGGGCTCAATACGTGGTCATCGACTTTCCTGCCGTTGACGTAGAGCTCGTAGTAACCCAGGGCGTTGACATACGCCGTGGCTTTCTCCGGCCGCCGCTTCAGGGTGAACGTCTTGCGCAGCCAGGGGAAGGGAAGCGGCGCACCTTCCGCCACGCCGGCTGGACGCGGGGCGCCGATGACGACGCCACGCCAATCCGACTCGTGCAGGAGTCCCATCGACCACATGGCCGGATTGCTCCACGCAGAAACGCGGCCCGCCTCATCCCAATAACGCACCTTCCAATGACACCTGTCGCCGGAGGCCATCGGCCGGCCGGCATAGACCACCTGCGTGAACTGCGGTGAAACGACCTTTCCCGAGTCCCAAAGGTCTCCCCGATTTCTTTGAAGCTCTCCGGGACTGCTCGCCACGAGGATCTGGTAAGCGCTCTGCATCCGGCCCTGAGGCCCCGACGGCAAGACCCAACCGAGCCTGGGTTTCCCGACGTCGATTCCGAGGGGATTGACCAGGTATTCGCAGCGCAGGTTCTCCACGGCCGGGTTGGCCTGGGCGAAAGCCAGGGCGGCCGCCGCCAGCGCCGCACCAAGATATGACTTGATCATCGTACCCATTATCCGCCTTCAAGCCGCCAGCATCGAGGCGATGCGCAGCACGATCACCAGTCCAGCCGCGCGGTCAACTGGAAGATGCGGGGCTGTCCCTTGTCGATATCCCCCAGTCCACGCACACTTGTAATCCTGGCGACCGTCGTGGTTGTCGATATGTTGAGCGCCGGATTCGAGTACGATGGATGATTCAACACGTTCGAGGTGGTGCAACCCACCTTCAGGCGCAGCCTCTCGGTGATGACGATGTACTTGATCAGGCTGGCATGAAGGATGTTCCAGTCCGGGCCGACAATCACACCCTTGGCCGACGAGCCGAAGGACCCGGGCGAAGGCGCCCCGAAAGCCGCGGGCTCAAACCACTTGGACGACGTCGGATTATCAATATTCGGATTGGCCAATTGATTCGGCCGGATGGTCACCGACGGGGCCGTGGAGGACGCCGTAAACCGCGTTCCCGTGGGATCGGGCCCAGTCCAGGACGGCGTAAGGAATTGTCCCGCCTGATAGGTGTAGATTGCGCTGAGAGACCAGGTGGAAACCAGGGCGTTGGCGATTCGATTGGACGGGGATAACTTCTTACCCTTTCCAAACGGAAGGGCGTAGACCGTGTTGTAGTTGAAGCGGTACTTCGGGATGTCGATAATTACCGCCTTCTCCCGTTTGCGGTTAAAGGCGTCTTCCGGCGACCCGCCATCGTCGAGATCCCCGATGTCGCGGGCCAGCGAGAAATAGGCCTGCCAGTAAAAGCCGTTCTTGCTCGCCCGCTCGGCTTCGAGGACGAGTGAGTTGAACTGGTGGCCCGCCCCGTTGGTCACGTAATTCACCGACGGGTAATTCGAAAACGGCCGCGGTTTGCCGATATAGGATTGATTGTTGGCGATGGGCTGATTATAATCGTAGGCCCACACGCCCTGGCGAGTATTGGTTCCGATATAGGAGATTCGCCAACCGATATCCCAACGCTGGTGTTCGATCGCGAAGTTGTACTGCATGCTATAGGGAATGACGATGTTAGGATTGACTGCGTTGGGGATGGTTACCGTGGTGGGTCCGGCGACGCTACCCGAAACCTGGGGCAGGACAATGGGGTTAGTCGTCGTGTTAGTGAAGGACGGCTCCGCCAGCCGGAAGGGCACGGACGCGAAACTGAGTCCTCGCGGTGTGAAATCGTAGTAGATGCCGGCGCCGCCGCGGAATACGGTGCGATTTCCCCAGGGCCGGTAGGCGAAACCCAGGCGCGGCGCGAAGTTGTTGCGGTCAGTGCGGATGAGGGTATCGCCGGGCAATCCCAAACTGCTGGCCTCGACGACCCCGACGTAACCAACCGGCATCAGGGCACTCACCTGCCTCGTCTGGCCGTCCGGCACGACGATTTTTCCGGACCCGATGTCGAACATGGCCATCTGACCCTGCTCCGATGTGTAGCCGGGCTTGAGCTCGTAGCGCAGGCCGTAGGTCAACGTGAGCTTAGGGTTGACTTTGTACTCGTCGGTTACGAAGAACGCAAAGTCGTGGCCTCTCTGGGTGGAGTGGGATGCCGGGAAGTCACGCGAGGCGGTTGTCGGAATTCCGAGCAGGAAGTCGGCATAGGCAAAGTTAGTGTACTTATTGGAAAAGCTCTGCGAGCCGAATAGCGCTCCGCCCTCGCTGTAACTGCGGATGATGCCGGCACCGATGTCATAGCCGAGTTTCATGGAGTGGCGGCGAACGAACCAGCTCACGTTTCCCTGGAAGTGCTGCTTACGATTGTATGGTTCGCTGATGCCGGTGGAACTCAGGCCGGTGAGACCAACCGCTCCGGTGAAACTGACTGCAAAAGACCCGGGGGTATCCGGCAGTCCGGGCGCAAGACCGGTCAGGCCAAGGAGTTTGACCTCCTGCTGACCGCGGATGCTGCCTTGGCTGGGAGTGGTGTCGTAGGCCAGCCCCCAGCGGATTTCCGCCAGCAGCCCGGGGCGGAAGATGTGGGTGAAGTTGACATTCCAGGCCTGGTCGTGGCGGAAGGCCGAAGTCCAACCGTAGTAGGCCAGCCCGTTGCTATCCCGGCCATCCTGGTGCCAGTAGATATCGGTGAGGCGCGCGTAGAGGAAGGTCTTATCCGAAATGCGTTGGTCCAGGCGCCCGGTCCACGTGGGATCGATGTGCTTGGGGGTGAGTTGGAGCTCAAGGTAGTTTTGCGCTTGAAACACGCTGGGGGTGACGTTCGGCAGGGGATACCGCTCCTGCATCTTCAGAGCAATCGGATTGAGCCGGACCGTGGGAATGAGGTTGCCCGGAAATGGCGTGTTGCCGGCAAACGGATCGCGGACGGGCGTACCCGGCAGCAGGGCGGAAAAATCGCCTTTCCGCCACGACTCCAGCGGCACCGACAACTGCCGGTTGTTACGGTTGGGAGCGCCCAGCCGTTCGACCTCCCACGAGGTGAAGAAGAAGGTGCGGTTGCGGCCGTCGTAGATCTTGGGCAGATACACCGGGCCGCCGAACGACCAACCCGGATCGTGCTCGATACTCCCGGTGCCAACCTGCGAAAACGGAGTGCGCGAAATCAGACGGGGCGACTGGTAGATGTCGAACGCGGAGCCGTGGATCTGGTTGGTGCCGGCCCGCGTGGTGATGGCCACCTGTCCGACTCCGGCATACTCGGCCGAATTGCCGGCCACATCGATGCGCACTTCCGCGAACGCCTCGGTGCGATCGGTCATCACACCGGTGGTTGCGCCACCCGATGTAGAGGAAAGGGTGACGCCGTCCAGGGAAAAGTCGCTCTGCTTAGCGCGGCTACCGCCGAGACGCCCGCTGAAGGCGGCGGGCTGCACGGCCCATGTGTCGTGAATGCGCCGCAACGTCATGGGCAGAGCCTGCAGCGTTTCGCGCTCCTTGACGTCGGAAATCTTGGCCGTCTCGGTTTCGATCAATCCCGCGGCGCTCGATACTTCGACGGTTGTCGCCACCTGGCCGACCTGCAACTTCACATCGATGCGCTGGGTGGCGCGGCTGGCCAGCGCGAGGCTCTCGACGACCGAGTCTTGAAATCCAGGGGCCGTAACCTTGACCCGGTAGACGCCTTCCAACAGGTTGACCATGAGGTAGTTTCCAGCGTCGTCCGACAGTGAGGTGTAGCGGAAGTTGGTGCTTTGGTTAACGGCCTCCACGCTGGCGTGCGTGACCGCGGCGCCGGAGGAGTCCGTGACGGTGCCGGTGAGGGTGGCAAAGTTGCTCTGGCCGAACGCTACCTGACAGAGGCAAAGGCTACACACGAACGCAGTGAGCAGCCACAAGAGTTGAGCCTGTCGCATGAGAGATCTCCCTTCTGAGCGAGACGATTTTCGACACCTACGGAGATTTTCCATCCTTTCAAGGGTTTCAAGTCAAGAGTTTTCACGCGTGTGGAGGCCCGTTGTCCAACCTATTGGACGGAAGCGGGGATCGGGCCGGCTCGACTCGGGTGCTTAACCGGACTCGGGGAAGCCGCACCCCGCCGGCCGCTCCTAACCCGGCGGAGCCGGGACGGAACAGGGAACCGTGAACTTGACGCGGAGGCGAAGGCCGGGAGAAAGAATGCCGGAAACGCCCGGTTGAAGACGCGGCGAAGAACCGGTGAAAATACCCGACCCGCACCGGCAGCGTCTTCATGCCCTTTGGTGGGCCGCCGCGGCCCATCGGGGGTGTTACGGGGCCGCGAGCGAGCGGTTGCGCGACCGATTTTCTCTCACGACCGCGGAGCGCGCGGAGGAAGACGCAGAGGGGATCAGGCCGGCTCGACCCAATGGTTGAGAATGCCGGTAGTCGTCCGGCTGCGGTGCTTCTTCAAAAGCGACAGGGCGGCATCGGTTTCACGCGCGATGACGGCGCTCAATATCTGCTCGTGCTCCCGGGCCACGTTGCGGGACGGTTCGGCCTGCTGGTCCCACAGACGGCGGTAGCGCGAGTAGCGCTCTGAGACGGCGCGGCAGAAGAGCAATAGCAGGGGCGACCCGCAAGCCGCGTACAGGGCCTCGTGAAACGCCACGTTGCGGGCCTGCCATTCTTCATCCAAAGTCCCGCCGGACGTAAACATGGAACGCTTCGAGAGCTCATGGAAGCGCGCCACGATGTTGCCCTCCCATCGATCGTCACCCTTTTCGATCGCCAGCCGGATGGCAATGGCCTCGAGCTCGAAAAGAGTGTTGGCGATGTCGATCAACTCCTCCCGCGAAACCGGCGCCACGCGGAACCCCTTGTTGACTTCGAGCGCCACCAGGCCATCGGCCACGAGGCGCATCAAGGCTTCGCGCAGGGGACTGAGGCCCGAGCCGTACTGTTTCCGAAGGTCCTTGAAGAGAAGCCGGCTGCCCGGACGGAGCCGGCAGTGGAGAATGTCCAGGCGGAGGCGCTCGAAAAGATCGGAGGTTTGGGGCCGCGCGGGATGCGCGGCGCCTTTCCCTGGATGAGCGACGGCTTCGAGCTTCTTGGGAACCGGCACGAGACCTCCTATCGAATTGTAACCCCGGACAAGCCCACAAAAACATTTTCGAAAATCATTGTTATTGCCGAAAGTGTGTGATAATCTGTGGACGCGCCGCTTGTGCCGGACGCCGGCGGACGCAATGGGAGGCTGGTACGAATGGTGCGTGGCAATGACGGCATAGCCACGGAAGAGTCCCTGGTCGCGGGTTTCGGTGAAATCCCGGGCGATGCCGCGAGTATCGCGGGGGGAAAGGGAGCGAGCCTGAGCCGGATGGCGGGCGCCGGGCTGCCGGTCCCTCCGGGGTTCATCGTCTGCTGCGCGTCGTTCCGCGCGTTCCTGGAGAGCTGCAACGGCGCGGAGGCCATCCGCCGGGGGACGAGCGGCCTGGATGTGAACGATCCGCACTCTCTCGCAGAAGCTTCGGCACAACTCTGCGGCCTGGTCCTTTCGCAGCCGCTGGAGGGCGCCGTGGCGCAGGCCATTCGCAGCGCTTACGACGCCATGGGCGTGAGCCCCCTGGTCGCGGTCCGCTCCAGCGCGGCGAGCGAAGACGGCGACGCCGCCAGTTTCGCCGGCCAGCAGGAAACGTTTTTGAACGTACGGGGAGCGGATGCCGTCCTGCAACGGGTCCGCGAATGTTGGGCCTCGTTGTTTTCACCGCGTGCCCTGTTCTACCGGGCGCAGAAGGGCGCATTGGCGGATGCCCGCATGGCTGTCGTGGTGCAGGAGATGGCACTCGCGGAGAAGAGCGGCGTGATGTTCACGATGGACCCGGTCGAGAATCGCCGCGATCTTCTGGTAGTCGAAGCGGTCCGCGGCTTAGGGGAAGGCTTGGTCTCCGGAACGGTCACGCCCGAGCACTACGTGCTGGACCGCGACAGCGGCGCGATCGTGCGCGAGTTCCGGCCGGCGGGCTGCGCCTCGATATTGAACCGCGAGGAATTGAACGCTCTGCGGAGCATAGGATTGCGGCTGGAGGCGTTCTTCGGCAAGCCCCAGGACATCGAGTGGTGCATCCGCACAGGCGAACTGCTGCTGTTGCAGAGCCGCCCGGTGACCACGGTGGGGCCATGAGATCGTTTCAGTACGCACGGCCGGAGACACTGGAGGAACTGCTCGCGCTGCTCCACGAGCACGGACCGGCGGCGAAACTCCTGGCCGGGGGAACCGACCTGATGGTGCGGCTCCGCTCGGGCCAGAGCCTGCCGCGCGTGGTAATCGATCTCAAGCGAGTCAAGGCGCTGCGGGCGGAGATCGTCGAAACCGACGCGGGCTTGCGCATCGGCGCGCGAACGGTGATGGCCGGCCTGATCGAAGACCGGCGCGTGCGGCGGCACTTTTCGGCGTTGGTGGAAGCGGCCGGGGCGGTCGGCTCGGTGCAGATCCGGAACCGCGCGACGCTGGCCGGCAATATCTGCAACGCGTCGCCCGCGGCGGATACCGCGCCCGCGCTGCTGGTTTACGGCGCAATTGCCAACCTGGTGGAATTGGGGGGCCGGCGCAGCGTGCCGCTGGCGGATTTCTTTCTGGGCCCGGGGCGCACGGTGTTGAATCGTGGCGAAATCGTGGAGTCGATCGACGTGCCGTTCGCGAGCGAGCCCTCGGGGGCCGCTTTCGGCAGAATCACGCGGCGGCGCGGCGTGGATGTAGCGGGGGTGAATCTGTGTTGCCTGGTAAAGGCGTCGGGCCAGACGCTCTTCGCTTGCGGAGCGGTAGGCCCGCGTCCATTTCTGGCTCCCGATCTGGAGAGTCTCATCGCGCAGGCCAGCCCGATTTCCGACTTGCGGAGCGGCAGCGATTACCGTCTGGCGATGCTGGCCGTGCTGGGACGCCGCTGTCTGGCGGCGGCGGTGAGCCGTTTGCAACTCGCCATGACGGCAGTGGAGGCCACGTGCAACCGTTGAGCGTCGCGGTCACGCTTACGGTCAACGGGCAGACGCACGCGCTGGAGGTCCTGCCGCATCACACGCTGCTCGAAACGCTGCGCGACGGGCTCGGTTTGACGGGAACCAAGGAATGCTGCGGCGAAGGGGAGTGCGGCGCGTGCACCGTGCTGGTGAACGGCCGCGCTATCAACTCGTGCCTCATGCTGGCGGCGGAGGCCGACGGCGAGACGATCGTGACCATTGAAGGGTTGTGCGAGCATACTCCAACGGGGGGGCAAGCCCCCCTGGGCCGAGCTTCGCTCGCCGGGCCGATTGACAATCGGCCGCCGGTTGGCAACCGGCCCCACATCGGGCCAGGCCCCCTGAGCCGCCTGGATCCGCTGCAAACGGCGTTTCTCGAAAAGGGCGCGGCGCAGTGCGGATTCTGCATCCCGGGGATGATCATGGCCGCCCGATACCTTTTGATGGGCAACCCGCATCCCACCGTGACGGAAATTCAGGACGGTCTGGCCGGGAATCTGTGCCGCTGCGGCGGGTACAGCCGGATTATCGAATCGGTGGCAGCCGCGGCGGAGGCGGAGACATGATCGGGCAATCCGCCATACGGGCCGGCGGTCTGGAGCGCGTGACGGGCGCGCAAAAGTACACCGCGGACCTGCGCCTGGAACGGCCGCTCGACGTCAAGCTGGTCAAGCTCGACTGCGCGCGCGCCCGGATTCATTCCATCGACACACACGCGGCGCGGCGTGTGGAAGGGGTCCGGCACGTCCTCACCGCAGCCGGGATCGGATTCCCCGTGCCGCGCTACGGCCCAGCGTATGCGGATCGACCCGTGCTGGCTGAGGGCGAAACCAAGTTCTTCGGAGAGCCGGTGGCGGCGGTGGCCGCGGAGTCCAAGGAAGCCGCCGAAGCCGCCGCGGCGATGGTCCAGGTGGAGTATGAGGAACTGCCGGCGGTATTGACCATCGAAGCCGCGCTCGATCCCGCGTCGCCACTGGTGCAGGATCCGGAGCTGCGGCCGGGCGATCGCTACGCCGGAACGAACATTCTGAACGAATGGCGTTTTGGCTGGGGCGCGCTGGAAAGCGGCGCCGGCCTGGTGATCGAGAACGAATATACGTTCCCCATGGTGACGCATTTCGCCATCGAACCGCACGCGTTTCTGGCGGCGCCCGATCCGAACGGCGTCACGGTGTGGAGTCCCGTGCAGCACCCGTACGTGCTGCAGCGGGTGGTGGCGGCGGCGCTCGGCTGGCCGGTCTCGAAGGTGCGGGTGATCTCGCCCGATCCGGGAGGCGGCTTCGGCGGAAAGGGCTGGCCGAAGTTCGAACCGCTGATGGCTCTGCTGGCTCTCGAAACGGGACGCCCGGTGCGATTGGTGCTCACTCTGGAGGAGACGTTTCAAGCGGCGCGGCGGGCCTCGGCCCGGATCCACGTGAGCACCGGTTTCGAATCGTCCGGCCGCATCGCCTTCCAGGACATCCATGCGGATTTCCTGCTGGGAGCCTATGCCGACATCGGGGCGCGCGTAGTGAGCAAGGCCAGCTACGCGGCCTGCGGTCCGTATCGCACGCCGCACGCGCGCATCGTGGCCCGCGCGCTCTTCTCCCACACGACGCCCAGCACGGCCTTTCGCGGTTTCGGAACGCCGCAGGCTTCGTGGGCCGTCGAATCGCAACTCGACGAAGCGGCGCGCAGTTTGGGAATCGACCGCCTGGAGATCCGCCGGCTGAACCTGCCTTCGAAAGGCGAGGCGTTCGTTCCCGGCGATACACCGGCCGATGGCGACTGGGCGCAGGCACTTCACAAGGCGGCGGAGGCAATCGAGTGGGGGACCCCGCTACCGAAGCACCGGGGACGCGGCATCGCGCTGGGTTTGAAGAGCTCCGCGACGGCGTCGGTTTCGTTCGCGCTGGTGCGGCTGCACCACGATGGCAGCGCGTCGGTGATGTCGGGGACGTCGGATATGGGGCAGGGCGCGCGCACGGTGTTCACGCAGATCGCCGCGCAAGAGCTGGGCATACCGGAAGCTCGCGTGACGATCGTGATGGGCGACACGGCGGTGACTCCCTTCGATTCGTCGACCTCCGCCAGCCGCTCGACGGTGTTCATGGGCAACGCGATTATGCGCGCGTGCCAGGACATCAAGGCGCAGATCCGGCAACTGGCGGCCGAGGTTTTTGTTGTACCCGCGGACTCGGTTGTGGTGAGTGACGGCGCGGTCCTTCTGCCCGACGGCCAGGCCAGTTATGCCGAAGTGCTGAACGCCTACTACGGATCGGCGCGCGGCGAAGCGATGGCCGTCGGGTCGTGCCGCAGCAAGTATGTCGCCGAGCACCCGCTGGGCGGCAATCCTGCTTTTTGGGAGCTGATGTGCGTGGCGGCGGAGGTGGAAGTGGACGAGGAAACCGGGCACGTGCAGGTGCGGAAACTGGTGCTGGCGAGCGACGTGGGCAAGGCCATCAATCCGCGGCACGTGGAGATGCAGGACGAAGGGGCCGCTATCATGGGTCTGGGCCACACGCTGATGGAACACCTGATCCTGGACAGTCATGGCCGCATCGCGAATCTGGGAGCGCTGGACTACCGCATACCGACGATTCAGGACATCCCGGCGGCCATGCAATCGGTTTTGATCGAGAACGGCGACGGGCCGGGGCCGTACGGCGCCAAGGGCGCCGGCGAGGGCGGTGTGCTCGCGATATCGGCCGCCATCGGCTCGGCGGTGCGGGAAGCGGCGGGCGTGGCGATTCGCGATCTGCCGTTGACGCCGGAACGAGTGTGGCGCGCGATCCAGGAGCGCCAACCCAAGCCCCAACAAGGAGAGCTGACGTATGGCTGACCAGAGCAAGATCATCGACCAGTTTCTGGGCGACGCTACCACGCCGATCGGCTGGACGACGGAGGAGGAAAAGGGGCTCCACTTCTGGCTCGACGACCTGCATTGCCCGCAGCCGATCTCGCCGATGTGGTTCGACGTGGGCGGGTGGTGGCACACCTGCGGCTACATGTACCGCCGCTTCGGCGTGCCGTTCGGCAAAGACTGGGTCGCCAGGAAAGTGGACGAGTATGTTTTCAGCGCCGTAGTCCCACGCGATCCCAAGGAGGAAGCGGGCCTGGGCGCGTATTACAACATGGTGATGCCGGTCTACGCGGCGAACTTCCTGGAATGGTGGAGGCGGCGATACCTGCCGGAAATTCTGCGCAACTTCGAGTTTCTGGACGGGTATCCGATGGACACGGCCTCGCTGCCCGACCTGATGATCCTGCTCGAAGACGCGCTGGATATTCAGGAGCGGCACTTCCGGCTGCACTGGGTCTTGAACCTCGCGCAGTTTCAGTCGGCCATCGCTTTCCAACAGGTGTTCACGGAATACATCGGGGCGGAGCACGGCGCGCTCATCGGCCGCATTCTGGTCTCCGACGACGATCGCAATTGGGACTCCATCCGGGAGTTGTGGAAGCTGAAAAACAAGGTCCGCGCCGGCCAGACGCTAAACGCCGCGTTCGAGCCCGAGACCGCCCGCGGCGTGTTGCAGGCTCTGGCCACCTCGGCAGCCGGACGCGAGGTGTTGAACGATATCGACGCGTATAAGATGGAGTACGGCAACAAATCCATCTACACGCACGAGTATCTTTTCACTACGTGGCGCGAAAACCCGACGCCCATTGTGGAGGCGCTGCGGGGCTATCTGCTTACGGATTACGATTACGAAGCGGACGTGCGCCAACTGCGCGAAAACCGTGCTGCGGCGATCGGCGAGTTGTGGCGGCTGTTTCCGGCCGAACGTCCGGAGGCCGACCGCCGGAAGCTCGAGACCGCGCTCGATCTGGCGCTGAGAATGACGCCGCTGACGCCGGACCATCACTTCTATATGGACCAGGGCACCTACGCGCGGGTCCGCCTGGTGTTTATGGCGATTGGCCGCAAGCTGACGGCGGAAGGCGTGTTTGCGCAGGCGGACGATGTGCTGTTCCTCAAGTACGAAGAGCTGCGGACGCTGAGCGCGAATTTCCGCGCGCTGGATGCCAGGGCTATCGTCCGGGCGCGCAGGGCGGCGCGCGAAGCCGCGTTGTCCGTACATCCGCGGAGCTGGGTGGGAACCATTACGGAGTGGTCTTTGTACGGCGAACCTTACAAATCGTTGTGGGGGTGGCCGGAAGTTTATACCAAGGCCGCGGAAAGGGCCAGTCAGCCGGTGGGCACCATCAGCGGACTGCCGGCCTCCGCGGGTGTGGCGGAAGGGCCGGCGCGAATTGTGCATTCGCCGGAAGAATTCAACCAGGTGCGCAAGGGCGACATCCTGGTTTGCCGGATGACCAACCCTGCGTGGGTAGTGGTGTTCACGAAGATTGCCGCGTTGGTTACCGACGCTGGGGGCGTGCTCTCGCATCCGGCGGTGGTGTCGCGCGAGTTTGGCATTCCGGCCGTAGTGGGCACGGGCGTGGCGACGCAGATCATCCGGAACGGCCAGCGGGTGCGAGTCAACGGGACGGCGGGGACGGTGGAGCTTCTGGAAGCGGTCCGTCCCGCCGCGGGGTGAATAGCCAGGAGCCAGGAGTGAGGAGTCAGGAGTCGAATGGGGGGCCGACTGCCAGTCGGACCGCAGGCTACCAGCAAGCCCCACAGGACACGACGCGAGGCGATTATGGAAAGACGTGAATTTCTCAAAGGCGCGATGGGCGGGGCCACGGCGATTGCCGGGTTTCCCACGATTATTCCTTCTTCCGCTCTGGGCGCCGACGGCGCAGTGGCGCCCAGCGAGAAGATCGTCATGGCCTTGATCGGCACGGGCAGCCAGGGAGGCGGGCACGTGCGCGCGTATCTCCAGCAGCAGGATGTACACGTCGCGGCCATCTGCGACGTTCGCGATGCTGCCAGGAACCGCAATAGCGACTTGGTCAACACTCAATACAAAGACAGCGGCTGCGCCACCTACAAGGATTTCCGCGAGGTCCTCGCGCGCAAGGATGTCGACGCGGTGCTGATCGCCACCCCCGAGCACTGGCACACGCCGATCTCCATCGAGGCCGCGCGCCAGGGCAAGCACATCTACTGCGAGAAGCCCATCGGTGTGAGCATCGCCGAAGCCAAGGCGCTGCGGGAGGCGGTGAAGCGGCACGGGGTGGTGTTCCAGGAAGGCTGCCAGCAGCGCTCCGACCAGGGCTACCGGCTGGCCTGCGAACTGGTCCGCAACGGACGCATCGGCCGGCTGGAGACCATCATGATCGGCTCGGCCGGACCCGGCAGTTACGCCCGCATTCCGGAAGAGAAGCCGCAGCCGGTCCCCGACGGTTTCGATTACGACATGTGGATCGGCCCGGCGCCGTGGAAGCCCTACACGCCCGCGCGTGTATCGCGCTCGTGGATGTTCATCCACGATTACGGCCTGGGCTGCCTGGGCGGAGCCTGGGGCATCCACGACGTCGACATGGCGCAGTGGATCAGCGACAACGACCACACCACGCCCATCGAGACCGAGGGCGAGGGAATCTTCTTCGACGACATCCGCGACACCATGCATACCTGGACCGTGGAGCACAAATACGCGAACGGGGTGAAGGTGATCCACATGGACATTTCCACGGCCAAGAAGCGGGCCGGGCAGTTCAACTTCGGCAGCATGGCCAGCCTGATGTTCGGAAGCGAAGGCTGGATTTACATCAGCCGGCAAGGTATGCGGAGCAAGCCGGAGTCGCTCTTGCATGAAGTGATCGGGCCGAACGAAAAGAAGGTCATTCTGAGCAACGATCATCGCCGCAATTTCCTGAACGCGATCAAAACCGGGGGGCAGACGATCGCCAACGTGGATTCGGCGGCGCACGGGGAGATGGTCAACCAGCAGGCGGACATCGCCATGCGCCTCCTGCGCAAGGTGCGATGGGACCCGGTGAAGGAAGAATTCATCGGCGACGAGCAGGCCAACCGAATGATGGAGCGACCGATGCGCAGCCCGTGGCGCGTTTGAGGAGGTGTGCGATGAAGAAGATACTTTGGATCCTGGCGATATGTTCCCCCGCTTTGGCGCAGCAGCCGGCAACCACGTTTGAAGAAGCTCTGGCGAAGGTGGCGGCCTATGAGCCAGGCGCCGACCAGAAGCCGATCGCAGACCTGCGCCGCCTGGTCCAGACCGGCAGCTCCTCTCCGGAAAGGGCCAGTCAGATGGAGCAGGGGCTGCTGAAAGCCCTGGAGACTGCAACCCTTTCGGGAAAGGAGCAGGTCTGCCGGCAGCTCAGCATCGCCGGCTCCGGCGCCTCGGTTCCCGCATTGGCAAAGATGCTGGGCGCCGCGGAGACCGCCGACACGGCGCGTTATGCGCTCGAGCGAATTCCAGGCCCGGCCGTGAACCAGGCCTTGCGGGACATGCTCCCGAAGACTTCGGGAATGGCGCAGATCGGGATCGTCAATACGCTGGGCGCGCGCAAAGATGCGGGCGCCTCCTCCGCGTTGCGCGGCCTGGTGGCGGGCAGCGATCCGATGGCCGCTGCGGCGGCGGCGGCAGCCCTGGGTCAGATTGCCGACGCCGCCGCGCTTGCCGCGGTGCGGCTCAAGACGTCGGGCGCGCTGCGGGCGGAGGTCGACGAAGCGTACTTGCACGCAGCGGAGCAGATGGCGGCGAAGGGCGACAAGAAAGGCGCGCTCGCGATCTATAAGGAGTTGAGCGCGTCTTCGGAGCCCGAGATCACCCGCATCGCGGCCCTGGCCGGCGCGGCAAGTTGCGGTGGCAAGGATGCCGTACCGATTCTCGCCGCTGCCATGAAGGGCAGCGAGCCAAAGGTGCAGGCGCAGGCGATCCGCCAGTTGGGCGCGATTCCGGGCGCGGAAGTCACGACCATGCTGGGCCAGTCGGTCGCCGGCATGGACACGATGGGCAAGATCCGCGTGCTGACTGCCTTGGCCGAACGTGGAGACAAGGCAGCACTCCCCGTGATGTTGAACGCAACCCGGGACAACGCAGCGCCGGTACGCGTCGTGGCGTTTCAGGGGCTGGGCAAGATCGGGGACGCATCCGTAGTCGTGCTTCTTGCCGAGACAGCGGCCAGGGGCAACGCGGAACAGGCCGCCGCGCGCGACTTCTCGGCGCTGCGGACCGGCGGATTCCCGAACGAGCGCCAGCTTGGGCCGGCGGCGGGCCTGACGGAAGACGTGGTCGCGAGAGAGAGCCTGCACCGGCTTCGCGGCGCGGAGATCGACAAGGCCATCGTGGCGGCCATCGGCACGGCGTCGCCAGACGCGAAAATGGAGTTGATTGCCGCGGCCGCCGCGCGCGCAATCTCCGCAGCCACACCCGTCCTGCTGGCCAACGCCACCGATTCCAACCGGGACATCCGCCGGGCTGCGCTGCGTGCGTTGCGCGATACCGCCGGACCGTCCGACGTGCCCGGTTTGATCGACCTCGTGGTGAAGAGCCAGGGCGCGGATCGAACCGAAGCCGGACGCGTGCTCGCCTCGGCCCTGCGGCGGTCGGACAAAGCGCCCATCAGCCCGGTGATGTCGGCCTACCAGTCGGCTTCGGACGCGGACCTGCGGGGATCGCTGTTGTCGGTGCTGGGCCAGGCGGGGCGGGATGAATCGCTGCCGGTCCTGCGCGCGGCCGCGAAGGACAGCACGCCGGAGATCCGCCGAGGCGCGATTCTGGCGCTCTCGGACTGGCCCAATCCGACGCCCATGCCGGACCTGTTGGCCGCCGCGCGAAGCGATTCGAATCCGGCCTGCCAGATCCTGGCGCTGCAAGGCTACATCAAGATGATCGCTCTGCCGGACAGCCGTACTCCGGCCGTCACCGTCAAGATGCTGGCGGACGCCATGAGCCTGGCGAAGCGGGCAGACGAGAAGAAGGCGGTACTGTCGCAGGTGCAGCGGTTCAACACGCCGGAGGCCTTGGCATTGGCCGAGTCGGCAGCCAGGGACCCCGAGGTCGCCAGCGAGGCCCAAGCGGCCGTGGCCCAGATCGAGCGCAGGCTTACGCCACGAAAGCAGTAGTGAAGCGAGATCGCATGAGCCGGCATCGCTTGAGGCGCGCGGGAGCATTCCTCATCCTCGGTATGGCATGGGCACAGGTTCCCGGCCTGGAGCCTCTGCCCATCGCTCTGCCGAAGCCGCTTTTTGAGGGGACGCCGGCGAACCTGAAAGTTGCCAATCTGGAAAAGCCCCTGGGCAAGCCGCGTCCGCCGTTCCTGGCCCCCGCCGGCACGACCAACGTGGCGCGAGCGAGGCCGGTTTCGAGCGTGGCGGAGCCGACCGTCGGTGAGCTGGAGATGATCACGGATGGCAACAAGGCCGGCACCGACGGAACTTTCGTCGAGCTCGGTCCGGGAGTGCAGGCGGTCACCATCGACCTGAAGCAGAAGTGCACCATCTACGCAGTGGCGATCTGGCACTACCACAAGCAGGCGCGTGTATACTCGGACGTGGTGGTGCAGGCGGCCGACGACCCCGATTTCCTGACCAGCCTGCGGACGGTGTTCAACAACGATCACGACAACACGGCCGGTCTCGGCATCGGCAAGGATCTCAACTACATTGAAACCAACGAGGGCAAGCTGATCGAGGCCAAGGGAGCGATTGGCAGGTACGTCAGGCTGTACACCAACGGGAACGATACGAACGCGCTCAATCATTACGTCGAGGTGGAGGTATACGGCAAGCCGGCGCAATAGTTCTGCTCGTAGCGGCGGCGTTCCGGTTGCCGCTGCTCGACCGGCGGCCGATGCATGCCGATGAAGCGATCCTTGCCGACAAACTCGGCACGCTCCTGGCCACCGGGGCCTACCCCTACGATCCTGCCGAATACCATGGACCGATTCTCGGCTATCTCGGCTGGATTTCCGCGCACCTGAGCGGCCGCACCACGTACACGGCTCTCACCGAGACGACGTTGCGGGCGGCGCCGGCGGTAGCGGGCATTCTCCTGGCGCTCTCGCCATTGCTGCTCGCGCCGGCGATTGGCCGCAGGGACGCGATCGCCGCGTGCGCATGGATTGCGGTGTCGCCGGTCATGGTCTACTACAGCCGCTATTACATTCCGGAAATTCCGTTGGCCCTATGGACCGCGCTGTTCCTGGCCGCCGTGCTCCGCGGGTGGTGGCCGGCGGCGGGAGCGGCGGCCGTTCTCATGATCGCCACCAAGGAGACTGCCGTGCTGTCGCTTGCGGCCGCGGGCATGGCATGGGTAGCGGCGTTCCGGCCCCGGTTCAACTACAAGGCAATCGGCGTGGCCGCCGCCGGGCTTGCCCTGTTCCTCGCGGTGGCATGGAAGTGGGGGACGCTGGCGCAGTCGGTGGCGTCCTACTTGGCACGGGGCACGCGAGGAGGAATCCACGCCCACCCCTGGTATACCTACTTCGGATGGCTGGTGGGCGAATCGCCAATTCTGCTGCTGGGGCTGGCCGCGGCCTGGCGCTCACGCGCACGGCTCGGCATGAAACAA
>JBGPKH010000036.1:0-26441 GCA_041485845.1 Bryobacteraceae bacterium
CCAGCGGCGACTTCCTCCTCTCCAGCCACGCGGTCCCCGTCTGGATCACCAGCCTGGCGTTCATCGCGGCCAATCTCGGCGCGCAAGAGCTCATCGGAATGTCGGCCTCTGGCGCCAAATACGGCATCATGACGGCCCACTTCTACTGGATCGGCGCCATCCCCGCCATCCTCTTCATGGGCCTCTTCATGATGCCGTTCTACTACGGCAGCAAGGCCCGCTCGGTCCCCGAATACCTCAAAATGCGCTTCGATGAGAAGACCCGCACGTTCAACGCCTGCACGTTTGCCGTCATGACCGTCTTCTCCTCGGGCATCTCCATGTATGCATTGGGGCTCCTGCTCCAACTGGTCCTCGGCTGGGATTTTTCGACCTCCGTGATCTGCTCCGCCGCCATCGTGCTGGCCTACACCTTCCTGGGCGGCCTCACCAGCGCCATCTACAACGAGGTCCTGCAGTTCCTCTTAATTGTGGCCGGCTTCGCGCCGCTGGCCATTATGGCGCTGGCCAAAGCCGGCGGATGGGGCGGTATCACCGAACGGCTCCGCGCCATGACCCTGCCCACCGGCCAGCCCGGCGACGTCATGACCCACGCCTGGAAGTACATGGGCAGCGCCGGCGAGAATCCCATGGGCGTGGGACTCTTCGCCATGGTGGCCGGCCTCGGCTTCGTCCTGTCGTTTGGCTACTGGTGTACCAACTTCCTGGTGGTCCAGCGCGCCATGGCGGCGTCCTCGATGTCCGCCGCGCGGCGCACGCCGCTCATCGGCGCCCTGCCCAAGATGTTCCTCCCGTTCGTGGTCATCCTCCCCGGAATCGCCGCCCTCGCCCTTTCCCGCATGAGCCTCGGCTACGACCTTCCCATGAAGGACGGCGGGTACGATTACAACCAGGTGCTCACTACCCTGATGGCCAAGTTTTACCCCGCGGGAATGCTGGGCGTGGGACTCACCGGCCTCATGGCCTCGTTCATGTCCGGCATGGCAGGCAACGTGACGGCGTTCAATACCGTGTGGACGTACGACATCTACCAAACTCATATCCGGAGGGGCGCTCCCGACACACACTACCTGAAAGTCGGGCGGCTCACCACGATTGTGGGGGTGGCGCTCTCCATCGGCGCGGCGTATTACGCGCGGCAGTACAGCAACATCATGGACCTGCTGCAACTCGTGTTCGGCGTGGTGAACGCGCCGCTGTTCGCGACCTTCGTGCTCGGCATGTTCTGGAAGCGCGCCACGGCTAACGGCGCGTTTATCGGCCTGATCACCGGCACCGGCGCCGCGGTGGCCACCCTGTGTTTCACGATGGCCGAGGGCAAGGGCGGCTGGTTCGGCCACGTGTACGAATTTTCCTCCGCGATGGCCCAGAATTTCTGGATCGCGATCGTCGCCTGGACCACCTGTTTTGCGGTGACAATTGTAGTTAGCATGCTGGGTCGGCCGCGCCCCGACAGCGAAATGGAAGGCCTGGTCTACGGATTGACCAAGGTGCCGCGCGACGCCACCGCGAAGTGGTACGAAAGGCCGGCTCCCCTGGCCGTGCTGGTTGCCGTGCTGGTGATTATTCTGAATATCTGGTTCGCCTAATATGCTCGACCTGAGAGTGCCTTCGGGCTGCTTCTTTACTTTGCTTGGCATCATCCTGCTGGGGATGGGACTCTTCGCGCCGGACACACGCGCCGCGCTGACGGAAGCCAACGTCAACCTCTATTGCGGCGTCGCCATGCTGGCGTTTGGCGCCTTTCTTCTCGTGATGGCGTGGCGCGCGGGGCAGAGGCACTCATGATCGCCAAATTCCGGGAGTTGTATGGTTCGGCGGACGGCGTCCGCGTCTTTCGCGCGCCCGGGCGCGTCAATCTGATCGGTGAGCACACCGATTACAACTTCGGGTTCGTAATGCCCGTGGCGCTCCACCTCGCGACCTACGTTGCCGCCGCGCCCTCGCTCGACGGCAAGCTGCGCATCTGGTCCGAACACCGCAAGGAGATGCGCGAGTTCGACGCCATGCGGATCGGCGCCGAAATCCCCGCGCATCAATGGTCCGACTATCCGGTGGGCGTCGCCCAGGAGTTGCTCCGCTCCGGATTTCTGATCGAACCGGCCAACCTGCTGATCCGCAGCACGGTGCCCGAAGGCTCGGGCCTGAGTTCCTCGGCCGCGCTCGAAGTGTCTTCCGCTCTGGCTTTCCTGAACGGCCGCGCGCTCGATCCGCTCCAATTGGCGCGCCTCTGCCAGCGCGCCGAGCGCAATTTCGTGGGTATGCCCTGCGGCATCATGGACCAGTACATCTCGGTCTTCGGCCGCGAGAATAGCGCCGTCGAAATCGATTGCCGCAGCCTGGAGCACCGCGACGTCCAACTCCCCGCGGGCATCACCTTCGTGGCCGTCAACACCATGGTCAAGCACGCGCTCGCCGGCTCGGCCTACAAGGAACGCGTGCAGGAGTGCGCCGCCGCCGTGGAAGGTATCGAAGCTCACCTCCCGAACGTAGAGAGCCTGCGCGACGTGTCGGTCGGGCAGTTCGAATCGGTGGCCCACCTCCTGCCGCCTGTGGTCGCGCGCCGCGCCCGGCACGTGGTGACCGAAAACGACCGGGTGGAGCGCTTCGTCGATGCCAGCACGCGCGGTGACCTGCAACTCATGGGTAAGTTGCTCGTGGAATCGCACCGCAGCCTGCAATACGACTACGAAGTCAGTTGCGCAGAGCTCGATTTCCTGGTGGACACCGCCCTGGGAATCGATAGCGTTTTCGGGTCCCGCATGACTGGCGGCGGATTCGGCGGATGTACAGTTACAATGCTCCGTCCCGAGGCGGTTCCGCACTTTTGTCAGGAGATCTCCGGAGCTTACGAGCGAAAATTCCAGGTGACACCGGGGATTTACCCGTGCAAACCCTCGCCAGGCGCGGCGGAAGTGAAGAATCTTGAGACGATTCCGCCCGAGGTCTGACTAGATTCCAAAGAACAACAGAATGTCCTCCCTAACGGGGCAAATTTGCTCCTGCATTTTGCCCCGGGACGGGACCTCTGTCCCGCTTCGGACTCCCTTACATGAACAAGCGAGATCATATCGAGACGCTCGGCCAATGGGCCGACTGGGCGGAGGGCGCAAGATGCCAAGCACCTCCGCGACCTACTGGAACAGTTCATTACCTCCGTGAGGCGGAAACCATGATCCCATACCACGTGCAACCGTGCTGCTACAGGGGTGGCATCGGAACGCTGTTCTTTTGCGCGCGTGGCAAGGAGTTTAAGCTGGTCGTCGAGGAGAGCGACGGGACCGCCCACGACGGTGGATTGTGCCGAACATATTTGACGCCGACGAATTTGGGAGAATGTTGCTCGACGAGTTGGCGGGAAAGTCCGCCAAGGTCGACCTCCGGGCCGCGCATAGTGCGAAGAAGGAGATGCATGCTTCATCTGTATGTCCGTCACCGCCGCGACAAGCAGGCGTACGGCAACGAATGGATCGGTGATTTTCGATTGGCGTCGATCACGACTTACGAAGTTGTTGCAAATTACTGTAAGGCCGCTATGGAGTCGGGAGGTCAGATTAGGATTCACCGACGCAAGTTCGAAAATATTCCGGCAACCGTGTGCTGCGAGTGTTCCATAAAGGTAGTGACGCCAATACCCGGCACCAATGGATTCAAAGTCGAGTTCTCGGATTGGACCAGCTTGTCGGTCGCTTACGACAAGCGTTTGCAGCAGGGATACTACTTCGCTGATCCTTCGTACTACGAGCCAGCGGCAGAGGAAGAAGACGAACCGTGTCCTTTGAAGCCTTGAAGATACAGTGAAGAGGCCGACGCGACTCGTCGGGACCGCCGCGGTCCTCGACGTAGAAACAACCGGCTTCAGCCCCCGCTACGACGAAATCGTGGAGCTGGCCATCAAACTGTTCCGATACGACGCCGTAACCGGCCATGTGCTGGAGATCGTCGCCGAGTACTCCGGACTGCGCGAGCCATCCTGTCCCATCCCGCGGCGCGCGTCGAGGGTTCACGGGATCACGCGCCCCGCGGTTCGTGGCCTTCGGCTGGACGCCGCTCCATCCGGGCGCTGCTGCGCCAGGCCGCCTTTGTCGTGGCCCACTGTGCCGCCTTCGACCGCGGGTTCCTGGAACGATTGATGCCCTCGTTTCGCAAAACCACATGGCTCTGTTCGCGAGATGGCATCGACTGGCATGCGAAAGGGTTCAAGACCCGTTCCCTTGACGATCTTACAGCCGCGCACCGGATTGAGAATCCGTGTCCGCATCGTGCCGGCGGTGACGTAGCGGCGCTGCTGGCATTACTCGCATTCCAACCCCGTCGCCGGAAGCCATACCTCTATGACCTGCTCCGCAGCGCGGGCCTGACGGTGAGGTGCGCTATTCGCCGACGCGGACCACTTCACCCGGCTTGATCGAACGCATCAGCGCGATCGAAGCCGGGACGTTTGGCAGCAAGTCCACGAGCCGATTCGAGTGGGCGCGAATAATGATGATCGCGATCTGCCGTCCCGCGAGATTCTGGTCGTATTGGAGGCCCTTGTCCATTGTCAGGAAGACCTCGAATCCGCGGCTCTCGGCCAGCGAAAGCAGGTCTCCGTTCTTCTTGCCGGCGAGCCCCTCCTCCGGCACGGTTCGGCATTCCTGATCCGGCAGGCTGTTCTTGAGCTTGCGCGGGACACACTCGTCGAGCAGGACCTTCATCCAAGTTGACCAACCAGCAGCGACTTGGCGAATTCCAGGGCGGCGACAGCAGCTTCCCTCGACACCGTGGGAAAGTCGTCAAGAAACTCATCTAGCGTCTCTCCGCCTTCCAGGTAATCGAGCAGAGCCTGGAATGGAACGCGCGTGCCCCGAAAAACCGGGGATCCCCCGAGGATCTCCGGATCCCTCACGATGATTTCGTTGGCTGGAATCGTTGCCATATGCCTCCTGGTGTCTCGCCGGACACTCTCATCTTATCTTCTCAGGTCGGTGTGGGACACGGGGCGAGATTGCGACCAGCGCTTCGAGTATCATCGGTATCAGCCATGATCGTCGAACTGGAACGTCGGAACCCCAGGTATCGTGACCTGACGCTCGGACAGCCTTACGTGGTCATGGGAATCGAGGGCGATGAGCTTCGAATCCTGAACGACGCCGGACGCCCCTATCTCTACCCACCCAACCTGTTCCGTGTGCTCGACGACCGCAAGCCCGCAGATTGGGTCACCGAGTTCGGTGACGACGGCGAGCGGTATTCCTATCCCGCCGTGCTCAACGTCCCCGGATTCTTCGAAGACTTTTTCGACCACCGTCCCAAGGCCGTGAAAACATTCTGGCGGGTCGTGAACCAGCGTCTGACGGCCGTGCGTGAGGTCGCCTCACAGCCGTGAAGAAACCGAGCAGGGCCGCCGATGAACGCGGATAAACGCAGATAACACCCGTTCTTTCCGATCTGCGTTCATCTGCGTTTATCTGCGGCCGGTACTTCTTGCCGACCGGCCCCCTGCGCCCTCCTCTCGAAAACGGTACACTGATCTGAGCCGACGGAGGTTCCCGTGAAACGCATTCTCTTCTCCTCTTTTCTCTTACTGGCGGTCGCCACCCCCGCCCAGCCACCCGCGCCCAACGCACAGCAAATCGCCGCGCGCAACGCCACCGAAAAGGAGCTCGCCTCCATCGCCATCGTCGAACGCAAGCTGCTCGTGCCCATGCGCGACGGCAAGCGCATGGCAACCGACGTCTACCGCCCCAAGGACACCTCGAAAAAATACCCCGCCATCTTCGTCCGCACGCCGTACAACTTCAACTTCTGGGACGTGCGCAACGGCGCCCCGCGCGACATGAATGCCGAGCTACAAGCCGTCAAGCGCGGCTACGCCTACGTCGAAATGAACGAACGCGGCCACTTCTTCTCCGAAGGCGAATACGACATTCTCGGCCCGCCGCTCACCGACGGCGCCGACGCCATCTCCTGGATGTCCAAACAGCCGTGGTCCAACGGCAAAGTCGGCACTATCGGCTGCTCCTCCACCGCCGAATGGCAACTGGGCGTCGCCGCGCAAGGCAACCCGGCCTTCGCCGCCATGATCCCGCAAGGCTTCGGCGCCGGCGTGGGCCGCGTGAAACCGTACTACGAGCAGGGCAACTGGTATCGCGGCGGCGCCGTGCAGATGCTCTTCATCGCGTGGATCTACGGCCAGCAGAACCAGTTGCGTCCCATGTTCCCACCCTCGACCTCGCAGGAGGACCTCATCCGCGCCTCCAAAATGTTCGACCTCGCGCCGCAGATGCCGCCCGTCGACTGGTCGAAGGCCCTCACCTACCTGCCCGAGATGGACATCATCAAGGCGGTGGGCGGTCCCCGCGGCATCTTCTCCGACCGCATGGAAGTCTCCACCGGGGGCGCCATGATCAAGCGCGCTCCCAACGACGACGCCTGGTATCGCGGCGGCCTCTGGCACGACGACCAGCCGGTCAACGTCCCCGGATTCTGGTTCATGTCCTGGTACGACGTGTCGGTCGGGCCGAATCTCGCCGCCTACAACTACGTGCGCCAGACCGCCCGTCCCGAAATCGGTAACCAGCAGTACGCCATCATCGCGCCGACTCTCCACTGCGGCTACACCCGTGCCACCGAGAACACCATTGTCGGCGAGCGCAGCATGGGCGACGCCCGTCTCGACTACAGCGCCCTCACCTACGGCTGGTTCGACCACTTCCTGAAGGGCGAAGACAACCACGTGCTCCAGACCATGCCCAAGGTCAAATACTTCACCATGGGGTCGAACAAGTGGCAATCGTCGGACACCTGGCCGCCGAAGGGCGCGCAGCCCATGACGCTGTTCCTCGCCGGCAGCGGCAAGGCCAACAGCCTGAATGGGGATGGCACACTGGCCGCCGCCGCGCCGGCCGCGGACCATGCCGACAGTTTTATCTACGATCCCATGAATCCCGTCCCCTCCTACGGCGGCAACGTCTGCTGCACCGGCAACGCCGTCACCGGCGGCGCCTTCGACCAGCGCAAAATGGAGGCGCGCGCCGACATCCTGGTGTACACCACCGAGCCCTTGAAAGATGGCATCGAAGTCAGTGGCCCCATCGAACCGACGCTCTACGTCTCGTCGGATGTCAAAGACACCGACATCACGGTGAAGATCCTCGACGTCTATCCCGACGGAACCGCGTACAACCTCGACGAGACCATCCAGCGCCTCCGCTATCGCGACGGATACGAGCGTCCCCCCGTCTGGATGGAGACGGGCAAGGTCTACAAAGTGGCGCTCCAGCCCATGACCACCAGCAACTGGTTCGCCCCCGGCCATCGCATTCGTATCGAGGTATCGAGCAGCAATTTCCCGCGCTTCGACCGCAACATGAATACCGGAGGCAACAATTACGACGAGGTGAAAGGCGTGGTCGCGCACAACTCGGTCCACCACTCCGCGCAGTACGCTTCGCAGATCACCCTCTCGGTAGTTACCGCGCGGCGGCCGTAGGACGTGGGGCAGGGCTGATAGCCGCGGACCGAATGTCAGTCGGCCCTGCACAGGCCGGGAGCCTGGCCGGGAGGCCTGTCCCACCGTATGGTACTGTGTAAGCAAGATGCGCTCGCTTTGGCTGCCGGTGTGTTTCGCCTGGACCTGTATGGCCCAGACGCCGCCCCCGGCGCCCGCCCTGGTGCGCGGAGTCCTGCTGGAGCGCGATACGCAAACCCCTGCGGGCGAGTTCAGCGTGCGCGCCGCCGATAACCAGGTGTACCGCTACCAGTTCGACCGTAAAACCTACGTCGAACGCGACGACCAGATGATCGAGGTCAAGCGGCTGGAACCCGGGGAGAAAATCGAAGTGGTCTCCGACATCGTGCCCGGTCTGATCCTGCGTTATGCGCGGACCATCCACGTGCTGCCTGAGCCCGCGCCCGCGCGGCCTTCCTCGGCCGGCCGTTTCAGGGCCAATCGCCCTCCCGTCGAGCGCACCGTACGGGCGGGCAACCTCACGTTCTCGGGAGTGGTTTTCCGCCTCACCGGCGAGCGCCTGGTGCTCCATACGCGCGAAGGCGGCGAGCAGGCGCTCCTGCTGCGCAAGGACACGCGCTACGTGGAGAATGGCGAGATCGTGGATGCCGCAACCCTCAAACCCAACACGCGCGTCTTCGTTCGGGCCGGAAAGGACCTCTACGACCAGGTGGAAGCCTACCAGGTGATCTGGGGCCAGATCCTCGCCCCCAAGTAACGCCGCGGCCCGTTTGCCGCCTCCCGCAACCTGCTAAACTCAAAGAAAATGGCCAAAGAAAAAGAAGAGAAGCGGTCCATGCCTCCCGTGGGCAGTTGGGCGCCGGCCGTGGCTCTGGGATGGCTCATCCCCGGCGGCGGCCATTTCCTGCTCAAGCGCACGGGACGCGGCCTGCTGCTGATGATCTCCGTGACCAGCATGTTTCTGTGCGGACTCATGATGCGTGGCGCGATGTTCCAGCCGCAGACCGGCGACATTCTCACCACCCTCATCAACACCGGCGGATTCATCGGGGATGTGTGCTCCGGTATCCTCTACCTGGTGAGCGTGTGGCTGGGCTACAACACACCGGACATGGCCGGGCACGTTCACGATTACGGCACGAAATTTCTGGTCACTGCCGGCCTGCTGAACATCCTGGCCATGGTCGACGCCTTCGAGATCGCCGCGGGGAGGAAAGACTGATGCCCAAAATGAACCTTTCGCACTTCGAGGCGGCCTTCCTGTTTTCGTTGTTCACCTCCGTGGTGCTGGGAGTTGTGACCAAACGCACGGACCGCGAACGCCTGCACTACGGCGCCTACACCTTCTTCTGCTTCCTGGTGGCCCTGTTCGGCATCGGCTGGGCCATGTACCTGGGCCACGGCTAAGTCACTTCTTGGCGCCGTAAGTAACATTCACGGTCGTTTCGGGCGAGCCCTTTCCCACCACCACGGTCAACGTGCGTTTGTCTTCGTCTGCGGCCATGAACATGCCGCCGTCGGGGCTGTTGGTGGTGAGGTTGGCCTTCATGCCGAGGTCTTTGGCCTTTTCCTCGTAGAAGGACATCACCTTCGAAGGCGCGTCCGGAGTCGTGAACGTGAAGTTGCCGCCCTCTCCCGAGCCATCATTCGACGATCCCTTGATCGTGAACGTCCCCGCGGCTGTCGATCCCGGATAGTTGGGCACCCAGGAGGGCAGTTTGCCTGCCGCGCCGCCGATCTCCAGGGTCGCGGTCTGGCCGTTCTCGTCCTGCACCTTCATGTTGAACTTGCCGCTCTTCACGTCGTCGAAGGTCATGGTCGTGACTTGGCCGGTCTTGCGGTCGCGAACCGTGATGGTGCCGGCATTCTCGTCGGTCCTCACCACCTCGGTATCCGGATTGACGGTGGTGATCAGCTTGGCCACCGCCAGGCCGGGGTTGCGCTTCATCAGGTCGGGATCGAGACCCGCCTGCATGGCCTTGCGCGCGATGAAGAATCCGGTGCCGACCACCCCGATAAACCCCAGCACGAACAGTCCCAAAACGATGACCAGGATCCAGACGATGGGGCTGGTCTTTCGCGCCACCGGCGCCACCGGCGCTGCGCCGGGCGCAGCCTGCGGCACGGGAGGAGGCGCCTGCGCCGCCTGTGCCCGCGCCGGTGTTCCACACTGATTGCAAAAGGCGCCCGTTACGTTGGCGCCGCAGTTGGTACAGAATGCCATAAGATCTCCGTTCGCCCTACTGTACGCCAGACGTGAGTACTTCGCAACGCTGGCGCCATCAGGCCCATCAAGCCCTAATGAGCCCCCCGGCCCACTCGCGCTTTGGCGAGCCTGGCCCTCGACCCCTAATTCAACACCAGCACCGCGATCCGCGCGTCCGTCTCCACGTTATCCCCGGTCGCATTCTGCCCTGTTTGCGAAACGTCCGGCCGGTCCACCAGCGCCACCGACTGCACGCGCCCCGTGAACAACAGATCGTTCACCACCTTGGCCCGCTCGCGGTCGATCTGCGAATCGATCTTGTGAATAAACGTCCGGTTCTGCTCCGAGAAACTGATGCCCGTATCGTGCGTCGCAGCGACTACCCACACCGGCTTCCCCGCAAACGTCGAAGGCCGCAGCCACACGCGCAGGTGATGCCGCTTCGCGAACGTGTTGTTCAGTTTTTGGAAAACGAGTTCTGGCGGCTTGCCTTCCAGCAGCAGCACCGAGACCGGCGCCTCATTGTATCCGCGGTTTTCCGCCAGGGCACGGAAAGTCTCGAACTTCGCCATGCTGTTGAGCTCCGCGGGGGTCGTCCATCCCGCCGCCGCGAACACCTGTTTCACCTGCTCCAGAGTGCCGATCAGCATCAGGTTGGTGATGTCCGAGGGCTTCGGCGGATTCTGCGCCACCGTCTGGTAAGGCTCCTTCGCCACCAGTTCCACCAGTGCGTCCTCATCCGCGATCGGTTGCAGTTTCGCCGCCGCTCCCGGCCCCGACGGTCCCTTCAACACCAGCGGCGCCGTCAGCTTCAGCGTCATTTCCACCCCGGCGTCGTAGGTGATGCAGCTCTCCGCGGGCTTGAGCACCACATTCTTCGCCGCGCCCAGAATGTCGGCGAAGCCCGCATACTTCTCGGCGATCTTGCCGATCCCCGCATCCAGCTTCCCGGTGATGGTGTCCGACGCCAGGATGCCGTTGATCTGCCCCTGTTCGTCCACCTTCTCGCGCGCGTTGTCCACGGCGGCCACCTGCGCCGCCAGTTTGAACTTCGCGCTCTCGATCTCCAGTTCCGTGAAATTCAGAACCAGCAGCGAGCCCTCGTCGGCCTTGGTGGATTGCGCCGCCTTCTCCACCGTTCCGCGCACCGCCGCGCCGGCCGGCGCCACGAACTGGCCGTCCACCATCACCGGCGCGATCACCACCGCCTCCACCGGGTCCTTGGCCTTGGCGCTTTGCGTGGCTACCTTGGTCTTGAGACGGATCTGGATCTCCGTTCCCGCGGGCACGTCCACCGCCGGCAAGGCAAGCGGGACCAGCAGCGCCAGCGCGCTACTTTTCCGAAAACTCCACAATCTTCCCATCGACTTCTTCAATGCGTACCAGGAAGCGCTTGCGCCCCTCGATCAGCGCTTCCGGCGCCTCGAACCGCGCAGCCACCATGCGGTCCTGCGAAGTGTGCCCCGGAATCTTGTCCCGCAGCACCAGCGTGTCGCTGAACTTTTGCCCCAGCAGCGGCATGGCTTCGAACAATCGCTTGGCATCCGGTTCGGAGACCACTTTGCCTTCGAATTGATTGCCGTCCTTGTTCTCCATCACCAGCGAAACGGTGCGCACCCAGAACGGTACGTTGCCCGGATTCGTGAAACGGAAATCGATCGCCGCCACCGTGCTGTTTTCATCCAGCGGCGCAACCCGAACCTTGACGACGTTGCCCGTCAACCCGATGTGGGCGCCGCGCTGCATGTACAGGATTCCGGCCACCACGATCGCGATCGCCACGATCCCGATACCGAATGTGGCCGGGAAGCGGTCCTTCATGAGATCTCGCCCACGATGCGCATGATCTCCTCCATCGAGGTGTGCGCGTCGGCCATCCGCGTGGCGTTGGTGGTGTGGGTTTCGAGGCCGATCTTGCCCTTGTACCCGTCCTTGTCGAGCGCCAGCATGATGGCCTTCCAGTCTTCCTTTTCCGTGCTCGCGGGCATCACGCCCCGGCCCTTCACCTGCACGTTGAGGATGCGCTTCTTGGGCAGCAGCGCGTACCCGTCCGGGTACGACGTTTCGCGCCCGTGGGCGTTGTGCGGGTCCCAGTTCATCCCCACCCACTTCGACGGAATGAGCTTCATGATGTCCGCCAACTCGGCCGAAGTGCCGATATTCTGCGACCCCTCGTTTTCGATGAGCAGGTAGACTCTTTCTTTCTCCGCCACCGCGGCCATCTCGCTCCCGATGGTCTCCGCGATGCGCGAATACATGGTCTTGGGATCTTGCACGCGCGATCCGGCAAAGATCCGTACCTTGTCGCATCCCATGATCTGCGCGCAGCGGATGGCCTTGTGCAGGTCCTCCATACGGTGCTCCCAGCGGGCCTGCTCCGCGGCCAGCCGTTTTTCACGCGCGGCGGGTTCTTCCGGCGACCGGCGCACCGGCTCGCTGCCCGGCCATCCGAATTTCAGCAGCCCGGTGTTGACGAACGACACCTTAAGACCCTCGTGCGCGAACCGCAAGGCATCCACCTTAGTTTCCGCCTCGGTCATCTGGAAGTATTCCTTCCGGGCGCCCGGCGGATTGCGGATCTCCACGAAATGCATCCCGTACTGATGTGCGAACGCGATGGCTTCGTCGGTGGATTTGCCAATCTCGTCGGTAATGGCGCTGATGCGCAATTTGTCCATATGGCTGCGCGCCCACAAGGTGGTTGCGCACGCCGCTCCCGCTCCCGCGGCCAGAAGTTCACGCCGTGTCATAAATCGATTGTAATAGATAGGTATGGAGTGGATCAGCGGTTCTGGCCGAAAAATCGTCCTGCAGGAAGGCGACATCACCCGCGTAGCGGTGGATGCCATCGTCAACGCGGCCAACTCGGGGTTGGCCGGAGGGGGAGGCGTGGATGGCGCCATCCACCGCGCCGGAGGCCCCGAGATCATGCGCGAGCTGGACGGAATCCGCCGCCGGATCGGCCATTGCCCCACTGGCAGCGCGGTGGCCACCGCCGCCGGAAAACTGCCGGCGAAATACGTGTTTCACGCGGTCGGCCCGGTCTACCGCGACGGCCGCCACGGAGAGCCGGAGCTGCTCGCCTCGTGCTATCGCAAGTGCCTGGAAATGGCCGAAGAGCGCGCCGTCACGACGATCGGCTTCCCCGCCATCAGCACCGGAGTGTACGGATACCCGATCGGGGAGGCCGCGGAAATCGCCATTCGGGAAGTAAAGGCGCATCTGGAGAGGCCGGATACCGGCGTGCATGAAGTTGTGTTTGTGCTGTTCGGCCGCCAGGCGTACGATGCCGTAGCGCGGACATTGACGGCCGAGTAGACGTGAGTCTTGTGCCCGATAATCATGTTTATGTCGGTTGTGTCACATATCCGGCCTTATGCCGAGTGCCGGATTCTGCCGAGGAAAAGCTGAGGCATCCGCTTTGGACCAACAATGACGGCCCTTCGAGGCTTGGCGCACTCGGCATAATATGGATTGCGGAAAGAGCCGGCGTTTGGAGGGTTGGAGGCCGGAGTCGGAAGCCTCAAACATCGAGTGCTCTCCTCCGGATTATGCCGAGCCGCAACGTCGATCGGAACCGCATGGTTGCCCGCGCGATGACATCACTCCGCATAATCCGGAACTCGGCATAAGGCCGGTCAGCGCCCCCGGTGCCATCCGGCGCTGAACGCCGATCGCTGAAACTGAAAGCTCCCCTCCTCAAAGATCGCAGCCCTACCCGCGAAGGTAAGGCTTCATGAACTGATCCCAGGCCTCGCGAACGGCCTGCTTGCCGGCTTCGTCGAGCGCGCCTCCCGCGCCTCTGCCTCCCCGTGCACCGCCGGCCGCCGCCGCTCCACCGCCGCCTCCCATATTGCCACGCGTCTTGGTGGTTTCCTTGAACATTCCCCGGACGACCATGAGATATCCCTGGGCGCCGGTGATGGTGTTGAACGCCTGCAGCCGCCCGAACGTGTCGAACGCCTCCCTCTTTTTGCCGGCGTGCCAAAGGTCGAACGCCGCGGCGTAGAAGTCCGCCAGTACCGTGGTCGGACAGTGGCCCGAAAACCCCAGCCGCATCTCGTCGATCATGGTGCGGACGCCGTTGCCGGAGAACACGGCGAGTTTGTCGTTGGTCCGCTCGCGAATCTGCGCGACGCGCGTCAGCGGATTACCAGCCTCGTCCTTCACGCACTTCATGCTGGGAATCTGCTTCGCCATTTCGACGATGAGATCCACGCTCATATCGCCCTGGCTCTGCACGATCAAGGGCAGATCGGTGGCTTTGCCGATGGTCCTGTAGTATTCGATCATCGCCTTGCCGTCTGCCTTTTCGGGCGGCAGAGAGACGATCGCGTCGGCGCCGTTCTTCGCCGCGTGTTTGGCATAGGCTATGGCTTTGTCGATGTTGCCGTCCCTATCCTGCACGCCGATCACCAGCGAGGTCTTGCCGCCCTTCCCCGCCGCCAGAATGGCTTCCGCGCCGTCCAGCCGCTCTTTTTCGGAGAGCGTGTTCCAGCCGCTGGCGATCTGCGGCCAGGCGAAGCCGTGGACTTTGTACCGGTTGCAGAATTTCACTTCGTTCTGGAGGCACTCCAGATCGAGCTGGTCGGCCGGCGTCATCGGCGTCTGGCCAATGGGAAAGACGCCGCGCAACGGTTTCGTCTCGGCGGAATCGCTCGTCCCGGCCAGCGCCAGGCCCAGCGCGCTGCCGCCCAGTGTCCGCAGGAATGCCCGCCTGCCGGGAGCTAATGCATGACTCGTCATCGGTTTGTCTCCTTGCGACCTAACGGTCGACTCTCTTGATCAATTTGTCGAGTGCATCGTGGTCAATCGGATAGCCGAGTCCCGGCTCCGTCGGCGCGAGCACGTAACCATCCTTGTCGATGCGGAACTTGTCCTTGTGGTACGGCCGGTCGACCGCCGTTGCCGGATGCGGCATCTCGAACCACCAGGCGTTGGGCATGGCGAGCTCGAGGTGGAAGTGAACCGCCAGGTCGGTGGGGTTCCCCCAGTTATGCGGGGTACATTCCAGGTTAAAAGCATCCGCCAGCATGCCGACCCGCATGGACCCGCCGATGCCTCCGGCATTGTCGGCAATCAGGCGCACCACGTCGAGCGCGCCGCGCCGGATGTATTCGGCGAAGTCGGAAATGGAGAAGAGGAATTCACCGATATGAAGGGGCAGATCGAGCACGCGGTTCAGCTCGACCAGGCCATCGAGATCGATGCTGCGGATGGGATCTTCGAACCAGGCATAACCGAGATCATCCAGCACGCGGCCGACCTTCAACGCCTCGTACAGGTTGTACCGCTGTACCGGGTCGTGGGCCAGCACGAAATCGTCGCCAACCGCCTTGCGGATCTGCTTGATCTCCTCAATATGTCCAACGTAAGCCGGGATGGGCGGTCCGCTCTTGCGCTGGCCGCCGCCCGGGTGAATCTTGTATCCCTTGTAGCCCTGCTCCCTGGCGCTGAGAACGTCGGGAATGTAATCCTCAACGTTGGGAAGGTGCTGGGAGCTGGCGTAGGCCATCATGCGGTCCTTGCTGCCGCCCAGGATCTTGTAGACCGGTCGGATGACGGCTTTGCCCAGGATGTCCCACATGCAGATTTCGGCCGCCGCGGTGTAGTAGTTGGGCCACGTGCCGCCGCCGCGGTTACCCAGACCGAAGCCCATCGATGAGCCTCCGGGAGTGCCGCCGCCGCGGCCGGCAGAAGCGCCGGCGCCCGTTCCCGCGCCGCCGCGGCCGCCTCCACCTCCCGCGCCTCCTCCGCCCCGGCCGCCTGCGCCCCTGCCGCCTCCGCCTCCCGCGCCTCCGCCCGGACCACCGCTGAAGCCGAACGTCGCCTTCAGTCCCGAGGTGGCCGTGATGGCAGGCAGCAGATCGATCGCGTTCTTGCCTGTCAGCGCAGGCTTCGCCCACTCGATCCAGTTCGGCGTCAAGGCCCGGTTCCCGATGGTGTAGTTTCCCTCGTGGCCGCTGTTGGTCACGATCGAGAGAATCTCGCCCGTCTCGGTGCCGTTCAAGCGGCGGAAGCTCGAGATGTCGGCGACGTAGACCTTCACCTCCTTGATGGTCAGGTCGGGGAGATCTCCCCGCTTAACTCCCACCGACTGGGCGGCTGCCTGCGGCGGATCGGCCAGCGCCGAAGCCGCTGCCATGGTGGCGCCGGCGGACGCTCCGAAAAAATCCCGGCGAGAGTGCTTACGATTCGACATCCCTTCTCCTTTTTTCAAGCGGGTCCTCATTCGGGCAACGCAAACGCCAGCACATTCGATCCCGAGCAGATGGCGACGTATTGGCGGCCGTTCACCATGTAGGTCATGGGCGAAGCCTTGGGCGGCTGGCTGGTCTCGAAATGCCAGAGAGTGTGACCCGTCCCGGCGTCGACGGCTGCAAAGCCGCCGCTCGATTCGCTATAGAACACCACGCCGCCCGCGGTGGAGAGCGTTCCACCATAGTTCGGCGTGGCGACCTTTTGTTCCACTTCCCAAGCTACCTTGCCGGTCTGCATTTCGAGGGCGCGGAGATACCGGCGTGGAGGTTCGCCGCCGGGCACGCTGAAGAGACTTCCGCCTATGCTGCCGCCCCCGCGTCCGCCGCGTCCACCTGCCGCTGGCCGTCCGCCAAACTGCGTGCTGCGGTACACGCCGCAGTTCTCGATGGTCATGACGTAATAGAGGTCCGTGGACGGATTGTAGGCCGTCGACATCCAGTTGGCTGCGCCGCGGATGTCGGGACAGGTTGGCGTGCCCTCGGGCGTGGGCACGTTGCCCGGCAGTTCGATCGGCCGGCCCTGGGCGTCGATTCCGCTGGCCCACGAGATCTTCTTCGCGAAGGCCTTGGCCAGCAGCAGTTCCCCGTTGGTGCGGTCGAGCACGTAATAGAAGCCGTTGCGGTCGGCATGCAGCAGCAGTTTCCGCTGCCGGCCCTGGAAGGCGGCATCCACCAGCACGGCCGGCTGCACCGCATCCCAGTCATGCAGATCGTGTGGAGTGAATTGGAAATACCAGCGCAGCTTTCCCGTTTCCGGCTCCAGCGCCACGATGCAATCGGTATAGAGGTTGTCGCCCTTTCGATCGCTCCCGTCGGTATCGGGGTAGGGGTTGCCGGTGGGCCAATAGAGCAGGTGCAGGTCGGGATCATAGCTGCCGGTGAGCCAGGTCGAGCCGCCGCCGAACTCCACCGCATTACCCTGCCAGGTGTCCCAACCCGGTTCGCCCTTCCGTGGGACGGTCCAAAAGCGCCAGGCAAGCTGGCCGGTAGACGCCTTGTAGGCGCTGACGAATCCGCGAATGCCCTCATCGGCGCCGGCCACCCCCGCGATCACCAGGTCGCCCACCACCAGCGGCGCGCCCGTGGCGCCGTAGTGCTGCGGCTCTTCGGGCATGTAGACGTCCCAGCGAAGCGCGCCGGTAAGCCGGTCGAGACAGATCAGGTGGGCATCGTCGGTCGCATAGAAGACGCGATCGCCGAGCAGCGCCGCGCCGCGGTTTGCGCCTTTGGCGGCATCGCCGGCCACGCTCGGGCTGGTGGATCGCGGCCGCGAGTAGCGCCAGATCTCCTGCCCGCTGCGCGCATCGAGCGCATAAACCTGATTGGGCCCCGTGACAAACATTACACCGCCGGCCACCAGGGGAGTCGCTTCCAGGCCGAAGTACTGCATGGAAAACACCCATTGCAGCGTCAGCCGCCCGGCGTTTGTCCGATTGATCCGATCGAGCGGGCTGTGCCGGTTGCCGTTGAGCGTGCCGTTGTAGCTGGGCCACTCTCCGGGCTTCGGATGCAAAATCTCCTCGATGGCCGCGCGGTCTATCGATTCGCCCCCGCCGGTCAGGGCGCCAGGGGCCAGGCCGCCCAGCCGGCTGACAAATGCCAGCAAGTCGCGCTGCTCATCGGCGGTGGCCCTTAGCGGCGGCATCGCCGACGTCTTGTCGCGCCCCACGATCTGGTACTCCCCATCGCCCAGCAGAAGGAGGCGGCCTGCTAATGTCTGCAACTGCAGCGAGTGCAGCGTCTCCTTGCGAGCGAACCCTTTGACGGTGCTGCCGTCGCGCAAGCGGACGCTGACAATCGTGTAACTGTCGGAAACCTGTCGATTGGGGTCCGTCAGCGTTCGCGTGAGGTCCGGTAACGTGAGCTGCCGGCCGGCGTTCGTAAGATCCGGACCGGCCGGCTTTCCGCGGCCCATAGCGGTATGGCAGGACGAGCATTGCCCCTTACCGAAGAAGAATCGCTCGCCCGCCGCCACGTCTCCTTCCGGCGGCGCATCGAACGCGGTGGCATTCATGGAACGGATGAACACCGCCAATGCTTGAAGCTCGTTTTCAGGCAGAGCGAAGGGCGGCATCCCTCCCGGCGCGCCATTGCGGATGATGTCGCGAATCTCGTTGGTGGAGCGGGTTCGCAGCCGGCGGCTCCTCGCCAGGGCCGGGCCGCGGTCGGAGCCCGAGGCATCTTCGTTATGGCACGACGCACAGCGCTCGGAGAAGATCTTCCCGGCCGCAGGCGCCTGGCCGGGTTGTCCCGGCGCAAGCGTGCTGCTCAGGAGGACGGAGAGTGCGAATCCGAACAGCGGCTTGGCTTTCATACACCGTGCCAAACTTTATCGAATGCGAGGGCGTTCGTCAATCGCCCCTCGTCACGGACGTCACGGAAAATGAAGCGGGCGGACGCGCTGAATAGGATAAGCCGCAATGTCCGCAACAGCCGCACTCCGATTTGGTTGCATCTTTGTGCTCTGCCAGATGCTAATCTAGTGCGCGTGGATCGCCGAGGCAGTGAGCTCGATCGCGAAGGGATTCGATCGCCGAAATGTTCCCACCCGGTGACTTCGGCCGCTTCGCCGCGCGCGAGCCCGCTGTAGCATTGCTCGAAGTCGGGATCCAGAGTTTCGCTCCCAGGGGGCAAACATGCAATCATCAGACGCTTCGGCACGCCGCATCCGTACCGGTTGGGCGCCGGCGCTCGCCCGAGCGACAGCGGCAACTCTGCTGTTCGAGCTGATCTCGGGCCTGGCGATCACGTTCGGACCGTTTCATCCCGCCATCGAATGGGGCCTGCTGCTGCACACCGTGGTGGGCCTGGTGGCGGCCGCTCCGCTCGCTTGGTATTTCGCGCGGCACTGGCGCGACTACTCCGGCCTGGCACTGTCGGATGTGCTGCTGCTGGGCTACGTCGGTCTGATCGCGCTGGCTGTTTGCGCGGTGTCCGGACTCGCGCTCGCCTGGCAAGGAGTACTGGGAACGCACACCACCGCGCTGCTGCGCTACGTCCACCTCAGCTCGACCCTGATGGCGTTGGCCGCGTCGGTCCCCCACGTCTTCATCTCCTGGCTGCGCCGGCGAGGCAGCGAATTCGCGCGGCCGGCCGCAGGATGGCTCACGCAGGCCGTAATCGCGTGCGGCGCCGGCGCCTGCCTCACCGCCGGGCTGACACTGGCTTACCCGGGGACCAGGTACCGGAATGAATTCCCGCCGGATTACAACCTTCTCTACGGCAAGAACAGGCCATTCGCGCCAAGCCTCGCCCGCACGTCCACCAATGGCGCGTTCGACGCCCGCTCCCTGGCCGGCTCCGCCACCTGCGGATCGAGCGGCTGCCATACGCCTATCTACGACGAGTGGAAGCCCAGCGCGCACCGGTATGCCGCCATGGACCCGATCTTCCAGGGCATTCAGAACGTGATGGCGAAGCAGAATGGTCCGGAATCGACGCGCTACTGCGGCGGGTGTCACGATCCAATCTCGCTGTTCTCCGGAACCAAGAACATCTTCGTCGAGAAGCTGACCGGGCTCGACGGTTACAACGAAGGCGTCTCCTGCGTGGCCTGCCACTCCATTCAGAAGACGGACATTCAGGGCAACGCGAATTACACGATCACGCAATTGGGCGATTACCTGTGGCAATGGAGCGGCCCTCACACGGCCGCCGCGGTTGCGCGCAACTTTCTCATTCGCACCTGGCCTTCCCCGCACAATCGTTTCAGCAAGCGCATGTACAAGAAGCCGGAGTACTGCGCGGCCTGCCATAAGCAGTTCATCGACCAGGAAGTGAATCGAGTGGGCTGGGTGCAGTTGCAGAACCAGTACGACAATTGGGCGGCGAGCCATTGGAACAAGAAAGGAGACGCTCGAGGGACGGTCGAGTGCCGGGAGTGCCACATGCCGCTCGTCGATTCCACGGACCCGGCCGCCGGGGATACCAGCGACTACAACCGCAGCGCGGGCGACCACAAGCATCGCAGCCACCGCTTCCTGGCGGCCAACAACTTCGTGCCGGCGCTGCTTCACCTGGAGGGCGCGGAGAAGCACGTGCAATTGACCGAGCGCTGGCTGCATGGCCAGATCGAGATTCCCGAGATCCGGGACAAGTGGGCCGAAGGGGCGGTGGTCAAGCTACGCATCGCAGTACCCGCCACGGCTGTGCCGGGGCAGCGCCTGCCCATCCGGGTGGTCCTGGTGTCCAACAAGGTCGGCCACGATTATCCGACTGGTCCGCTCGACATGATCCAGAGTTGGGTGGATCTACGGGTCGAGGATGACCGGGGCCGGACCGTATTCTCCTCCGGGCAGCGCGATGCCCGCAATTTCCTGGAGCCCGGCACCTTTCTGTTCAAGGCCGAGCCGGTGGATCAATACGGCAATCTCATCGATCGTCACAACCTGTGGGAGATGGTCGGCGTGCGATACCGCCGGTCGCTTTTCCCCGGCTACTCAGACACGGTCGAATACAACGTGCTCTGTCCTTCGGGGGGACCGCGCGTACCGTCGCGAGATACGGGCGGCGCCCGGGAATTCTCGGTCCCCGCAAGCGGTCCTGGAACCTTGCGTATTGTCGCGATTCTGCAGTATCGCAAGATCGACCAGTTTCTGCTGAATTATGTCATGGGCGAAAAGGCGGGCCTGACGTCGCCGGTCGTGGACATCGCGAGTGCTACGGCCCGAGTATCCGTGGCGAGGGCGGGAGAGTGAGGCTATGCAGGCAGCCGTTCCACCGCGACCCCGCAGGCCGCTCTCGCGGCGACATCGCCGGGTCGTCTGGACGGCCTCGACGCTGGCGGCGCTGGCAGTCATCGGCGCGCTGATTGCCTGGCGCATTCACCGGGAGAACGCACCCGAGGAATACGCTCCGGGCGAAGCCTCCGCCGACGTCACCAGCGCCATCAGCGAGCGCGCCGAGCGCCAGCCGGCCGTCACTGCCCGGCCGGCTCGAACGGAAGTGGGCTCACGGGCGGCCGACCCGCTGCGAGATCCCGGACGCAAGCTGCCGGCCGGAGCGCCGGAGCCGCGCTTCACCGACGTGACGGAGGCGGCCGGGCTCGCGTCGTTCCGGCAGTTTCAGGGATCGCGCACGTCGCAACTGCCCGAGGACATGGGATCGGGCCTCGCCTGGGGCGATTTCGACAACGACGGGTACGAAGATCTCCTGGTGGTCAGTGGCGGGGGGGCGCTGGACCTGCCGGACTCGCAGCTCGCCCCCTCGGTCCTCTATCGCAATCTCGGTAACGGGCGCTTCGAGAGAGTGCCGGACTTCCCCGAAACGCGCATTCGCGGCATGGCTGCCGCCTGGGGTGACTACAACAACGATGGCTGGCTCGATCTGATCGTCACGGGCTATGACACGATCCTTCTCTACCGCAACGATCGCGGCCATCTGGTCCGCGACCGGCATTTTCCTTCCCCCAAAGGTTTTTGGGCCGGCGCCACATGGGGGGACTACAACCGCGATGGCTACCTCGATCTGTATGTCTGCGGGTACGTGAAATACGTGCGTGGGAAAGGCGACTCGGCCGGCACCACGCAGCAATTTGGGAAAGAGGTCCCGTTCACGCTGAATCCCGCATCGTACGCGCCCGAACGCAACCTGCTGTTCCGCAACAACGGCGGCGGCGCGTTCACCGAGGTCGCGCGGGAGCTCGGCGTCGCGAACCCCGAAGGCCGCAGCCTGAGCGCACTGTGGCACGATTTCGACGGCGATGGCTGGCTGGATCTCTACGTCGCCAACGACATCTCCGAGAACAAGCTGTATTTGAACCGGCGCGGGACATTCGTCGACGCGGGGAGAAGCGCATGGGTGGAGGAGTATCGTGGCTCCATGGGCCTGGCGGCGGGCGACTTCGACCGCGACGGCGACGACGACCTGTTCATCTCGCACTGGATCGCCCAGCAGTTCGCCCTGTATCAATCGCTGGTCTCCGAACAGAAGCAGAACGGCGTGGCCAGGCCGGAGCTGCACTTCACCGACGTGGCCGAGATGCGCGGCATCGGGCAGCCCTCCATGCAGTCCATCGGATGGGGCGCCAGCTTCGTCGATTTCGACTCCGACGGCTGGACGGACCTGGTGGTGGCGAACGGCAGCACGTTCGAGCGGAAAGAAACCTCGCCGCCACGGCTGGCCGCGATGCCCTCGTTCCTGTTCTGGAACGCTCGGGGCGAGTACTTCCACGATCTGGCGCCCTGGAACCGGTCGCTGGCGCAGCCGCACGTGAGCCGCGGTCTCGCGGTTGCGGACTTCGACAACGACGGCTCGATGGACGTGGCGATCATGGACCACGGAGAAGGCGTACGCTTGCTGCGCAATGATGTGCCGCACGGCAACTGGGCGGAATTTCGCCTGCACAGCCGCGTCCCGGGCAGCCGCGCCCCGCTGGGTTTCGGCGATGGCGCTACCGTGACCGCATGGATCGGCAACGTCCCGCTGCGCCGCACGGTGACCAGCGCGTCCTATCTGTCCCAGGACAGCCGCCGCGTGCATCTCGGGCTTGGCGCGGCGGCGAAGATCGACCGGCTGGAGGTGCGATGGTTGAACGGCCTCCCGGAAACGTGGACGAATCTGCCGGCGAACCGCATTTGGGAGGTCACCGAGGGCCAGCGCGAAGCGCGGGTCTTCACGCCCCACTCACCACTCGACAAGGCCGGGCTGACGCGATTCTGGGAGAAACAGCGCGCGGCTATGGATGCGATGAAACGCGACCGGGACCTGGTAAGGGCGGCGCGGCTCTTCCGCGAAGCGCTGGCCATCAACCCGGGCCACGAAGATTCGCACTACTACCTCGCGAATTGCCTCGCCGCGCAGGGCGACGTGCCCGGCGCGATCGCGGAACTCGATGCGCTCGCCGAGGTGAACCCGCAAAGTCATCGCGCCTTCCAGAGGAAGGGCGAGCTCCTGGCCGCATCGGCTTCGTCGCGTTCTCAACTCGACGCCGCGCGCGCCCCTCTGAACGCGGCGCTACGGCTGAACTCCGAAGAGACGGGCACGTTGGTGCTGCTCGGCGAGGTGGCCCTGGGATTGGGCGACCTGGCGGCTGCGGAACGCCGCTTCACGCATGCCTGCCAGGCCAACTCGCGCGCTGCCAACGCCTGGTTCCTCCGCGGCTACATCGCTTGGAAGCGTCATGACCCGCGTCAGGCCGTCGACCTGCTCAAGGCCGCACGCACCGCTCTCGGCCGCGACTGGAAACCGGCCGGATCGGCGCTGGAAGGCGATGTTGAGCGGCGAATGCATAGCGAGTCCGGCTTCCTCAGCGTGTTCGCGCAACAATGGGATGGGAGTCCGTCTCCGGAATACGCCTACAGCGGTTTGGATCGATACCTGCGCCGGTTCCGCTGATCGGACCATGTTCAGCAAGATCTACGGCCATCTCGCGATGCGATTCGTAGCGCAGAACAGCGATTCGGTCAATAGTTTTAGGACGTTGATCCGGCATCCGATACCAGCGACTCTTGGATAGACCCGCTGCCGGCCAACGCCTCACCGCCGGCGCGGCCGGCCGCAAACCGCCACATCGGCTTGATGGTCGATCGGCGGGAATGGACGCTCCTTGCGGCTCTCTGTCCGGCCAGACAGGCCCCCTACAGAAACAGCCGGCTCCCCGCGGCAGCTCCGCCAAAACTGCGCAGCGCTTCATTCTCGTCGTCAAAACTCACAAAGACCGTATACAGCTTGGTGACCTGGAGGAGGTCGTGGACCCTGGCCTGCGGATGCAGCAGTTTAATGTCGCCGCCCGCATGGGTCACGGAAGCGTATGAGCCCACCAACTCGCCCAATCCGGCGCTATCGAGATAGGTGACGTCCTTGAGATTGAGCAGGATGTTCTTCTGCCCGCTGGTCACCAGGTCTTTGATCGTGCTGCGCACCAGTCCGGATCCCTCACCCAGCGTGATACGGCCCGCCAGATCGACGATGGCCACATCGCCGGCCTTGCGCACGGAAGCTTTCAAGCTCATTCAGCACCTCCGCCTCATTATAGGAGCATTCCGCTGCGGCCACCACGGTCATTCGCCCACCAAGTGCAGCAGCACGCTGCGCCGGTGCGCCATGGCACGGTGCTCGAAAACATACACCCCCTGCCATGTTCCCAGCGCGAGCCGGCCGTCTTCCACCGGAATCGAAACCTGGGTCGGGGTGAGCGCCGCCCGAATGTGCGCCGGCATATCGTCCGGGCCTTCCACCGTGTGGCGGTACAGGCGGTGGTCCTCCGCCACCAGCCGGCTGAAGAATGCATTCAGATCGTACACCACGTCGGGATCGGCGTTTTCCTGGATCGTCAGCGAAGCGGAAGTGTGCTGGATGAAGACGGTCAGCAGGCCCGAGCGCACCGGGCGCACGCTCAGCCACTGCGCGATCTGGCTGGTGATTTCGTAGAGCCCCTTGCCGCGCGTGGCGACCTGGAGCCGGTGCGAGAACTGCCGCAACCCCGGGCTACTCAACCGTAACGCTCTTCGCCAGGTTGCGCGGCTGGTCTACATCGCAGCCCCGGTGCACCGCGATATGGTACGCCAGCAGTTGCAGCGGCACGATCTCCAGGATGGGCGCCAGCAGATCCGGCGCCGCCGGAATTTCGATGACATGATCGGCGATCTTCCGGATTGTGCCGTCACCCTCGGTGACCACCGCCAGTACGATGCCCTCGCGGGCCTTCACTTCCTGAATGTTGGACACCGTCTTCTCGTACAGCACGCGGTCTTCGGCGCTCGCCGGATCGCGCGTGGCCAGCACCACCACCGGGAGTTTCTCGTCGATCAGCGCGTTGGGCCCGTGCTTCATCTCACCCGCCGGATAGCCTTCGGCATGAATGTAGGAGATTTCCTTCAGCTTGAGCGCGCCCTCCAACGCGATCGGGAAGTGTACGCCGCGGCCCAGGAAGAGAGCGTCCGTGACGTGGTGGAACTGGCGCGCCAACGCCTCGTAGACCGCATCGTTCGAGAGCGCCGTTTCGAGCTTGCCGGGAAGCCGCAGCAACTCCTGCACCAGGCAGCGCGACACGCTCTCGTCCAGGCGGCGGTTGGCCTGTCCCAGGTGCATCGCCAGGATGAACAGCGCGGTCAACTGGCTGGTGAACGCCTTGGTGGAAGCGACGCCGATCTCCGGTCCGGCGTGCGTGTAGATGGAGCCCGCGGCCTCGCGCGTGATCATCGAGCCCGCCACATTGCAGATGGCCAGCGTCTTGGAGCCCTTCTGCTTGGCCTCCCGTTGCGCCGCGAGCGTATCGGCGGTTTCCCCGGATTGCGAGATCACCACCGTGAGCGTGTCTTCGCCCACGATGGGATCCCGGTAGCGGAACTCGCTCCCGTAGTCCACTTCGACCGGGATGCGCGCCAGCCTTTCGATCATGAATTTGCCGGCCAGCCCCGCGTGCCAGCTCGTGCCGCAGGCAATGATCTTCACCTGGCGGAAACGCTCGAACTCCGCGGGCTGGATGTCCATCTCGTCCAGAAAAATGCGCCCGGTCTCCTGACCCACGCGCCCCAGCGTCGTGTCGCGGACGGCGCGCGGCTGCTCGAAGATCTCCTTGAGCATGAAGTGCTGGTAACCGCCCTTTTCCGCTTCGATGGGATTCCACAGGACGTGCGTCACCTGGCGGCGCACCGGACTTCCATCGAAATCGCTGAGCGTCACGCCCTCGCGCGTGAGAATCGCCATGTCGCCATCGGCCAGGAAGAACATGTCCTGGGTGTGGGTGAGGATGGCGGGCACATCCGAGGCCACGAAGTACTCGCCGTCGCCGATGCCGATCACCACCGGCGGCCCCGATCGCGCGGCCACGATCTTGTTGGGATCCGACCGCGAAATTACCGCCATCGCGAAGACTCCGGTGAGCTCCTTCACCGCGGCGCGGACCGCTTCTTCGAGGTTGCCCTGGAAGTGCTCCTCCACCAGGTGGGCGATGACTTCCGTATCGGTCTCGGTCTTGAACTCGTGGCCCGCCTCCTGAAGCCGCTGCTTCAGTGCCAGGTAGTTTTCGACGATTCCGTTGTGTACCACCACCACGTCGCCCTTGCAATCGCGGTGCGGGTGCGCGTTCTCCTCGGTAGGACGTCCGTGCGTCGCCCAGCGCGTGTGGCCGATGCCGAAGGTCCCATCCAGGGGACTCATCCGGATGGCCTCTTCCAGGTTGCGCAGCTTACCCTTGGCGCGTCGAACCGCGAATTGCCCGTCGTCGCAATAGACCGCCAGGCCCGCCGAGTCGTATCCCCGATACTCCAGGCGTTTCAGTCCCTCCAGGATAATCGGAACGGCCTTGCGTGTCCCGATGTAGCCCACGATTCCGCACATTCCTTGATTATAGAGTGGGTCCCGGCCTCTCGAGTCTCCGCCCGTGCTTACCCGTCTTCGGGACTTCGCGGTTCAGCGGCGGCAAACGCTGCCTGACGGTCTCGGTTATGGTTGTGCTGATTCAGCGTGAGTGACAGAGCCGCGACCATAGGGAGGTCCCGATGGGCCGCGGCGGCCCACCAAAGGGCATGAAGCCGCGGCCGGTGCGGGTCGGGTATTTTCGCCGGTTCTTCGCCGCGTC